>CAKZLG010000084.1 GCA_937125035.1 uncultured Maribacter sp. | reverse complement strand
TGGTGCCTTAGCTCAGTTGGTAGAGCAATGGACTGAAAATCCATGTGTCCCTGGTTCGATTCCTGGAGGCACCACATAAAGCAGCGAACCCGCTCCCTCAAGAGCGGGTTTTTTATTTTGCAGGATTTTGGGAAGCCTGATCAAACAAAAAGAAGGGTAATAAAACAGCAGCTGCCATGGGCAGCTGGATTCGTTGTTTTCAGCAGGGGGTCCTAAAAGGAACTACGAACGGAGCGAGGTTATATACTGCAGGTACCTAAGATTGGTTTTTGGCTTCATAATCCTTTCCTATGTTCTTATTTTAGCCTCTCCTGTTTCCATTTTTGGCAATGTTAAGGCAGCGTCTAATTTTTTTTTGTCACATCCTTTTTGACTTGCCCTTTGCATAGCCAACCCATACCATGCAATTCTCCATTTATAGAAGTCAATAACGTGACGATGTTCATTGGCCATACAACTCCGCTGCGGTATAGTAAAGTTGCGATTACAGTAGACATTTAAACACCCTCTATTTTGTCCGGAAACTTTTTGGAGGGTATTTTTTTGAGCTCTTAGCGTCCGTTTTCCCTCCCCCAAACCATAAAAATCCAATCCCCTTGAAAGGAGGGTCTTAATTTTAAGACCTATCTTGCACGGAACCGTAAAACACCTATTTTGATACAGATCGATGTTACGATGGAGCCAGCCTCCCTAGCGGATTATATGGCACAACGCCAATGGCTGCAAGAAGGGGAGAAAGTGATCGGCATTTCCAAGCCGGGTGAGGGCAATATGAACGTGGTGCTGCGGGTGCGCACCAACCTGCGGTCCTTCATCATCAAACAATCCCGCCCGTATGTGCAGAAATACCCACAAGTGGCCGCCCCCGTGGAACGCATTCACATAGAGCACTTGTTCTACCGTGCCTTGACACAGAGCACCCTACAGGACCACCTTCCCAAGGTGCTGGGCTTTGATGGCGATAACCACCTTCTGCTCATGCAGGATTTGGGGGACTGTGATGACATGACCACCCTCTACGCCCAACGAGAAATAAGCGGCACACAGCTAAAACGATTGATCCAAATCATTGGTGAAATCCACAGCACGCCCACTCCCCAGGATTTTCCGGACAATTTGGAAATGCGCAAGCTCAACCACCAACATATCTTCGTACTCCCTTTTAAAGAAAACAATGGCATTTCCTTGGATGAGATACAGCCCGGCCTTGATGCACTTGCCCAACCCATTAAATCGGATAAGGCATTGGTGGACACCATTTGCCGTATTGGCGATAGGTATTTGGAAAAGGGCAGCACCCTGTTGCATGGCGATTACTACCCCGGTAGTTGGATGCAACAAGGGGGCGACATGTACGTTTTGGATCCCGAATTTGGTTTTGTGGGCTTTCCAGAATTTGACCTTGGGGTCATGGTGGGCCATTTGATTTTGGCCACACATGATATCTCGTATGCCCAAAAGGTCGCCCAGACCTACCCCCATTCCTTGGATGAAAAACTAATGGCGCAGGTAGCCGGCATTGAAATCATGCGAAGGTTGATCGGCCTTGCCCAGTTGCCCTTACAGCGCAGCGTGGCCGAAAAGGAAGAATTATTGGGCATGGCCAAGGACCTTATTACCCCATAAAAAGAGGGCATGACTTTGTTGGCCTACTTGTAAAACAAACTTTATTTGAAGCTCCTCCCTTGCCATTGCAATGGAGCGTTTAGCAAGAAGTTGGGATGTATTCCCTTGGTCAATGCTGACCGCTACCTTGTCCAAACAGCTGAAAATACAGCAGATGCCGGCATATGGATTGGCAAAACCAAGCATAAGGAACGAGCCCTTTTTGCCCCCACCAAAAACCACTTCGCTACCCCAAGGGCTTTGGCTCTACCACTGTCCAAAAAAGCCTCTGGCCTATGGGTCTTGTATGCACCTCTCACGTCACCACCACGCAACGGTCCGCGCCCGCCAAAAAGTTACCCCCTTGCAAACCAATTCCTCCTAAACACTTACGAAGGGCATTTGAAGACTGAATTTTTCATCATTGACCTGGGTTAGGATAAAAGCTGCCAAGTCTTCCCTGCTTATTTTTGTACTGGCATTCACGCCCACCCAACCAACACGGTAGGTACCTGAGCCGGGGTCATTCGTTAATCTTGGCCCTCTTACGATAGTCCAGTTTAGACCACTGTCCCTTAATACCTGATGATGCTTAATGGCATCGTTCAAAATTTTTGGAACGGCTATTTTCATTATGGTCCTTATCAATTTATCCGCAAATTTGGGCTCATCCTTTTCTGGAAAGGGCAGACCGCCTCCCGAAAGGGAAATGATCCTGTCCACATCATGGTCCTTCATTGCTTGGACGATGTTTTTAGTGCCATTGGTTTGCAACCATTCCGGCGAACCCTTTACATGCCCGAACAGACTCACTACAATATCGGCCCCTTCCACGGTTTGTTGTACATCCTCCAAGTTGAGCACATCTCCCTTATGTATTTCCAATTTGGGGCTGGTTTGACTGATTTTTTCAGGACTTCTCGCCAGGGCTTTTACTTCATACCCTTTTTCAAGCGCCTTTTCCAAAAAGTGCTGCCCGGTTTGACCGGATGCGCCGAACAATGCTATTTTCTTTTTCAATTTCTGCTGTTTTTAATGAGTGAATAGTTATTTTCCAATTGCGATAAGGGCATACATCCACTTCCGATCTTATGATAGGTTCCATCATGCTCCAAAAAGACCGTGGGGAATCCCGTAACCTGTAATTTTTGAGAGGTTTTAAAATCCTCTAGCGCTAATGCCATGTACGTGCTGTCTTTCATTTTTTCAATGAAATTGCCAGCTTCAAGCCCAAAATCGGCAGCTATTTCACCATACGCTTCGAGGTTCTCCGGTTCAATTCCGTCATAGTATATAGCTTTCTGCAACGCTGATGCAAATGCGACACTGTCCTTATCGGACCCCGAACTTTTAAAGACAGACAGGGCAATTGCGGGTGGTATGGAGGTGAAGATGGCATCTCCCTTTTCTAAGGTTCCCTTTAAAAATACATCCCCAAAGACCACGCCGGTGGCCTTTTCAACATCTTTGTACGCCCTGCTGATGTAGGGGGCAACCTCACCAACGGGACCGATTCTTTCTCCTGTTATCATTCCCCCGGAAACGACCTCAAAACTTAAACTGTCCTTATGCTTGGCTTGAAATTGCTTCATGACCGGTGAAAAACCATAACACCAGCCGCATAGGGCATCATATACGTAGACGATCTTCATTTTTATTCCTGTTTGTAACGCTGTTGTGTCTTGGTGGGCCATTGTTGCATTAAATTTTTTAATTTCCAATGAATCCAGTGCAAATATATTTACTTTTGACGTACGTAAATAATAAACAGTACTCACCAAAAAGTAAGTATGGAAAGGGAGGAATTCAAAATAACGGCTCGGTGTCCCATCAGGACCACCACAGAACTACTTGGAGGAAAATGGAAACTCCTTATTTTATTTCAACTGGCACAAGAGCCATTAAGGCCATCACAATTAAAGAGGTTGATACCGGACATCAGTGAAAAAATGTTGACACAAGAATTGAAAAATCTTACCGACACCAATTTGATCGCACGCAAAAATTTCGGGGAGATACCGCCCAGGGTGGAGTATCGATTAACCTCCATAGGACACAGTATAATGCCGCTCATTGCTGAAATGCGAAACTTTGCCATCAAATATGAAAATGAAATATTGAACCCTTAGAAAAAACAAACAACAATGATAAAGATCTACGATAATTGCGGTTCCTATGCCCCGCCCAAAGTGAGGAACCCTGAAAAGAGCCTTATGATTGCTTTCTAAAGTACGTGCGTTAACCACTTCGTATCCTTAAACCAACACCAATTGCCTTTCATGAAACCTACCATTTTAATTCTAGTACTACTGCTGTCCCTCTCTTGTAAAAAAGAACGAGCGGCGGTACAACTCAATGCGCCAAAAAGTGCAGCCTATACCAAAGATACCTTAACCCTGACCAAGGCCCACTACCATGACAAGGTGTTGGGCGCCCTGGTGGGTTCCGCCATTGGGGATGCCATGGGGGCCAGCACGGAAATGTGGCACAGAAAGGACATCCAATTAAAATATGGGTACATTACCGGGCTCACCCCAGCGGAACGGGTACAGTCCCCCGAGGGCACTTGGGAAAACAACCTTTTGGCCGGTGCCACCACAGATGATACACGATGGAAATACCTTATGGTGGATTACCTCAAAAAAGTGCAAGGGGCGCCGAATGCCGCGGCCTTTTCCAACTATATTACCGAATACTACCAATTTCTGGCCCATGACCTACAAGATCCGGACATTGCCACAAACACGGACCTGTTGGACGAAAAAATGGAAAAACTGGATTGGATAAAGGAATGGGCCCGGGTATCCATGGCCTATGATCAGGACCCCAACCAGTATCTGGCGGCCCTGAACCGCTTTTATGGTGGGGAAATGTCCTGTGCCGGGCAATTGTATACCCCCATGTTTGGCCTGATCGCGAAAAATACAGAGGAGGCCTATGCGCTAGGGTACGAACATGCCCTTTTTGATATTGGCTATGCCAAGGACATCTCAGCCTTAGTGGCGGCCATGGTACAGATGGCCCTCCGTACCCAAGATATGCATGCCATTTTGAATGTGGTGCCCTTTACGGACACCGAAGGCTACCAAGACAGTAGGCTCGTGGGCCGCATCCCCTATGCCATCTGGACTACTGCCCTGCAACAGGTCCGTCTGGCGGAGGAAGGCCATCTGCAAGGAACTCTTGCCCTGGATCCCCCACATCCTCCCAAAGCGCCAAAACACTATCCGGGCACTACTATGGATTGGGCCCAACAGGAACAACTCTATCGGTTTTTGGAAAACGAGAAAAGGGCCATTCCCTTTCATTCCGCTGAAATATGGCAGATCATGGTCACCGGCATGGCCCATGGCAAGGGCGACTTCCTAAAAACGCTACAGTTCATTGTCAATTATGGGCGGGACAATGATACCGTGGCCGCCGTGGCGGGCATGATTCTTGGCGCCCAAGCGGGTTATGCCCAATTGCCCAAAGAGCTCCGGGAAGATGTGGTGCGGGTGAATAAGGAAAACCTGGGTATAGACCTAGAGGCCATGGCCGGGCAGATGACCGCATTGGCCTATCCTTAATCCCAAATACGGGCAACGGGGCGCACGGTCATTTCCGTGATGGCCAACGGCGCTGTTCCTTTGGGGACCATTTCCAGAACGGTATAGTCCTGGGTTGGGAAAATCTGGTTGGTCATGACATACTGCCCCTTGTTCACAAAAACCTCCAAGGAGGAGTTATCCAAAAACATACGGACCTCTATGGGGCCTTCCGGCAGATGGGGCATGGGCATCTCTTGCACCCCGTTCACAAAACGTTCGGAAAAATCCACCAATCCCGATTGGGACCGGTCTAGGCGGGCCATTTCCCCATCCGCATCCAAAGAGAGGTTGAGGGCTTCGCCCTTTTCATTGCGCAGGATGAGCTGCATGTTGGGCCGGGTAACCGTAAATTTGATCTCTGTTTGGTTGCCGCTGGGCAATGCTAGCTGGGTCGTATCGCCCGCTGCCATTTCCATGCTGCGCCCTGTTGTGCTTCCGTCCATAAGCATGTCCACTTGCGAAATGGGATAATTGAACAATTCATATCGCCCGTTCATATTTTCCAAACGTAAGGTCCTGGGCAAGGTCATGGCACTGCGCCATTTTTCCGTGGGAGTATCCCGTGCATAGTCCCAATTGCTCATCCAGCCTATAAAAATACGTTCCCCGTTCGGGGCATCGTTATAGGTGACCCCGGCATAGTTGTCCCTCCCCAGATCAAACCATTTGGCCCCGTCCTGTTCCGTGGTGAAGGTTGTTCCATCAAAATCGCCAATAAAATATTGCGTGCCGCTGCCCCCATTGGGCGCTCCCGGATTGATGCTGATGAGCAGTACCCATTTTTCCATAGCGGTCCCATCCACCTTCAACTTAAACATATCGGGGCACTCCCAAACCCCGCCATGGGCCCCTTTGTCCCTTCCAAATTCACTTACCTGCTCCCAGACCTTAAGGTTGTCGGACAGCCATACCTGCATGTGGTCCCCGGCCACCAAGAGCATGGTCCATTTGTTCGTGTTTTCATTCCAGAAGACCTTGGGGTCCCTAAAGTCCTTGTATCCGTTATTTTTGATGACGGGGTTGCCCACATGCTTTGTCCACGTTTCCCCATTGTCCAAACTGTAGGCAATGCCCTGGGTTTGATAATCATTCTTGCCCTCCTGTTCCCCCTTCATATCATGATAGGTGAAAATGGCCACCAAGGGCGGATTTTCCAAGCTCCCAAAACCGGAGGTGTTGTTCACGTCCACCACAGCGCTACCCGAGAAAATAAGCCCATGTTCATCCGGGTACAGGGCAATGGGTTTATGCTGCCAATGCACCAGATCGGTACTGGTGGCATGCCCCCAGTGCATGGGCCCCCATACAATGTCCTCTGGATAATATTGATAAAAGAGATGGTAGATGCCCTTGTGGTAAACGAGTCCGTTGGGGTCGTTCATCCATTTTTCCTCGGGGGAGAAATGGAATTGGGGCCTAAAGGCCTCCGTATAATAGGCCGTTTCCTGTTCATTGGCCCCTTGGGCCTTCTCCGTATTTTTTGCCGTCTCTTTACAGGATAGGACCAAGGCCCCCAAACAAAGTAACAGCCACAAAGGGCGCAATCTAGTTTTCATTAAATCCGATTTAAATTAAGGTTTCCGCAACCTACCCATACTTTACTAAAATAGTACCTTTGTGGCAAACCAATTGTGCGACTTATGCGATTTTCAGCACTTTTTTTGCTTTTGCCTACTTTAATGACCATGGCCCATGGCCAAACCAAAATGGACAGGGCACTACAACGCTATAACAGGGGCTCTGTACCCTACGTGCAGGTGCAAGAGGTGACCCCTTCCGAAGACATCCTGCTCTTGGATACCCGAGAACACGAAGAATATGCCGTAAGCCATTTGCAAGACGCCCATTGGGTGGGCCATAAGGATTTTGATGCGGAAGAGTTCACCAAAGAACACCCAGACAGGCAGCGGCCCATCATCGTCTACTGTTCCATTGGCGTGCGTTCCGAGAACATTGGGGAAGCGCTGCAAGAACTTGGCTATACCCATGTAAAAAACCTCTACGGGGGCATCTTTGCCTGGAAAAACGAGAACCGTACCGTTTACAATGGGCAAGGACAACCCACGGACAGTGTGCACGCCTTTAATAAGCAATGGGGGAAACTCCTCCAGAAAGGAACGAAGGTGTACACCGGCCCAAAAAAGTAATGTTCAACCCCAATTAATTATCTTTCCGTGGGAATACTCCAAAACCATAAGAACCAAAAAGACGAAAAGACGCTCGATTTTACCTTGGCAACCTCTAAAAATCTGCTCTTGATATTTACCCGAAACCCGGAATTGGGCCAATGCAAGACACGACTCGCAGCCACGATCGGGGATAAGGCCGCACTGGACATCTACACCTTTCTTTTGCGCCATACCGCCACCATTACCCATAATCTTTATGCCCATAAAACGGTATATTATTCCGAGGAAATTTGGACCCATGATCTCTGGGACAATGCGCTCTATGGCAAAAAAAAGCAGGCGGGCGCCGATTTGGGAGAGCGGATGGGGAACGCTTTCATGGACGGTTTTGAGGAAGGCTATGAAAAAATAATCATCATTGGCAGTGATCTATACGAACTGGATCAAACAGATTTGGAAAATGCCTTTAAGGCGCTGGACGAACATGACTACGTCATTGGCCCCGCCACGGACGGTGGCTATTACCTCTTGGGCATGAAAAGTCCCAACATGACCCTCTTCCAGAACAAGGAATGGGGAACGGACACCGTGCTCCAAAAGACCCTGACCGATCTAAAACAGGAGTCCTACCTGCTATTGGAGGCCCGTAACGATGTAGATCGGTATGAAGACATTAAAAACCATACGGCCTTTGCGCCTTTTTTAAAACATATGCATCCATGACTAAAAAACAATTGGAGGAATCCGTTCAGTACTTAAGGAACAAAGGCTTTGAACAACCGGAAATAGGCATTGTGCTGGGCACCGGCCTTGGGCGGTTGGTGGATGAAATAGAGGACCCCGTTGTGGCCCATTACAACCATATTCCGTTTTTCCCATTGGCCACGGTGGAATTTCATTCGGGCAAATTGGTCTATGGCACCATTTCCAATAAAAAGGTGGTGGTGATGCAGGGCCGCTTTCACCTCTATGAGGGCTATGACTTTTTGGACATAACCTACCCCATACGGGTCATGCACCTCTTGGGCATACATCATCTCTTTATTTCCAATGCGGCCGGGGCCGTTAACCTAAATTTCAAAAAAGGCGATATGATGTTGATCGAAGACCATATCAACCTGCAGGGTGGATCGCCCCTGGCCTTTAAGAACGTGTCCGAATTCGGGGAGCGCTTTACGGACATGTCCGCCCCCTATGATAAGGTCATGGGGGATAAATTGGCCAGCATAGCGGAAAAACATGGCATTGCGCTAAGAAAAGGGGTCTATGCCTCGGTTGTGGGGCCCCAATTGGAAACCCGGGCAGAATACCGCATGTTGAAGATCATGGGGGCGGATGCCGTGGGGATGAGCACCGTTCCAGAAGTCATCGTGGCCAACCATCTCAGCCTGCCCGTAGTGGCCGTTTCCGTGCTTACGGATGAATGCGACCCAGATGCGCTGCAACCCGTGGATATCCAGGAAATCATAGCCATTGCCGAAGCAACGGAGCCAAAAATGGTACAGCTTTTCCAGGAATTGATAAAAATAGTGTAAGGAGCCCCCACATTTTCCTACCTAGTTGGCAGCGTTCAACAATGGCATCAGCAGAGCTACAGCATATCAGCATCATCATTCCCGTGCTCAATGAAGAGGGCTGCCTGGGGGTGCTGCTGCCGCATATTTCAAAACACAGCGCCATGCAAGGGGCGCTCGAGGTCCTTGTGGTGGATGGCGGCAGTACGGACCGGACCGTGGCCGTGGCGAAGGCTCACGGCGCCAAAGTGGTGCTTGGTGAAAAAGGCAGGGCCAAACAAATGAACCTGGGGGCCCAAAAGGCAACCGGAAACATCCTGTATTTCCTGCATGTGGACACCTTGCCCCCGCCCCATTTTGATGCCCAGATCGTAAAGGCCGTCCAAGGCGGACACCAAGCTGGTTGTTTCCGCATGAAGTTTGATGATGATAGCCCCTTTCTTAGGTTCTTTGGATGGTGCACACGGATCAACCTTCTTATCTGCAGGGGCGGGGACCAATCGCTCTTCATCTGCCGTGCGCTTTTTACGGAATTGGGTGGTTTTGATGCCGCATACACGGTCTATGAGGACAATGAATTTATAGGCAGGGTGTACCAGCGCGTTCCATTTAAAATAGTACCCAGCACGGTGACGACCTCTGCCAGGCGCTATCGGAAAAAGGGCGTGATAAGGCTACAGTTTCATTTTGGCATCATACACCTAAAACATTTTTTGGGCTATCCGCCGCAAGCCCTGTATGGCCATTACAGCAAATACTGCGCCCTGAACTAATTGGTATCGCCCTCAAAATCGAGTAGGATGCCCTCAGATATCCATTTGGCCAGGGCTTGGCGGTTATCGGGTTCCAAGATGCGCTTTTGATCCTTTTTGTTCTTGATGTTCCCTATTTCAATAAAGGTCATGGCGGGATGCGTCTTTTTTACCAAATACAAGGAAGTACGGTCTTCAAACGTACCCGAATACGTACGGTTGGGCTGATACTTCTTATAGTTGGCAAGAAAGGTCTTATGAATACTCTCCGCCAATTGCTTCCCGTTTTGGCTCTTTTCATGGTGATAGAAAAAAACATCTATGTTCTCCCCCACGCTCCTACTGTCCACATGGGTAACGATCAACCGTTGGTATTTACCCTTATTTTCCTTGTAGAGTTCGTTGACAATGGCCACACGCTGCCGTAAACGTGCTACTTGGTTCAAGGGAATTTCCAGATCGGGATAGGCCACTTCATCCCGGTCCATTTCCAAGATACGCTCATCCCGGATCCCATCGTCATCCCGGATGATCACATAGACCGTGGCCCCATGGCTCAAAAGCTCGTGGGCAAGCCGCAAGGTAATGTCATAGGCATATTCATCCTCACTGATCCATTGTCCCTCATACTCCGCCATGGCTCCTGGATCGGGGCCTCCATGACCGGAAACCAGATAGTAGATGGTACCTTTGAGCCGGTCGGACTTCATATCCACCACCTCTTTGTCCGGTCCAAAAATGGGAAATCGAAGCACCTCCTCCCCCTCATTGTCTTTCTGAGTTTCTTTGCCCAAGGCAATGTGGGCTTGGGCGAGGGTATCTATAATGGCTGGGGGCAACTGATAGGTGGCCCCGGCGTATAGGTGCACACTGTCCCTTAGGTTTTCCTTGTTCAAATGGATGAACTCATCATAGTATTGATAGGGATCTACCCCTTGCTTGCGCAACAGAGAAAGAACGCCATCGCCCTTTTCAGCGGTGATGGTGAGCAGGGAATCTTGGGACCATAGGACCGCGGGAGCCAAAATCATCCAAAAAAATAGACATCTTATTAGCATCATACAACCAACCTTCAAGATCCATGCCTTTATTCCGCCGCCTTTATTCTTCAATCGTTAGGCTGGAAATACTTGTACCATCCTTCCAAAGGCCATCTTCCAGCATACGTGCCAGCTTTCCAGAACCGGACTTCACCTTAATGCCCGTCACCTCTTTATCAGTGGCAGCGTTCAAGGTGAGCACGACCAATGGGGGCAGTAAATTTTTAGCCAGATAGGTGCCCACGGGATCTTTTAGGTCATAGGGCGTTCCCTGTTCTTTGGCACGTACCACGGCATTCCGCTGAAAAACATCCTGTAAGATACCGGAGAGCTGCCTACCCTCCGAATTGGCAGCATAACGCCCCACGGAAACATAGAGTTCCTTGCCCTGTGCCTGAACATCATGGATCACAATGGCACGTTGGGACATCCCCTTGTTCTTGAGGTACTCCTTGTTCACAAAAGTTGTGAAATCGCCCAAGACCGCAACATTTTCCGTGTCCC
>CAKZLG010000083.1 GCA_937125035.1 uncultured Maribacter sp. | reverse complement strand
TCCCTTTGCTTCGGTCTATTTGCTCAACATGGCGGATTCCGTTATGGTCAAGGGATCGGCCGCGGATGAAAATGGGTCCTTTCTATTGGAGGACATTGCCGCGGGCCTATATCTTCTAAGGGCCAGTTATGTGGGAAGGAATTCCAACAACATGGCCTTGGACATATCCGGGAACATACGGATCGGGGCCGTGATCGTAGATCAGACTTCGGAGTCCCTAGAGGGGGTCACGGTAGTGGCCGGCCGGCCCAAAGTGGACCGTTTGGTAGACCGCTTGGTCTTTAATGTGGAGAATACCGTGGTATCCCAAGGCAGCTCTTGGGACATTCTAAAACAGACCCCAGGTGTCATTGTGATGCAAGATCAGTTACAGGTGAGAAACCAGGCCGCTACGGTCTATATCAATGACCGTAAGGTGCAATTGTCCAATGAAGAGGTGCGCAACCTTTTGGAGAACTACCAAGGGCAGCACATCAAATCCGTAGAGGTCATCAACAATCCGCCGGCCCGCTATGATGCAGAGGGCTGTGCGGTACTGAACATCATTACCAGCAAGAACATCTCTTTGGGCTATAAGGGCAACCTCAACACGCAGTACACACAGGCCGTTTTCCCCAAATACTTTTTTGGCACCTCCCATTTTTACAAGACCCAAAAACTCAACCTCAGCGCAAGCTATGGTTTTGCTCCTAGAAAGGAATTCCAAAATACGAAGGGCTATGCCAACTTTATGGACGAAATGGGGGTTTTCTCCCGATGGGACTTTGAATTTGACCAGACCAAAAGAAATAGGGCACATACCGCCGCACTGACTATGGATTATGAATTTGATGCCCGCAATAGCCTTAACCTAAGCTCCAATGCGCAACTAACGCCCTTCCGCACCAACGAAACTCCGCAACGGACCGTGGTGACCAATGGTATGGGCGCCATAGACTCCACTTTTACCACCTTGAACATAGAGGACGGTGCCAAGAACAATTTGGCCACGGACATCACCTACAAGCATCTCTTTAAGGAAAACGGAAGTCTCACCGTAAACGGGCACTATACCTATTTTGAAGATCGTAACGATCAAAATGTGGGCTCCATCTACTTTCAGCCCAATGGGGTGCCCTTTCGGGAATTCAATTTTAGAACGGACGCCCTACAGGACATTGAGATCATTACCGGCCAAGCGGATTATGAACAGCCCTTTGGCGCACTGTCCCTTGCCGCAGGGGTCAAGGGATCCTTTATCAATAGCACCAGTATCTTGGACTATGTGGACCTGAACAACGGCCCCAATGCGGTGCCGGCCCTATCGGACAATTTCAACTATGATGAAGCCGTGTATGCCGGCTACCTCAGCACCACCCAAGATTGGGAGAAATGGAGCATCAAGGCCGGCCTAAGGGCAGAGTATACGGAGAGCACCGGCACCTCTGTGGCAAGGGCAACGATCAACGATTTGCAGTATTTGGAATTCTTCCCCAGCTTATATGTGCTCTATAACCTTGCGGAAAACCACAGTTTGAGTTTTGATTATTCCAGGAAGTTACAACGGCCCAGATATGAGGACCTCAACCCCTTTCTCACCTTTATCAGTGAGAACAATTTTATAGAGGGAAACCCCAATCTCTTGCCCAGTTTCAGCAATAATTTCAACTTGGGCTATGTCTTGAACCAAGAGTTCTTTTTTGATCTGTACTACCGGGACAATGGGGCCTATATCAGCACCTTTTCCTTTCAGGACAATGAGAACCTGATTTTAAGGGAGGTGACCCAAAATGCAGTGGGCAGTGTATCCTATGGGTTTGATTTCAATTATGGCAAATCTGTCTCCAACAGCTGGTATGTGTATTCCTATATTTCATTATTTCGTGAAGAGGAGACTTTTTTGGCCTTGGAAAGTCCTCAAAACCAATTCACCAATCGCGTAGATGGCATTTATGTGGATGTCTCGAACTACCTCACCCTCTCAAAGGACGGCAGTTTAAAAGGGGAATTTGGGCTAACCTATCTTTCCGGATTTTTAAAGGGGTCCTACACCTTAGGGGAGACCACGAACCTTACCTTGGGCCTAAGAAAATCCTTCTGGAAGGAACGGGCACTGTTCAGTGTGGCGGTGAACGATATTTTGGGAAGGGCCAATGCTGAGGTGTTCTCCACATACTTGAACCAGGACAATGGGTATACGGTGGTTCCGGAAACCCAGTACGTCCGTTTTGGGTTCACCTACAATTTCGGTAATTTCAGGTTAGGGGGCAATGAGCGCAATATTGAGAAGGAGGAACGGGAGCGCTTGGGGGAAGAATAAGGCCCTAGGGCAACTTTTTTGGTGGTCAAAGCCACGCAGATCAATTTTTTGGTCTTCTTACTTTAACATGGGCCAATTACTATGAAACCAGTAAGATTTATCTTAATAACTTTCTTATATTTAACCACCTACTATAAATAAATGAAGAGGGATTATTGGACATTCTTTATTCTAGTGTTATTGTTTTCCCTCGGCAATGCACAAGAATTCTCACTTACGGGCAAGGTTTTGGATGCTGAACAGAACCCCATCCCTTTGGCCAATGTACTTTTAAAAGACCAAGATTCCGTTTTGTTCAAGGGCACGGCCACGGATGACGAAGGCCTTTTTCGTTTCAAGAACATTCCTGCCGGCAGCTATTTCATCAGTGCCAGTTATATTTTGAACCAATCTCAGGAAATACGTGTGGAAGTGGCCGCGGACATCCATGTGGGTACGTTGACCATCCTTGAAAGTGCCCAGGTCTTGGAAGAGGTCACTGTTACCTATGAAAAGCCCAAGTTGGAAAGGCTGCCCGATCGTTTGGTGTTCAACGTGGCCAATACGGCCATTGTGGACGGCACCATTTGGGAATTGCTCAAAGCCACCCCCAGCCTCACCATAGTCAAGGGGCAGCTCTCTGTAAAAGGGAATACCGCCATAACCGTATTGATCAATGATAGGCGGGTGAACCTGCCGGCAGCGGATCTGGAAAATTTGCTGTCCGGGGCCTCTGCGGGCAGTGTGGAGTCCATTGAGGTCATTACCAACCCCCCGGCCAAATACAGTGCGGAAGATGGGGTGCTCATCAATATAAAAATGGGCAAGAACTTGGTGGCCGGTTACAATGGTGCGGTTTTCAACCGGTACCGGCAGGCCGTTTTTGCCAAGCATACCGTGGGTACGGACCATTACTTCAAAGGCAAAAAAACGGACTTCTCCGTGAATTATAGTTTTAGCAAGGACAAATGGCTCACTAGGTATACGGATATTACCAATTTTCCACAAACGGGCACCTTGGGGGGCATTTGGACGGCGAACCAAGAGCGGATTCTGCGTAGGGATCGGCACAACCTCAGCACATTTTTTGACTATACTCCCAATGAAAGGAACACATTCAGCTTTTCAAGCATAAATGTACTTGCCCCAAAAATAGGGGTAACGGATGATTCCAGAACGGTGATCAACGACGCTAACGGCACATTATCATCTACCTTTGAGACGACCAATACCTCAGGGCGGGACCAACTCAACCTTTCCTTTTATGGGGATTGGACGCACAAGTTCAAAAAAGAGGGCGCACAACTTTCCCTCCTTTCCCATTATACGTTCTACGACAATAGTGACGACCAGGCCCTTAATACGGATTTCTTTGACCAAAACGGTGCCCTGACCGGGGAGAACAATTTCACCACGGCCTCCCAACAAAAAATAAACCTGTTTACGATGCAGCTGGACTATGCCACTCCTATGGGAACGGCTTCCCAGTTAGAGACCGGTCTGCGCTATGCGGGGATAGACTCCCGGAGCACGATCCTGCAAGAGGGTTTTGATAGGAACCAGCCGGGCATCAACCCTACCGAAGCAGGGATATTTGATTATGATGAGGCCATTTATGCGGCCTACCTTAGCTTTAATACCCAGTGGGACAAATGGAAGCTGCGCTCTGGTCTTCGGGCGGAACAGACGGAGACCGTGGGCAACCTGGACATTGCCAACGCCCCTAATGTAAACTCATATCTGGAGTTGTTCCCCTCCTTTTCCCTGCAATATCTACCCAATGAAAACAACAACCTCACCCTCCAATATGCCCGTAGGATAGATAGGCCCAGGTATGACTACATCAATCCCTTTCAGTATTTTCAGAACAATTTCACGGTGTTTGAGGGCAACCCCAATCTGTTGCCGGCCATCCGCAACCGGCTTACCTTGGTGCATACCTTTAATCAGAACTACACCGTGGAGCTTTTTTATGAGGACTACGCCAATAAGTTCAATGAGCAGGTGTTCCAAGACAATGACGCCAATCTGCTGCGCTTTATAAGTGATAACTTGGACGACAGTTTTAATTACGGCATAGATGGCACCTACAGCCTGGACATTACCGAGCGATGGTACAGCTATCTGCTCGTGGCCTACTTTTATCGGCGGGACACGTTTAGGGACCTGGAATCCCAAATTTTGGTGGAAAATGGGGTCAACACCTTCATTGCACGGGCCAACCAAAGCTTTACCCTTCTCAAAGACAAGAGTCTTTTGGCAGACCTATCTTTCTTTTACCAATCTCCCATGGTGAACGGTAACCGGCGTATGGACGGCATCAGTATGCTGGATTTCAATTTGAGAAAGACATTTTGGAACAAAGCGGGCAGCCTTTCCTTGGGCATAGAGGATATATTCAACCAAGGAAATTTTTTCAGCCGCAGGCAATTTCTGGACCAGGACAATTCCACATTCACACGTCAGGAAAACAGGCTCCTTACCCTAGGCTTTCGCTATAAATTCGGCAATACCAAGATACGGGACAATTATAAACGAAAAAGCCTTGATGAGCGCGATAGGATCTAAAGGTACCAGAAGCGTTTAAAGCATCATGGAGCCGCAGATCCCAAAGCTTATCAAAAGGTAAACACCTGCCAAGATGAGACAGATCTTACCGCTCCGCTTTTTTTGCTTGGCCAATAAGATGGCGCCTATGATTGCCAGCAGCAACGCCGGGCCGATCATGATAAGCAGTATCAGGGCCACTAACCCGTCTAAATTGCCAACTTCCAACGGAATTATGCTCATGCCCTTTCGTTTTGAAGTTCTTTTAATCGATGTATTTTATCATCCCTGTAAAAGAGGTTCATGGTCTCAAACGGAATGATCTTGTAATCTTTGTTCACAATGTGCACACAAGATTTCTTTATGGCCCTAACATCAAAGTTATGGGCATCTATGAACTGCATGATGATGATCCTGAAAAGGTGGTCATACCCCAGTTCCGGCGCATCTATTTCGGGCAGACAGCACAGGATGCTCTTTAGGTTTTCCGAAGCCTTTTCCACGGAGTTGCCCGTGCTGAACAGTTGTATCATTTTGCCGTGCAGGGCCTCATCTTGCTCATAGATGATGGTGTTCTTGCCCTCGTTGAGCAGGTCGTCTGGGTTGATGAAGCGGGTTAACGGATGCACCTCCCCGCCCAGTTTCAGGGCATAGCCCATGACCAGGGCATCTGGGTTACAGGGCACGGGAATGAGATCGTCCGGTTCAAAAATAGAGGACTGCTCCAATATTTTTCTGCGGACCTCGGTCAGCGTAATGCGGTGCTCCTGTGGGTCAAAACCTTGGAGCCTTCCTGCAATTTGGGTAGGCTGAAAGGTAACGCCCCGAACACACTTTTGTTGTAGGGCAAAATCTATGGTCATTCCCATCTCATGGTCGTTCAGCCCTTTTTGGAGGGTAACTACCAAAGTGGTCGATA
>CAKZLG010000082.1 GCA_937125035.1 uncultured Maribacter sp. | reverse complement strand
TTGGCAGAAATGGGCTGTGAAGGGGCCATCATCGGCAAGGCCATTTATGAAAATAGAATTAGTCTGAAACAATTGGAATCGTATATTTTACAAAATGGATAAAGAAACGCAGTTAATTGAAGAATTGGTGAAAAATGCCCTTTATCGTTTGGATGAAAGCACCCGGATGGTCCAAAAAAGCTTAGCAGCTATTACGGAGGAGGACGTTTGGCAGAAACCGAATGATTCCTTGAACAGCATTGGCAATCTGATCTTACATATCTGCGGTAACATGACACAGTACATCATTTCATCTTTGGGAGAAAATGACGATGATCGTAAGCGTACCAAGGAATTTTCGGCAGTGGGAGGCTTTACAAAGTCGGAACTGCTTAAAAAGTTGGAGAATACCGTTGATACGGCCAAACGGGTCATTTATGATGCCCCGGTAGAGCAGCTCATCAAGGTCCGTTCCGTGCAAGGGTTTCAGTTTTCGGGTGTGGGGGTCATTATGCATGCCGTGGAGCACTATTCTTACCATACAGGGCAAATTGCTTTTTGGGTCAAACTATTGAATAACAAGGATTTAGGGTTTTATGAAGGCATGGATTTAAATGTAAAGAATTGAATTTGAAACAACAGAAACCTGAAACAACAGAAACCTGAAACAACAGAAACCTGAAACTTTGAAAATAGCAATAAACAAAAGGGGGTAGCGGTTAGCGCATAGCCAAAAGCCCACAAAAAACGCTTAACGATCAAACCTTCAACCAAGAAAATGTTAGCAAAACGAATCATTCCCTGTTTGGACATCAAAGACGGCCGTACCGTGAAGGGCGTTAATTTTGTGGACCTGCGCGATGCGGGCGACCCGGTGGAACTCGCGGAAATCTATAGCAGGGAGGGCGCGGACGAACTGGTTTTTTTGGATATTTCCGCTACCGAACAAAAGCGTAAAACCTTGGCAGAACTCGTCTACCGGGTGGCGGAAAAGGTGAATATCCCCTTTACCGTAGGGGGCGGTATAGGCGCTGTTGAAGATGTGGATATCTTGCTAAAAAATGGGGCTGACAAAGTATCCATCAATTCCTCTGCGGTGAAGAACCCCCAACTGATCAATGATCTGGCGGCCAAATTTGGGTCGCAGTGCATTGTAGTGGCCATAGACGCCAAGCAGATCAACGGCAAATGGATCGTGCACCTCGTTGGGGGCAAGGTACCTACGGAAATAGAGCTCTTTGCCTGGGCCAAGGAAGTGGAAGAGCGCGGGGCAGGGGAAATCCTGTTCACTTCCATGGACCATGATGGTACCAAGAACGGATTTGCCAATGAGGCTTTGGGCCATTTGTCAGATTTGGTGAATATTCCCATAATTGCTTCCGGTGGGGCGGGGAATATCCAGCATTTTGTGGATACCTTTGTGGAAGGTAAAGCAGATGCGGCACTGGCAGCCAGTGTCTTTCATTTTAAGGAAATGGCCATTGGCGATGTAAAGCAAGCGTTGCGAAAGGAAAATATCCCAGTACGACTATAAAATGAACCCATGAAAAAAATCGGACTCATTGGCGGAATTACTTGGCAATCCACCCAATTGTACTACCACTACCTCAATACTTTGGTGGCGGAACGGTTGGGAGGGCAACATTCCTGCCCCTGTATCCTTGAATCGCTCAACTTTGCCGAGGTCTCTACCAAACAGTCCCAGAGCGCGTGGGAAGACCTGCATGCCCTCATGGCCGATCGGGCGTTGGCTCTAGAACGGGCTGGGGCGGAAGTCCTCCTTATATGCGCCAATACCATGCATTTAAGTGTTCCTGCCATAGAGAAAAAGGTAACCGTACCCTTATTGCATATCGCCGAGGTCAGTGCAAAGGCGGCCCAAAAACAAGGCTGCAAGAAAGTGCTGTTGTTGGGCACCAAATATACCATGGAGCTCGATTTTTACAGGAACATCTTTGAAAACGATTATCAAATTCAGGTTCTCGTGCCCAACACGGCAGACCGCCAAGTAGTGCATGATATCATTTACAATGAACTGGCCAAGGGCATCATCCGTGAGACATCAAAAAGAAACTATTTGGATATCATTGCAAAAGCAGAAAAAGAAGGGGCAGACGGGGTTATTTTAGGGTGTACTGAAATACCTTTGTTGATCCAACAGCCCCATTGCTCCCTGCCTGTCTTTGATACTACGAAAATACATGCAACAGCGGCCGTGGATTGGGCCCTGTCATAAACGCAAAGAATATGAACATAGATTTTAAGAAGAACACAGATGGGTTGGTTCCCGCCATTATCCAAGACGCATTGACGAAGAACGTCCTTATGTTGGGCTACATGGACCAGGCCGCGTATGACAAGACCCTAGAAACGGGCAAGGTAACCTTCTACAGCCGCACCAAAAGGCGCTTGTGGACCAAGGGGGAGGAGAGCGGCCACTTTCTGGAAATGGTAGAGATAAAGAACGATTGCGATCAAGACACCTTATTGATATATGTGAATCCAGCCGGACCCACCTGCCATACGGGCAGCGACACCTGTTGGGATGAAAAAAATGAGCCTTCCTTCGGTTTTTTCAGCCAATTGGAACGGGTGATAGCCGACCGCAAGGCAGACGCGAGCAGGGAGCCTTCCTCACGGCAGCAAGGCAGCTCCTATGTGGTGTCCCTATTTGAGAAGGGCATCAACAAAATAGCGCAGAAAGTAGGCGAGGAGGCCGTGGAGACCGTCATTGAGGCCAAGGACAGCAATGACGACCTTTTTTTGAATGAAAGTGCTGACCTGCTTTTTCACTACCTCATTTTGCTCCAGGCAAAAGGTTTTACCTTAAAGGACATTGAGGCGGTGTTGAAGTCTAGGGAAAAATAGGGATGATGGTAACGGGCACGATGGAAAGCCTATTAAAGAAAAATACTTTTTAAAGGCACGGTGCTGGATCTGTAGTGGAACGAAAAGAGGCGTAGGGAGATGTGGTCCAACAATCCGCTTGGTTAACGGTAGTTTACGTTTTCATTTTTCATCCACTGGATGCACATTCATACGTATATCCATAACGCTCACTCTGCGGTAAACGTATCATTATCCTTGTCCATGATTCAATGGTACTCAATTTCCTTCGCCACTTTTTTTGCAAATGCAAGACCATGCCGGTCCGCCAAAAAACCCAATGCCATGTCCATACCAGCGCTGACCCCTGAGGAAGTGTAGTAGTTACCGTCTATTTGCCAACGTGCCCGTTCATCCCAAGATACGGCCTGTCCCTGTGTTTCCACCCAAGAAAATGCTCTTTTATTGGAGGTGGCTTTTTTGCCATCCAACAGTCCGGTTTTGGCCAAAAGGGCACTACCGGTACAAACAGTGAGCACAAAGGTGCTCTTGGGCGCCACTTTTTTGATTTGACGGATCATCTCGTCGTTGTTCACTTCTCTGCGAGTACCCATACCACCGGGTATCAGTAACACATACGGGTCATTGTTCATGGTTCCCAATTTTTCCGTCATGATGGGAACCCCATGTCTGTTTGAAATAATTCCCCCAGCAATGGAATAAAACTTTAAACGGTAATGGTCCGTTAGCCTTCCAAAGATTTCAGCGGGACCAAAAACATCCAAGGTTTCATAATCTTCAAACATCAGAAAGGCGATTTCCATTTTGTGGGTCGTTAGTTGGTTTTCAGAGGTAGCTTGAGCAAAAATACCCTGGCCAAAGGCTACAGCGAGCACTAACAGTATTTTTGCGCCCAAGTTGCCATGTACTGCGAGCGGTTTCATGTACAATGTTGTTAAGTTGGATTTATCCATATTGCCTTCGCCCTAAAGTACCACATATAAGGCTTTTTTGAAATGAATATACCGTAATAAATAGGGGGTGTGCTTATCGGTCTCCTAAAATAAAAGGCCATGTTCAGAGAAATCTGAACCAACAAGAACAAAAAAACCCATCCAGTACTGTGGATATTCACCCATTTTTTACACGAACTGACCAAAGGTCAGGAGGTTGTGGTCGGGGTCTAAAAGTGAGAATTCCCGCTGGCCCCATGGTTTTGTGGCCAGTTTACCATTGGGGTGGATTGCCACTCCCCTTTGTAGCAACCCCGCATAAAAAATATCAATGGCCTTGGTCCTAATGTACACCTGCCCATAATTCCCCAATGGGTCAAGGGCCTGAAAAAGAAAAAAATGGAGTTCCACATGGTCCCGCTCCATCATGAGGTATTCCGTATAATCTTCCCTACCTATGGGGGAAAATCCCAATTGATGGCTGTAATAATCCAAAGTGACAATCTTGTTGCGCATGGGCAATTTGGGGTGGATACTGTTTAGCATGGGGTTCCAGGTAAGGTTACAGCGTTAGGTGTATCGTGTGGCTTTAATGGGATGGGGTCATCACTGAGTGCAATCAATCTGATTTTTTTACTCCAGTTCAAAATTATTACTACCTTCCTTTAAGGACAATCTTTGGGTTTTCCAGATAAGCGTACCCTCCAAGGCACTCGGTAAAACAATCTGACAGTCTATTTTTCCTGTATCATTTTTCCTGAATGACGTTTTTATGATGCCCGATGGGTGCACCATTTTTCCCTCGATCTTCGTTAAATTACCCAACTGTGGCCTAACTTCAATCAATTTGAAGCCCGGTGCGGCTGGGGAAACCCCACAGGTAATGTTCAATACATCGTACATGGGGTGTGAGGACCATGCGTGGCAATCAGACCGGCTTTCAATACCATGCTCTGGGAACGTGGTGAACCCTTGATCTAAAAAAGCCTCCCATTTCTTGAATTCTTGGATGACCTCTCCGCCTTTACCCACTTTTTTCAAAGCCTGAAAAACATAGAAATTAAAATACAGGGTAGCCTGCGCCAAACTGTGGTCCGAAATCATCTTTTCCGCAATTTCCCGATTCATGCGTTCTTCAAAGGTATCCGCTAAAATGGCGATGGCATTGGTATGCTGCGTAAAGAGCTCTTTTTTGGGTGTTTCCGCCAAGAGCCCCCGTTTCTCATCGAAACATTGCGCAACGGTGGCCTGTAGCAATTGGTTGGCCTTATCAGAGTAGAGGTCGGCAGTACATGCATCGCCATAATGGCGTAACATTTCACTTGCATCCTGTAGGGTCTTTGCCAATAGAATGGTCATGTGGGCAGATCCCCCTTCCTCTATTCCTGGAGGCGACCCGGCCGCAAACTCCGCGGTGCCCCCATCAATATGGTTCCAATAGGTCAATGGGCCCAGCATCCCCGAATCCTCAATTTTGGGCAAGAACCATTCTAAAATGAATTTTATACCAGGAAGGTACTTTTTTATGAAATCCGGGTCATCCCTAAGCATAAAATAATCATATAGCATACCAATATAGACCAAGGAAAAAGGTGGTATGATCTGTACCCCGGTGGAGGGATGATTGCTCTTGGTGAGGCCCATGGGCTGCATGGAATTGTAAAACTGTGAGATGGCATTGCGGGCCAATCTGTCGTCACCATCCACATATAATGAGATCAACGCCTGGATGCGGGTGTCCCCAATATATTGAAGCTGTTCGTAATAAGGGCAATCCATGTACGTTTCCAAGGCACATAAGCGGGCCGTACGCCAAGAAACATCCCAAATATCATTTATCCGTGTATCATCTGAGGAAAAAAATCCGTTTTGTTTTAAGGGATAGGCCGTGTAAAGGTTGTGGAAATCATGTACTTTCAAGGGTTCATCTTTGGTTTCAATCTCTATTTTTACATACCTGAAGACGCGTATCCAAAGGGGTTCCAATACCCGCTCTTGGCCACCATCGGCCATAAAGACATCATAATACCCCTTCATGTGCTTATCTTGCCACACATCCCTATTCCCTTTTTTGCCCATCTCATCAAAAAGGGATTCTTGGTACTGTATTTTTATTTTGGCCCCCTTGCCCAAAGAAACCTTGAGTTTGGGAAAGCCCATGGTAAGGACCTCATTGTCCAATAGCAAGGTGATTTTTGAGTTTTTTGGCACCGTAAAATGAAAGTCCTCGGATAGACTTTCCGCTGTCAGGTTTACCTTGTCTGCCCAAACCAGTTTGGGGGGCGCTTCCTTTTTTTGTTCCATAACGGGAATGCCTCGGGGCTGCAACAACCAAGGCGTGCCCAACCAAGTGTTTAAGCCACTATGGTTGCCCTTTCCCAATTCTTGGGCAGCAAGCCATTGGGTATCCTCAAAAATGGGTTTTTCCCATCCCCAAGGGTGTTTTGCCGCTACCAAACTATCCGTTGCCCCGGCAATATACCCGCCACCAACCGCATCTGAGGTATGGTCTATGGGATAATAACCCATGTCTTGGGTCACCTTCCATGAAACATTGGAATTTACATCCCGTTCCTTTTCCCCATCTCCTTGAAGGATGAAAGCCGTTCTATGGGAGTTTTGTCGTGGTGCCCTATGCGCACCGAAATTCCATACTTGGGCCGCCAGGACATTTTGGCCAGGTTTTAGTAGATGCGAAATATCCACAGTCTCATAATTCCAATTATTAAGATCACCCACCGCAGGGCCCCAACTTGCCAGTTCTCCATTGACGAAAAGCCTATAACGGTTGTCCGCTGAAACATGAACGGTAAAGGAATCGGGAACTGAGGATAGCCGGACGGATTTCCTGAAGTAATATACCCCATAGTCATTACCAGGGCTGCTAGGATGGGAGATCCAAGAGGCAAATGCCGGGTTTTCAAGTTGATCGGGGAGCGTAACAAAGGTGGTCTGTTGTGCACTTGTTTGGGCCATGTACATCATGGCCGCCAGTAGGAATACATAAAGGTTTTTCATAACAGTTCTATTCTTCTGACTAATACGCCACAATGTAAGCAAATTGCCAATGGATAAGAAAATTTTTGGCAGTTGGTCACATCCCAACAAGTAGCAAAGGAAGCTATGCCCACATTCCATAGAATAAGACCAACGGCGGTCTTCTGGCATGGTAATTCTCTCATATCCCGTGGGTCGTACACCCATTGAAAACAACGCAAATAGGTAGTATATTGCAGTTATAAAAATTCTATGCGACTCGTACAATTTCTCACAGAGAAGGGCAGCCCTGCCGTAGCGCAGGTGCATGGCGATCAACTGCGGTTGATCAAAGGCCCTCCCAGCACCTATGCCTTGGCGCAGGCCGCACTTTCCCAGAACCTACCTTTGGAGGCGTTGGTAACGCGGCAGCTTTCCGATGAGTTGGTGGACTATGCCACCGTGCGGGAAGAAGGTAGGTTGTTAGCGCCCATAGAACACCCGCACACTACCCAATTTTGGATCACCGGCACTGGACTTACCCATTCTGGATCGGCTGCCGCACGGGATGCCATGCATGCCAAACTGGAAACCGGAGAGCCCTTATCCGACTCTATGAAGATCTTTCAAATGGGACTTGAAGGCGGGAAGCCCACCTCTGGGGAATCCGGGGTACAGCCGGAGTGGTTTTACAAGGGTAATGGCAGTATTGTGGTGCCGCCCAACGGGACCTTAAACCTGCCTCCTTTTGCCCTGGATGGGGGAGAGGAACCCGAAATTGCCGGCATCTATCTTATTGGTGATGATGGCACGCCCTACCGTCTGGGCCACGTTTTGGGCAATGAATACAGCGATCATGTCATGGAACGCATCAATTACCTCTATCTGGCCCATTCCAAACTACGGCCTTGTTCCTTTGGTCCTGAACTGTTGTTGGGGGAACTTCCCAAAGAGGTGAAAGGCACGGCCTCCGTGCTGAGAGAGGGAAAAACGATTTGGACGAAAGAATTTTTGAGCGGTGAGGCCCACATGATCCATAGCCTTGATAACTTGGAGCAACACCATTTTAAATACGACCTCTTCCGAAATCCGGGCGATCTGCACGCGCATTTTTTTGGTACGGCCACCTTAAGTTTCGCCGAGGGGATCACCATTAAAGTGGGCGACACCTTTGTCATTGACTCCACCACGTTTGGAAAGCCCCTGATCAACACCGTTGGCCAGGGCAGGAGTACCTTCAAAGGTGTAAAGCGACTTTGATTTTAGGGTACAGAGTAGAAAGTACAAAGTAAACAGTAGGGGGTATATAGTACGGAGTATAGAGTAATAAGTACTGCTTACTGCTCCTGACCAATGCCCACTGCCTTCCACCCACCACAAACTGGGTAGCGAGGATGTCCAGGAGCATGATGCCTGCCTGCCGACCAGGCCCACTTGCGCTAAAAAGGTGCGTATATAAGTTGTGTTGAACAAATGCCCACTACAGGGTAGCCCATGTGGTAGGAGGCACATCTTCGGTAAAACATGGCGTGCTTGACGCTTTTGGGCTGGCGCAGAAGAAATTAACATGAACAACTTTGATGAAATTTCGGAAAACAGCGTAGTACCTGATTGGTGGAGCCCGGCGGATATTGTTTTCCCAATGTTACGTTAGGTCAACATTCCTTAAAACGCT
>CAKZLG010000081.1 GCA_937125035.1 uncultured Maribacter sp. | reverse complement strand
CAAAATTGTTTTATTTCTATGTGCCACTATGCCGTAAGGGATTAATTTTTACTTTTGTGCAACGGTTTTTTTACAAATATTCGCCCAAAGTATGGTAGCTGCCCAACGGAAATATGTTTTTGATTTTGATAGTACCCTCACCCGTGTGGAAGCTTTGGATGTGCTAGCTGAAATGACCTTGAAGGATAAGGACAATAAGGATGAGGTGGTGCGGGAAATACAAAAAATCACCAATTTGGGCATTGACGGGGACATTTCCTTTACAGAATCATTGGAAAGACGTTTACGACTCCTAAGCGCCAATAAGGAAGACCTGGAAGCCTTGGTGGATGAACTAAAACAGAAAATCTCAAAATCCATTGCGGCCAACAAGGAATTTTTTGAAAAATATTCAGATGATATCTATGTGATTTCATGTGGTTTCAAAGAGTTCATAGATCCTATTGTGGCAGAGTACAATATACCCTCAGAAAGGGTCTATGCCAATACCTTTACTTTTGATGGGAACGGGAACATCATTGGTTTTGATGAAAAGAACGTGTTGTCCCAGCACAATGGTAAGATTGCCTGTCTAAGGGATATGAACTTAGAGGGCGAGGTGCAGGTCATTGGCGATGGTTACAGTGACTACGTCATGAGAGAAGCGGGCATTGCCCATAAATTTTTTGCCTATACGGAAAACGTACACAGGCACAAGGCTGCGGACAATGCAGACCATATTACTCCTAATTTAGATGAATTTTTATACATAAATAAGTTGCCTAGAAACATTTCATACCCCAAGAACAGAATAAAGATACTCCTGTTGGAGAATGTGCACCCCATTGCTTTTGAAAATCTTTCCAAAGATGGATTTTCAGTAGAATTGGTAAAGCACAGTATCCCAGAAGAGGAACTGATCGAAAAAATAAAAGACGTACATGTGCTTGGCATTAGGTCCAAAACCATGGTCACCCAAAAAGTGCTGGATGCGGCAGATAAATTACTGGTAGTTGGTGCGTTTTGTATCGGTACTACCCAAATAGACCTAGAGCACGCCAAGAAAAAGGGTGTAGTCGTGTTCAATGCACCCTACAGCAATACCCGATCGGTGGTGGAACTGGCCATAGGGGAGATCATCATGCTCATGCGCAGTGTTTTTGCACGCAGCACTGAACTTCATGACGGCAATTGGCAGAAAACGGCCGCGGGCTCCAGAGAAGTACGTGGAAAGAACTTGGGAATTGTAGGGTACGGCAATATTGGCAAGCAGCTCTCCGTGCTGGCGGAAGCACTGGGCATGCGTGTCTACTACTATGATGTCAATGACCAATTGGCCCTGGGCAATGCCGTAAAATGCAATACACTGGAAGACCTTTTGAACGTATCTGATGTGGTCACCTTGCATGTGGATGATAACCAAGCCAATAGAAATTTCATTGGATCCAGGGAGATCGGTCAAATGAAGAAAGGCGCCATGCTCATCAACCTATCCAGAGGGTTCGTAGTGGATATTGATGCTCTGGCCATTGCTTTGGAAGAAGGTCAAATAGCAGGGGCCGCCATAGATGTGTATCCAGAAGAGCCGAGGAGCAACGGTGCCTTTTCCACTAAACTACAGGGGTTTCCAAATGTCATTCTAACGCCCCATGTGGGTGGTAGCACGGAGGAAGCCCAACGGGATATTGCCGATTTTGTGCCCAATAAGATCATGGACTATATAAATTCAGGCAATACGGTAGATGCCGTGAACTTCCCCAATATAAGGCTGCCCAAGCAAAACAATGCGCATAGGTTTTTACATATTCATAAAAATGTGCCGGGTATCATGGCAAAGATCAATGAAGTATTGGCCAAGTTTGACCTGAATATCCTAAGTCAGTATCTTTCTACGGATAGTGACGTAGGTTATGTAATTACGGATCTGGACAAGGAATACAATAAGGATGTGATCAAGGCTTTGAAAAAAGTGGACAAGACCATTAAGTTCCGGGTACTGTATTGATGGGTACGCTTTTTGGCGGTGCTTATTGATGGTGGTAAGGCTCATTCTTTAATATCGTAAACGCCCTGTATAATTGTTCCGTAATGAAAAGCC
>CAKZLG010000080.1 GCA_937125035.1 uncultured Maribacter sp. | reverse complement strand
GATCATGGAATTGACGGGGGAAGGAACGCACATGGCCGTCATTTATGGTATGTGGCTGACCACGGCCTTCGCTGGAATGCAATTTCTGTTCTCCCCGGTTTTGGGCGAAATATCAGATCAAGTAGGCCGCCGTCCCATCCTCTTGATGGCGTTGTTGGGCCTTAGTATAGATTATATGATCCATGCATGGGCGCCCACCATAGGATGGTTGTTCGTGGGCCGCTTTTTGGCCGGCATTACCGGGGCCAGTTTTACGGTGGCCTCTGCCTATATTGCGGATGTCAGCACCAAAGAGGAAAAGGCCAAAAATTTTGGGCTCATTGGAGCTGCTTTTGGGCTGGGCTTTATCATAGGTCCGGGCATTGGCGGTTATTTTGGGGATATGGATATCCGACTTCCTTTTTACATAGCTGCCGGCCTTACCTTTGCCAACTTTTTGTTCGGTTGGTTCTTTGTGCCCGAATCACTTTCCACGGAAAACAGAAGAAAAATGGAGTTTGGGAAAATGGTGCCTGGGGTATCGCTTATGGCCTTACGGCACTACAAGGGCATCCTCTTGCTGATCGCAGCCTTCTTCCTAGCCAATTTGGCAGGGCAGGCCCTGCCCTCCACCTGGTCCTATTATGGCATAGAACGTTATGATTGGAGTCCGGCAGAGATAGGCGTTTCCCTTATGGTGGTCGGCCTGCTGGTTGCCATTGTACAGGGCGTTCTCGTTGGTAAATTGGTGGCCCAATTTGGCCGAAGAAAGGTGGTGACGGTAGGTTTCCTGCTATGGACAGTGGGGATGTTCCTATTTTCCCTGGCCACGGAACCGTGGATGCTCTATGCCTTCCTCATTCCCTATGCGCTAGGGGGCATTGCAGGGCCCACCGTGCAAGGGGTCATCTCCAACCAAGTATCTGAAAAAGAGCAGGGCATCCTTCAGGGATCTATCACGGGCTTGGTGAGTGTCACCGCCATTTTGGGCCAGTTGATTTTCTCTCCGGTCTTTTATTATTTCATCCGTCCGGAGGGCGCCATATATTATCCCGGAGCGCCCTATACCCTTGCTGCATTTTTTCTTTTAACGGCCTTTGTCCTCGCTTATGTGGCCATGAAGCGCTTGGATGCTGTGCCGGAGGCTTAACTATACATGCTATTTAATTTTTATTTCAGACCATTTTGCAATGTAGGTTGCTGTGCCCCCTTTGGCTACAGTCCACAAAGCGCCATGTTCCAGTGCTATATGGTGCTAAAGGGAAAAAAATAACTTTTCCTGTAACATTTTTTCTTTTCCGTATCTAAAGGGAAATTACAAAAGGAAATCAGTATGAAACATCTAAAAGTTATGTTAGCATCCTTCTTCAGTTTATATGCAGTTCTGGGTTGCGCACAGGAAGAGGCATTCAAGGTAGAAGTAGTGGGCCAGGGAGAGCCCGTCTTATTCTTTCCTGGATTTGCCTGTACGGGCGCCGTTTGGGACCAAGTGGTGGGAGCGCTCTCTAAAACGAACAAGTGCCACGTGTTTGCTTTTGCCGGTTTTGGAGACATTCCGGCCATAGAAAAACCGTGGTTGCCAAAAGTCAAGGCGGCCGTGCAAGCCTATATTTTGGAACGGAATCTACAACAGGCCACCCTGATCGGACATAGTCTCGGCGGTACGCTGGCACTATGGTTGGGCACAGAGGCAGATTTTGATTTTAAACAGCTTATTATTGTGGATGGCTTGCCGTCAACGGGAGCACTAATGCTGCCTGATTTTGACCCGGAACAACTGGTCTATGACAGTCCATGGAACCAACAGCTCTTGGAAATGGATGCACAGGCCTTTGAACAGATGGCGGCACAAATGGCCCAAGGTATGTGCAAGGACAGGGCACAACAGGAACAGATCAAGGATTGGATGGTACAGGCCCACCGTGAGACCTATGTCTATGGCTATACAGACCTCCTGAAACTGGACCTTAGGGAAAGGCTTGGCCAGATAAGATCACCCGTCCTTCTTTTGGCGGCTACGGAACCTTATGGCATGGAAATGGCCAAAAACACCTATACCGCGCAATACCGTCAACTGGCATCGTATTCCTTGCAATTTGCGGAAGGGGCCTCCCACTTCATCATGTACGATGCCCCAGACTGGCTCTTGGAACAGATAAGGAACCATCTCTAAAAAAGGACAAAGGAAAGTGCAAGAGCATCAATTTAAGGGACTAATTCTGAGATAGCCTAGATTTTAACCAAGATAACCTGAAGAGGGTAAATCCCATTATGTTGCGGAATACTTCATGAAATAAAGCAAATCAAAAACATCAAATAGAAATATGGAAACAATAACGTTTAAAAAATTGAAAACCGAAATTCAATTTGGGGCAAAAAATGGAATTGATTTTATTCTAGCTGCTGCCATACTTTGGTTGGCAATATCATATATATGGTCTTTTGACGATACTTCGTACAACCGAAGTATATTCACTTTTATAATTGGAGCTTTTATGCTTCCACTAGCTTTAGGATTATCGAAAATAATAAAGACAAAATGGACGGCAAAAGGCAATCCGCTGCAACCTCTTGGACTTTGGCTGAACTTTGCCCAATTGGTATATTTTCCGTTTCTGTTTTTTATCCTAAATAAGGACCCTGATTATTTTGTTATGACTTACGTTATCATAACGGGCGCCCATTTATTTCCATACGCCTGGCTTTATGATGAGATTGGATATGCTATTTGGGCTGTGATCATTTCTGTTGGGGCATTTCTTCTGGCCCAAATCATTAAAGTAGATAAAATGTGGATTGTTCCCTTATTCGCATCAGTTATGCTGTTCTTGCTATCGGGGTGGATTTTAATGAGAATAAAGAAACTGAAGGTATACAACGTTGGGCAAAAATGATGAACAATAGGCGAACCATCAGCTAAATAAATACTTTTGGCTTATAGCCATATGTTGAACACATGAAAATCCAATTAATTTTAAATGCTTCGTTTTTACTCATCTAATGGCATATCATACAAGAGCATAGCTGTTGGAGCACATAAGAATAGCAATTAACTACTAGTAGGTGAAAGAAGAACAGTTTAAGGAGATATATAACACCCACTATGGCAAGGTCATTCGTTTGTGCCTTGGCTATGTAGCGCGAGATATGGCCTTGGCCAAAGATCTTGCCCAAGACGTCTTTTTAAAGGTTTGGCAACATCAGGACAGTTTCCGCAATGAGAGCGGTTATGGCACTTGGATCTATAGGATTACAGTGAATACGTGCCTATCGCAACTGCGAAAAAACAAAAAACGGCGCGGGCATGGCAAGGTCAATGAGGAACTATTGTACGACCCGGGTGAGCAGACACAGGATAATGAAAAATTGCTACAACATTTATATGGCTGTATAGACCAGCTTTCCAAAATGGACAAGGGAATCATACTATTGGAATTGGAAGGTCTGCCACAGCAAGAGATTGCGGAAATTGCGGGGTACAGTCACGCAGCGGTTCGGACAAGAATACATAGGATTAAACAGAAACTGGAAAAATGCTTACGAGATGCATCCATTTGATAAAATAAAAGAACAGTGGGCTCACCAAGAGGAAGTAAGACCCACAGAGAGGGAGTATAACGCCATATGGCAAAAAATTAGGGGGGTAAAAAAGAAACAGTACCTCACCAATGTCATCTTGGGCGCCACCCTGGCCGTATTGATCTATTTTTTCTTCTATATAGCGGCATATAACAGCAGCAGGGCCATGTTGGGGCTCTCCATAATGATCGGCACCCTGCTTCTGCGCGTGTTATTGGAACAATGGAGCATCATTACCTTGGGCAAAATGAATGCCATGCAACAAATGAAGACCTTTCAGCAAGCCTTGGTCGCTTATTACCAAAGGCGCAAGCGTACGCACTACTTGTATACCCCCATCCTCATGATTGGGTACGTGGTTGGTTTTGTACTGTTGCTCCCTTTATTCAAGGCCAACCTATCCAGCGGTTTCTATACGTATATCCTTTGGTCCGGAAGTGCCGTACTGTTGGCCTTGTCATGGCTTATTGCCAAACAGGTGGCCAAGGAGCTGGCAACGCTTAGGGCACTTCGGGATCCGGGGGCGTGATGCTCTAGGATGGGGCTGGGCCATTAAGTGCTTTTTTTAAAGCGCGTAATTAGGTACATTTAGAGCCCAATTCAACTTTTTTTTGAATCCACTTAAAAAACTTTTTAAACAAACCGCCATATATGGGTTGGCCACGGTGCTGCCAAGAATGCTCAATGTTATTCTTGTGCCCCTCTATACAGATGTTATGCCGCCCGGGGCCTATGGACAGGTGATTGTTATTTTCTCTTATTTCGCCATTTTCAATGTCTTTTTGGCCTATGGTATGGAAACGGCCTTTTTTAGGTTTTACAAGGAGTCCGATCAGCGTAAAAAGGTGGTCACCACGTCCTTGATATCCATTATGGCCAGTACCTTCCTTGTTTTGGTCGCGGGACTTTTGTTCCGCACTGAGCTGGCGCTGTTGTTCAGCATACCCAAAGCCTATATGGGCTATTTCTTTGGTATTTTGGCCTTGGATGCCTTGGTCATCATTCCCTTTGCCTGGCTTCGGGCCAATGAAAAGCCCACCAGGTATGCCCTTGTTAAGATTTTGAACGTTGCCGTTAATCTGGGATTGAACCTCTTTTTCCTATTGCTCTTGCCCAAGCTGGCACAATCGGCCGAAGGGGGCATTTGGTCTTGGATGTACCGGCCCAATTATGAAATTTCCTATATCTTGATTTCCCTGCTCATAGCCAGTGCGGTGACGCTGTTGCTCATGATACGGGTATATCTCAGAAAGCCCTATTCCTTTGACCTGGTTCTCTGGAAACGCATGCTTACGTATGCTATGCCCGTTATGGTGGCCGGAGTGGCCTTTACCGTCAATGAGGTGCTGGACAAGATACTCTTGGAGAAATTACTGCCGGCCGACATCGCAAGTGCCGAAGTGGGTAAATATGGCGCCTGTATAAAACTGGCCGTTTTCATGACCTTGTTCGCCACTGCCTTCCGGATGGGCATAGAACCCTTTTTCTTTAGCCATTCCGATTCCAAAAATCCACAAAGGGCCTATGCGCAGATCACGAACTACTTTGTGGTACTGGGCAGTATCATTTTGTTGGCAGTAGTGGTGTTCGCGGATGTGCTGAAGGTCATATTTGTAAGGGACGAGGCCTATTGGGAGGCCATGCCCGTGGTGCCCGTTATCCTCTTGGCGAGCTTTTTTTTGGGCATTTACCATAATTTGTCCGTTTGGTACAAGGTTACGGACCGCACTAAGTTTGGGGCCTATATCTCCATGATCGGGGCCGTTCTTACCATTATCATCAATGTGGCCTTGATCCAGTATTTTAGCTATGTGGCTTCGGCGGTGGCCACATTGGTGGCTTATGGCACCATGATGGTACTTTCCTTTTATTTTGGCAGAATGTATTATCCCATTCCCTATAATTTCAGAAAAATTATATTTTACTTAGGAATTTCCATCCTGTTTTCCTCCCTTTCCTTCTATATCTTTGATAGAAATTTATGGGTAGGGTTGCCTTTACTGCTTATTTTTCTGGGGATGGTCTATAAACTGGAAGCGGAAAATCTTAAAAAGGTCTTCCTTCAAAACAAAAGATAGTTATTTTATAAAATGCGACTATGGAGATAAAGATCATCAACACATCCGATCACGCCCTTCCTTCTTATGAGACAGAGGCTTCCGCAGGGATGGACCTTAGGGCCCATATAGAGGACAGCATTACGTTACAGTCCTTGGAACGAAAAATCATACCCACTGGTCTATTTCTGGAACTGCCCATTGGCTTTGAAGCGCAGGTGCGGCCCCGTAGTGGTCTGGCCGCCAAAAAAGGCATTACCGTGCTCAATGCTCCAGGCACCATAGATGCGGATTACCGGGGAGAGGTGGGTGTCATTTTGGTGAACCTATCCAACGAACCGTTCACTATCGCCAAGGGAGACCGCATAGCACAGATGGTCATTGCCAAGCATGAGCGTGCGGATTGGAGGGAGGTTGCGGAACTATCGGGAACAGAACGGGGCGCCGGAGGTTTTGGAAGTACGGGGGTACATTAGGCCTTAATATAGGGCAATAACAAGGAGATATGAAAAAGATGCGGTTCTTATGGATCTTCCTACTGGGGTCAGTGGCACTCCACGGGGTTTTGTATGCCCAAGAAGCGCCGGGATTGGAGGTGGAGGAGAGCGCCGCCGTGTTTTTGGAGGACTACTCGGACACCTTTCAGGAACAGTTTTTTGAGGGCCTGAAACAAAAGGGCATCCAAAATTACGATAGGGCCATAAATGCCTTTTTGGAGTGCAAACAATTGGAGCCGGAGAACAGTGCGGTGGCCCATGAGCTGGCCAAGGCCTATCTAGGTGACAAAAAATACCAACAGGCACTGGAATCCGCCCTAGTCGCCATCAACACCGTGCCGGACAATTATTGGTATTTGCATACACTTTATGAAACCTTAAGGGCGCAGGGCAATACCTTGGACTTGGTGGCGGAGCGGATACCCAATGAAAACAGTTCCTTACAGGCCCACTTGGCCGATATCTACTTTAAGGCCCAAAAGTATGAGGAAGCACTGGCCGTGCTCAAGGGCTTAAAAAAAGACGATCTATTGCAACATTTGCAAGACAAGGTCAAGGATTCCTTGGCCGCTAGGGCGCCGGCTTTGATCACCCAAGGCGATGGAAATAAAGGAAACGGTCCAGATCCTGCCCTGTCACCAGTAGCGTCACTGAAAATGGAAATGGCACGATTGATGGATACAAGTGATAGGGCCTCCTTATTGGAACGATCTGGGGAGGCCATGGACACCTATCCTTTGCAGCCTTATTTTTATTATGCCCATGGGTATGCCCTGAACAGTATGCAACGCTATGGGGAGGCTGTGGAACTATTGGAGACCGGCTTGGATTATTTGATCAACGATGTTCCCTTGGCCAATGACATCTATAGGGAATTGGCCAAGGGCTATACCGGCCTGTCCAAACTAGAAAGGGCCAATGAATATCTCAGTAAAATAAAACCGGGATTCTGATATGAAAGGAACATTGAAAATAGGATATGGCGTGGCACTTCTTTTGGTCGTATTGGCCACTTCCTGTAAGGGCAGCAAGATCATAACGGATGGCAACGTCAATGAAAAATTGTCCGCCAAAGCAGTGATCAAGGCCCATTACCAGAACCAATCCAGTTTTGAGACGCTCAGGGGCCGGGTGAAAATGGACTATAGCAATGGCGAGGAGGAGCAGAGCTTTACCGTGACCCTGCGCATGGAAAGGGACAAGGGCATTTGGATGAGCGCCCCCTTGGGCATTGTCAAGGCCTACATAACGCCAGAACGTGTTTCATTCTACAACAAACTGGACAATGAATATTTTGATGGCGATTTCTCGTACTTGAGTGCGCTTTTAGGCACCCAGGTAGATTTTACCATTGTACAGAACCTTCTGTTGGGACAGGCCATTGTAGATTTGCGCGATGAAAAATACAGCCTCAGCATCGCCAACACGAGCTATCAACTGAAGCCAAGGATGGTGGGGGAGCTGTACAAACTCCTTTTTCAGGTAGAACCTAAAAATTTCAAGATGGGACTGCAACAACTGTCACAGCCCGAAAATGGGCGCCTATTGCAGATCTCCTACCAAAACTATCAAAATGTGGGGAAGGCCGTCCTGCCCAATCAAATAAACATTACAGCGGTAGAGGGTACAACCGAAAATGCCATACTTTTGGAATTCAGGAACATGGAGGTCAACCAACGGGTGAATTTCCCGTACAGCATCCCCAAAGGGTATAAAGAAATAGTCTTAAAGTAGTATGCGTAGCCCAAAGCGTGCAAAATTCGTCCTTATCATCCTCATAGCCCTCTTGGGGCCCAGGCTCATGGCCCAGACCAGTGAGCAAAAGGCCTTGGAAGAAAAGCGGGAACAGCTCCAAACAGAGATCCGGGAGATCAACAGGCTCTTGTTCGCCGAAAAAAAGGAGAAGGGCACCGTATTGGACCAAATGGAGGCACTGGACAAGAAGATCACGGTGCGCCAACAGTTGATCCGGGTCACCAACCAACAGGCCAATCTGCTCAATAGGCAGATCAATACCAACATCCGGAACATTGCCAAGTTGAAACAGGAGCTAAAGGAAACCAAGGAGGCCTATGCCAGCATGATACAGAAATCCTATCAGAACAAATCCAAACAAAATAGGCTCATGTTCCTCCTGTCCTCAGAAAGCTTCGTACAGGCCTTTAAACGGCTGCAGTACATGAAGCAGTATACGGAGTACAGAAAAGAGCAAGGGGCGGAGATCGTGGCCAAGACCGAGGAACTTACCCGTTTGAACAGTGACCTGAACGAAGAGCGTAAGGTCAAGGAGGTTTTGTTGGCGCAGAACCGAAAAGCGAAAGACGCCCTGTTTAGCGAAATTCAGGACCAAAAGGCTCTATTGGGCACCATCCGAAAAAACGAGGACCGGTATGCCCAGGCCATTGCCGCTAAAAAACGGGAGGCCCGTAAGATAGACCAACAGATAGAACGCCTGATCCGCAGTGCCATTGCGGCCTCCAACAAGGGTTCCGGTGCCAAAAGCACCAATAGCAGTACGTTTGCCCTTACCCCAGAGGCCACGTTGGTGGCCAAGAACTTTTCGGCCAATAAGGGCAAGCTCATTTGGCCGGTGGAAAAAGGCATCAAGAGCCAAGGCTTCGGTATTTATGCAGATGCGGTATACCCCGGCATAAAACATGAGAGCAACGGAGTCATCATTGCCACTGATCCCGGGGCCACGGCAAGGGCCATCTTTGAGGGGGAGGTCATTGCCATCCTCTCCGTGCCCGGGGGCAATAAGGGCGTGCAGATCAAGCACGGCAACTACATCAGTACGTATTACAACCTGTCTGAACTGTACGTAAAAAAGGGCGATAAAGTGGCGGTTAAAGAGGAGTTGGGCACTATTTATACCAATCGGTCCAACGGACAGACCCGCCTAAAGTTCTATCTCTACCAGAACACCTCTAAATTAAACCCAGAAGAATGGGTCTACAGATTATAATCGAGCTTATGAAAAAAAGAATTACTGATATTTCGGGCACATTTCAATTGCATAACGGGGTTGAAATGCCCTATCTGGGTTTGGGAACCTACCAATCGGATAATGATGAAGAAGTCATCAACGCCGTAAGCACGGCGCTAGATCATGGTTATAGGCACATAGATACGGCCTCTATCTACAAAAATGAGGAAGGCGTTGGCTTGGGCATTCGGCAAAGTTCCGTGCCACGAGAAGAGGTCTTTGTGGTCTCTAAAGTCTGGAACGCTGACCAAGGGTATGAAAGCACACTACGGTCTTTTGAGGACAGCCTGGAGCGCTTGCAGTTGGATTATCTGGACCTCTTTTTGGTGCATTGGCCCGTACAAGGGAAATACAAGGAAACATGGCGCGCTTTAGAGCATTTATACGCCGAAAAAAGGGTGCGTGCCATTGGGGTGAGCAACTTTTTACAGCACCATTTAGAGGATTTGATGGCAGACAGTACCATGGTGCCCATGGTCAACCAGATGGAGTTCCACCCCTATGTGGTGCAGCAGGACCTTCTTGATTTTTGCAAAAAAAATACCATTCAGTATGAAGCGTGGTCGCCCTTTATGCAGGGAAAACTGTTCGATTTGGACATCTGCAAGGGGCTCGCTAAAAAGTACCACAAGTCCGTAGCACAGGTCATCCTTCGTTGGAACCTGCAAAAGGGGGTGGTCACCATTCCCAAATCGGTCCATGCAAAGCGCATTGTGTCCAATGCCGACATTTTCGACTTTGTACTTACCCCAGAGGATATGGCCTTCTTGGATGGTCTGGACCGTGGGGAGCGAATAGGCGCCCACCCGGATCATTTTGACTTTTGATGGGTACTATTTTTAGTCAGGTTCAGAACCGGAACATTTCAAAACGATTTGTACCTTATCGAGACTTTAAATCACTTGAACAATGCGTAAGTACGGTTGGCTTTTGCTGGTATGGATAGCGCTGGCCGCATGTGATCTGGATTTTGAGGACAACAAAAGGCTTCTGGTTACCGGAACCATTGTAGACGAAAATTCCCAACCGCTTCAGAATGTTCCAATCACTATTTCCGCGACCACTTTGCGTGGGGTTTTAGGGGGAACGGCGCAAGAGGAATTCGGCGAGGGCCGTACGGATGCCGCAGGCCATTTTCAATTGGTGACCCTGGCTCCCAAGGGCCAGCGTACCATAAACGCGACAATCAACGAACGTTTTCAGGTCGGTTTTCAAGAAAATAGGGCCAGATTGGCCTTGCTGGGCATAGAAACGCTGGAAACGACAGATGCCGCACTTAGATTGGGAACCATTCGGCTGGAGCGTATCGTAAATGCGCGGGTTACCCTAAAACGAGCCATAAATAGTGTGGATACCTTATTCTATCAAATCCGGACAAATCCAACGGAAAAGAAACGCTATTTGGATGTTTCACTTGCCCCGGAGATTTTTGATGATTTTTTTAGTCCAACGGACACCCTGTTGCCCAGTCAAAACGAGGTGACCATAAATTTGGTCTCCATTTTGGCAAAAGATACGGTGGAACTGCGCTATCGCTCGAACACCGGCCCACTAGGGCAGTTCCTTTCACAGAAGTTGATCTCCGACCCACAAACCAATGCCTATGTATTTGAATTCTAAAACATATGTGGGCACCCTTTGCCTACTGTGCGCTACTTTAGTGCTGGGCAGGGCCCAAGACACGATATCCGTTGATCAGGGCAAAAGCACAAAACAGGTACAGATGCGCATTGCCACCATTTTTCCCAAGGCTGTGGGGAACAATTTTTTGAGCAAGGGCTACGATGTGAAGCCCGGTTTGGCAACAGAATTACTTATTTTTTGTGGCCAGCATTATTTTATGGGCTACCAAGGGGCCATCAAAGCGGCTGATGTGAATAATCCTAGTTTGGTGGGCCAGTTCAACCGAAGCACCATTCAGCACCATTATGTGCAAGGAGGGTATTCCTTCTTCCCAAAAGCAAATGATCTAGGGCTTATGTTGGGGGTAGGTGCCGGTTTTACCCATTATAGAAATAGTAGGGATGACGTAAAATTTCATGATAATGGTTTTTCCCTAATGGCCAATACCACATTCAACTACCGTTTGTCTTCCCTTTTTGGGGTTGTGGCAGGTATGCAATTCTCCCATGATTTTATGAACACCATTACAGCACCTGAAGTGAAATCCTTTTTTGATTCGGCGCAAACGCTTCATTATTCCGTTGGCATCGTGATGTATGTGAAGGGATAGCTTTTTTTTAAATAAGAAAAGATACTATGTTCTTATGGAAAGCATCCCAGCTAGTTCAAGCATTGTACTTGTGGCTATAACCGGACAAAAACGTTTGGGTTAAAAGTGAATTGAAAAAGGCGGTAAGCACGATGATAACATAGGGTCCTTTTACAAACTCGTTTTAACGGTCTCAACATTTCACACAAGCCAACGCGCAGCCCCATGGTCAGGTCTTAGCTTTCCGCAAATAGGGCCTTCAGCTCCGTAGCTTCATTCGCTTTCATCTTGCCGGCCAGTACCAAGCTCAATTGCTTTCTGCGTAGAGCTCCGGCATACCGTTCCTTTTCCAAATCGGTTTCCGGCGCCAAGGGTGGTACCTCGGTGGGTTTGCCGGTCTCATCCACGGCCACAAAAGTATAAATGGCCTCATTGGCCTTGGTTCGCTTGCCATTGTACCGATCTTCGATCCATACATCAAGATAGACCTCCATAGAGGTCGTATAGGCCCGGGAAACGGCCGCTTCCACAGTGACCACACTGCCCAAGGGCACGGCCAGATTAAAGGCCACATGGTTTACGGAGGCAGTAACGGTGATCCTACGGCTATGCCTGCCCGCCGCGATGCTGGCGGCACGATCCATACGGGCCAAAAGCTCTCCGCCAAAGAGGTTGTTCAGGGCATTGGTCTCGCTGGGTAGCACCATATCGGTCATGGTGGTACGGGATTCTGATGGGGTTTTCGGTGTCATGGATGCCTTTTATGATTAATGTTCAAAGACCGGTCGTACACGGTTTTGGGTTCCGGGAATGTGCACATGGTACTTTTAAAGGGCAAAGATACAAGTCATGGAAGGATTTTTCCGTCCTAAGCGGTCTGTTTCCCATATAAAATGGAAATGTACGCTCAGAAGTAGGGGTAACAGAGACAGGAGGCAGCGGGGCACTTTTATTTTTCGGAGAGCAGCCAAGCATCGGGAGACGCCTCCCTTTTGATCTTGCGAAGGGCCGCTAAAGCATCGGCGGGGCTTTCATGGCGGTCATAGCTTACCATGTGCAGGCCATAGGCATTGGTGCCATAATAAGCGGCTGGGTAGCCTTCTTGCTTTAGTTGCCGTATTTTTTTTTCTGCATTGGCCTTATATCGAAATGCACCTGCAATGATGTGGTGTTGGGCATTTGTGGCGGTAGGCCGATCGGAAGCAATGGAGGCAATGTTCACCGCGGGTAATTCCAGCGGCTTGGTATCAAAAAAGGTCGCTTCCTGTATTTTTTTGTCCACCTGTTCCTGTACGTTCTGTTCCACCAACTGGTCGGTGGTCCGTACTTCCCTGTACATGCGGTAGCCCGTTAAACCAGTGGAAAGGGCCAACAAGAGGATCGCGGCATACTTCATGTAGGGCCGTAAGGTGCCTTTTTCACGGACTTCAGGGCTTATGACAAAGGGGATTTTTTCTTCGAGCGCAACCACTTCGTCCCGGAGCTCCTCGCGGATGACGGGCAGGCTGTGCAGATGGCCCATACCAAAAGAAGCGGTAAGGTAATTTACGCCTTGGGCGGGTTCAAACTGCACTTTGCCATCGGCATTGTGCCAAAGCGTGCCCAATTGGGCCAAGGGCAATTTTTCACCTTTTTCCAAAATGCCCCTCCACTGTGCCACGGCATCATTGATTTTAGACAGTACGGTTTCATAGGATGTTCTTTCCGCCTGTGCAATGTAAGATACCAGTAGCCCGTCATTGGAGGTCAGCTGCCCGTTAAAGGCCAGTACCTTGCTAGGGGCGTAAAAGGTGTGGGTAGCGGCATTGATGTGCGCTGATACTTCATGCGCCAAGAAAGCCCCAAAATGGGGAATGACCACACAATTGTACCTATAAAGGAGTTCACTGATATAGTGTTCTAGTACCATACAGGACAAATATGGAGATTTTTTAGGGGCTTCAAAACCTCTGGCCTAACTTTTTATTAACATTATATTTTTCCTACTTTGCGGTGTGGTTACGGAAAAATTACAAGCTATTCAAAGCGAATTGATTGCGGCCCTCCGCCTGCAGCACGCCCCCAATATTGGTGATGTGATCGCAAAACGTCTCATTGCACACTGCGGCAGTCCAGCCGCCATTTTTGGCGATAAACGGAACCATTTATTAAAAATAGATGGGGTGGGTACCTACACATTGAAACATTTGTTTGATACGGAGCATCTGGAAGCCGCTGAAGCGGAACTTCAGTTTATCATTAAGAATGACATCGCCTGCACCTATTTTCAGGATGCGGATTATCCCTACCTCTTAAAGCACTGCATAGATGCGCCCATCCTCTTATTTGCGGAAGGGGCCATGGATCTAAAGCAGAAAAAACAGATCAGTATTGTGGGCACAAGACAGATCACCAGTTACGGCATGGCCTTCTGTGAGGAGCTCATTGATGCCTTGTCCCCATTAGATCCCCTTATTGTAAGCGGATTTGCTTATGGGGTTGATATTTTTGCGCAACGCGAGGCAATGAAACAAGGCTTGCAGACCATTGGGTGTTTGGCCCACGGCCTCAACCAGATGTATCCTAAGGCACATGCGAAATACCGCCGTGAGGTAGCCAAGCGAGGCGGATTCCTTACCGAATTTTGGAGCACCAGTAAGCCAGACCGGGAGAATTTTTTAAAACGCAATCGCATCATAGCTGGTATGACCGAAGCCACTATTGTAGTGGAATCTGCTGAGAAGGGCGGCAGTCTGGTCACAGCGGATATTGCCAACAGCTACAATAGGGAGGTTTTTGCCGTACCGGGGCGCAGTACGGACAAGTTCAGTCTGGGGTGCAACAACCTCATCAAACAGCAAAAGGCCCATATGCTCACCTCGGCAGCGGATTTGATCTATCTTTTGGGGTGGGATTTGAAGGAAAAGGAAACGCCCACCGTACAGAAGCAATTGTTCGTGGAACTGGATGCCATGGAGCAATCCATTTATGACATGCTGCAACAACAGGGCAAACAAATGTTGGATACCATTGCCCTGACCTGTCAGTTGCCCATCCATCAAGTATCGGCCGCTCTATTGGGTATGGAAATGAAAGGGGTGATACGGCCATTACCGGGAAAATTGTTCGAGGCCATTTAGGATCTTGCCAACCATCAAGAAAAGTTGTCATGCTGAGCGAAGCGAGGCATCCCATGGCTGCGTGTGTTCTGTAGTGCGAGGGATTCTTCACTCCGCGGCGCTCCGTTCAGAAGGACAAAAAGGATGGTTTGTCATGCTGAGAATAGCGAAGCATCCCACATCTTAGTGCGATTGGTAGTACGGGGCATCTTTCACAGTGCCCATCTACTTTAAGAAGGACAAAAAAGGTGATAGGTTCCCTCCATGGTAGGGGCCGCGAGTGGCTAGTACCCTAACTTCTCCCGTACGCGTTCCAATACCCCATTGGCCACCTTGTGCGCTTTTTCCGCACCAAAGGCCAGGGCTTCGTCCACCTCCTTGGGGTGGTTGATATAATAGTCGAATTTTTCCCTTGCCTCCCCAAACTTCTCCAATATCAATTCATACAAGGCTTGCTTGGCGTGGCCATAGCCGTAGTTGCCAGCAAGGTAATGGGCGCTCATGTCCTCAATTTGAGGTTGGGAAGCCAGAAGTTTATATAGGGCGAAAACGTTGTCCGTACTTGGGTCTTTGGGGTCTTCCATGGGGGTGCTGTCCGTCTTAATGCCCATGATCTGTTTGCGCAATGGTTTATCCGGTTGAAAAAGATTGATGAGATTGCCTTTGCTCTTGCTCATTTTCTCCCCATCCGTGCCCGGCACGTACATGGTCTCCTCTTGCACTTTGGCATCTGGCAGAACAAAGGTTTCCCCCAATTTGGCATGAAAGCGTGAGGCCACATCCCTTGTCATTTCCAAATGCTGTAATTGGTCCTTGCCCACGGGAACAATATGGGCATCATACAACAAGATATCCGCGGCCATGAGCATGGGGTAGGTAAAGAGTCCGGCATTGACATCCTCCAATCGTTCCGCCTTATCCTTAAAGGAATGGGCCAAGGTAAGCCGTTGGTAGGGGAAAAAGCAGCTGAGGTACCAGGCGAGTTCTGTTACTTGGGGCACATCACTTTGTCTGTAAAAGACCGTCTTTTCAATATCCAGGCCAAAGGCCAACCAAGCTGCGGCCGTGGCGTAGGTATTGTTGCGCAGCGTTTCGCCTTCTTTGATCTGTGTAAGGGAGTGCATATCCGCAATGAAAAGAAAAGATTCGTTCTTTGGGTCACTGGCCATTTCAATGGCCGGAATGATCGCTCCCAAAATATTGCCCAAATGCGGGGTCCCTGTACTCTGTATGCCTGTTAGTATTCTTGCCATTGGTTTTTTTGAATCTAGGATGGCAAAGGTAAAACAATTGGAAATATACAGCACCAAATCGCTATTTTTGGTGTATGCTCAACCTATTTAAAAAAGGCCTACAGGTCTTGTACCGGGTCTGGTTTTACATTTTGGTGGCCTTGCCGATTTTTATTTTTTTCCCAGTATTGCTTTTGTTTGCATCCAAGGAAACCTGGTATCCCCGTTTTTTTTGGATGGCGCGTAATCTTTGGGCCAAACCCATATTATATGGTATGGGCTGTTTCCCCAAGGTACAATTTGATCAGCGTTTGGTGGCGGGGAAAAGCTATATGTTGGTGGCCAACCACACCAGTATGTTGGATATTATGTTGATGCTGCATATCAGTAAGAGTCCCTTTGTTTTTGTAGGGAAGAAGGAGTTGGTAAAGATTCCCGTATTCGGATTTTTTTACAAACGCGTCTGCATTATGGTGGATCGCGGAGACACCCAGAGCCGAACCGGGGTCTATAGGCGGGCCCAAAGGCGTTTACAACAGGGACTGAGCATCTGTATTTTTCCTGAAGGAGGCGTGCCAGAGGAGCACGTTGTCCTGGATACTTTTAAGGACGGTGCCTTTAAAATGGCCATTGCCCATAAAATTCCACTAGTGCCCATGACCTTTTATGACAACAAGAACCGTTTCCCTTTTTCTTTATACAACGGTGGCCCAGGAAAATGCAGGGCAAGGGTGCATACCTTTATTGAGACCGTATCCTTGCGCGAGGAAGACAAGACCACCCTACGTGATCAGGTAAGGGCGGTCATTCTTGGGCAACTCATCCAAAAACCTTAGAACCGGAAACTGAGACCACTATAGACCCCAATGGTATAAGGCCTAAAGGTGCCATCGGTCTCTGAAAAGGTGTTCAGTTGGTATTTGAACATGGGCTCTACATTGAGCTGAAGGTTTTGGTTGAACTTATAGTTCATGCCCAAGCCAACGTTGGTGCTAAAATTCAAGGCGTTCACGTTGTTGGCCTCCCCCATTTCCATGGTAAGGTCACCAGAAGAGAGCCCTACACTGTTTTCCATGAGGAACAGGGAACTGACCCCACCTATGAGATTGATGCCAAATTTGCGGTCCAACAAGGCATAATTCAGTTCCACGGGCACCTCTAGATAACCAAATTGCTGTGACATGACCCCCTCTTTGGCCGGGTTCCCCACAGCAGCGTCCAGGGCGGCGCTGTTTGCTTCTGGTGCGGCGTTACGGGCACTTCTACTGGACAATACCAGGTTTTTGGAGGTAGGTCTGTAATCTATATTGTCTATCTGGCCGTTGGTGGAGGCCACTAAGGAGGATGAAAAGGCCACATCATTGGTATCATACCCAAAATCTACCCGATGTACCCCAGAACGGACACTGAATTTCTTATTAATGGCGTAGGCCACTGTGACCCCGTAACTGAGGTTCACATCGCCCGATTTAGCATTGGGGACAAAGATGGAATGCACCGGTGAACCTTGCCCTAAAGCATTGAAATAAACAGGTGCGATACTTGGCCCTGCCGACCATTTTTTGGAGGGGTTGCCCGCGGCCACCTCTTCCTCTTGGTCCTCTATGGCCTCAAAAATGGATTTTGTGCCCGGTGCAACTTTGTATTCCGTGTCCGGTTCTTGGACCTCTTGTTGGGCCACCGCTGTACTATTGCCCGTGTTGGAAATTGCCTTGTGCTTGTCCTTGTTGAGGTGCAAACTATCTTTGGTGCCGGCTTTTTCATTATTCGCGGTTACCGTTGTATTGGCCATGGCATTTTCTTTGTTGGGAAGATCGCGGTCACCAAAAGGCACCGGCGGAGTATTCCCATCAGCACCGCTACTTATTTTGTTCCCTTCCTTTACCGAATTGGTTTGGGCCACTGTACCATGGGTTGGGGAAAGCATCTTCTGCCCTCGGCCGGTTGGATTGGGTTGCCCATCACCCGAAGCCCTATTTTCTTCTTTAATGCCGTTGTTATCCTCGGAGGCCAAGCCATTGGAAGCATCTGCCGGGGTGAATTCACCGGGGGTCTTAGGGGTTTCTTTACCTACCGCTGGGGTGTTTTTATCTTGATCCTTTTGATTGGAGACGTCATTGTCCTGCACACCTTCTTTTAGGGCGGGGGCATCCCTGTCCGTTACTTGCCCTTGGGGCACCACCGTAGTTCTGAAAGGGTTGAACAACAGCAGTCCCAGCACCAGTGCGGCGGCAACGCCCCCAATTTGCAACCAAAGGGGCAGTATGCGCTTCTTTGTCTTTTTGTTGAGCGACGCTTCAATGGAATGCCATACCCTTTCATCTGGCATTTCCTTGAAATCCAAGAATTTCTCTTGGAACAGTTCGTCTAAATTCTTTTTACTCATTTTTCTTAGCTATTTCTTTTCATCCTGGCCTTAGAGCCAATCCACCAGTACCAATAACCATGTGCCCATGGTGGTCTTGGAGATTTGGGATTCTATTTTTTCCTTTAATATCATTCTTGCCCGTGCAAGGTTGGATTTTGAGGTACCCTCAGAGGTCCCCAATAATTTGCCTATCTCCTTATGGGAATAGCCATCCAGTACATAGAGGCTGAAAGTGGTCCTGTACTTGTTGGGCAGCTCTCGGATATATTCCAAGAGGGTCTGTAAATTTATTGCGGTATGGGCCTCTTCTAGATCCACTTGGCCCTGGGTATTGTCATGTACCACGCTTAGGGGCTCTTCCTTTCTGTATTTTTGCAGTACCGTATTCACGGTAATGCGCTTCATCCACCCTTCAAAAGAGCCTTTATGCTTGTATTGCCCCATTTTGTCATAAATGGTCATAAAACTATCGTGCAGATTGTCTTCTGCCTCTGTTTTGTTCTTGGAATATTTGAGACAGATGCCAAAGAGCACGGGCGCATAGGCCCTGTATAATTGTTCTTGCGCCTTTCGTTCGCCTTTCTGGCAGTTTTTTATGAGTTTCTCAATGTCCAAATGAGCGGTTGGTTGGTGGGGTTAATTTACGGGGACGGTCACCTCTAGGTACTGGGGTTCTCCCGCGTTATCCTCGCCTTGGTAAAAGCGGAAGGTATAGGGTTCATTATAAATAATGGCAAAATCAAAGGCGGCCTCATTTTCCTCCATGAGGTCTTCACAAGCGTCCATATCCGTGCGTACAATACCTATGGCCACAACCTCACGAATATTGGCCCCTTGGGGCTTCCTTACATCCGGATAGTCGTAAAAGGTACAATTGTCTGGCCGTAGGTAGGTGAAATTGATGCGGTAGGTTTCGCTGAGCCTAAAAGTATCGGGGAGTTGTGCCGCCGTAATTTGCAAAGGGGCAAAGTGAAAGTTAGGGCCGTCATCCTCCAAGGTGCACGAGCTTAAGCACACTACTGCGCTCAACACCAGCAACACAGCTATTTTCTTCATCATAAAACCATCTTTTTTTTAGGTAGATGAAATTTAGGGACAAAGGTTGCGTTTCTGCAATTAATTTCGGTAGTAGGGCGCTTTTTAGGTTGTCAGGGCACCAATGGCTTCCCTTATTTTGCCCTCCAATTCCTCAAACAGTTCCGGGTTGTCCAGAAGAAGGGATTTCACGGCATCCCGCCCTTGGCCCAATTTAGTATCGCCATAACTGAACCATGAACCGCTTTTTTTGATGATTTCATACTCTACGCCCAAGTCAATGATCTCTCCCACCTTAGAGATGCCCCCGCCATACATGATATCAAACTCGGCAGTCCTAAAAGGGGGCGCCACCTTGTTTTTGACCACTTTAACACGGGTTTTGTTGCCCTGCACATTACCATCCGTATCCTTGATCTGGGTAGACCTGCGGATGTCCAACCTAACGGAGGCATAAAATTTTAGGGCGTTACCACCGGTGGTGGTCTCTGGATTTCCGAACATCACCCCGATTTTTTCCCGTAATTGGTTGATGAAGATAACGGTGCAATGGGTTTTGCTTATAGATCCCGTAAGCTTCCGAAGTGCCTGTGACATGAGCCTGGCATGGAGTCCCATTTTGGAATCCCCCATTTCACCCTCAATCTCGCTTTTTGGGGTCAACGCCGCTACAGAATCCACAATAACGATATCAATGGCGCCAGAACGAATGAGATTGTCCGCAATTTCCAATGCTTGTTCGCCATTATCTGGTTGTGAGATGATCAAATTGTCTATATCCACACCCAATTTTTGGGCATAAAAACGGTCAAAGGCGTGCTCAGCATCAATAAAGGCGGCAATTCCTCCATTCTTTTGGGCTTCTGCAATGGCATGCAGGGTCAAGGTGGTCTTACCTGAAGATTCCGGACCGTAGATTTCAATGACCCTTCCACGCGGATAGCCCCCTACCCCCAAGGCAATGTCAAGACCCAAAGACCCCGAGGAAATCACCTCTACGTCTTCCACAATACTGTCTCCCATTTTCATTACGGCACCCTTACCATAGGTTTTATCCAATTTGTCTAGGGTCAACTTCAGGGCTTTTAATTTGGCGTCTTTTTCGGAACTCATCTCTTACTATTTTTAGGCATGCTAAATTAGTGTTTCTTTTTTGAAAAGAAGAATTATGTGCCGCTTTACGCAACCCTTTTGCAGAAGGCACATCTTAAAAGAAAAATGTTGCAATAAAAACCGTATTATCCGCTGTTTTTAGTGGCAGTGGTTGTGGTGGCCATGTCCTTTTTTTACATTCTGAAAAGGATGCTATGAAGAAGAAAAATGGAGTGGCCAATGAAGAGTCTTGTGAGAACAAGGCTCTTTTTTTTGCCCATGGCCCTGATTTGTCCGTGAAAGCGCCTACACCTCTCATTTTGGCAAGTTTCAATGGACAAGGCCAATGCGGTCCCTACGCTGTATGGATTTTGGACAGGGGACGGGGCCTCGTCAAAACCCCATACGGAATCCTGTTTTCGCAGGATTTTGCCCTATCTTTGCCGCCACAAGTATTCTTTAACCTATCTGCCTACAGGCGGGCTTAACTTATTGGTATAGCATGCAACTGTACAATACATTAAGTGCAAAGGAAAGGGAAGCCCTCATTGAAGAGGCCGGTAAGGAACGCCTTACGATTTCCTTTTACAAATATGCACCAATTGGAAACCCAAGAATCTTCAGGAACCATTTGTTCATTCACTGGGACGCTTTGGAGGTATTGGGGAGAATTTACGTTGCCCATGAGGGCATCAACGCCCAGCTTTCCGTTCCGGCGGAGCATTTCACTGATTTCAAATCGCATTTGGACAGTATTTCATTCCTGGAGAATGTACGGTTGAACATCGCCATAGAGCAGGACAACAAATCCTTTCTAAAACTAAAGGTGAAAGTGCGCTCCAAGATTGTGGCAGACGGCCTCAATGACCGCACTTTTGATGTCACTAACAAGGGCGTACACGTGGATGCCCATCAATTCAATGAGCTCATAGAGGACCCGGACACCATTTTGGTGGATATGAGGAACCATTATGAAAGTGAGATCGGCCATTTCAAAAACGCCATTACCCCAGATGTGGACACTTTCCGTGATTCTTTGGATATCATTGAAAAAGAGCTAGCGGCCCACAAAGAAGACAAAAAGCTGGTGATGTACTGTACCGGCGGCATACGTTGTGAAAAGGCCAGCGCCTATTACAAGCACAAGGGCTTTAAACAGGTCTACCAATTAGAGGGCGGCATTATAGAGTATACCCGCCAAGTAGGGGCCAAAAATCTTGAGAATAAATTTCTGGGTAAGAACTTTGTGTTCGATCATAGGAGGAGTGAGCGCATCAGTGATGATGTCATAGCGCAATGCCACCAATGTGGCCAACCTTGTGACACCCACGTAAACTGTGCCAATGAGGCGTGTCACCTCCTGTTCATTCAATGTGCGGCCTGTGCTGAAAAAATGGACCAATGCTGTTCGGATACCTGCCAAGAGATCCATGCACTGCCCTATGAAGAGCAAAAGAAGCTGCGCCGGGGCAAGGAAGTGAGCAATAAGATCTTTAAAAAAGGCCGGTCTGAGGCCCTCAAATACAAGAAGTAGGGGCTTTGCACTTATTTTAACGGTATGATGGCCCGCTTTACTTCGCACTAAAAAAATGCTATCTTTACGTTTGAAATTTTTATGAACCTTTTTTGGTCCGCTTTCTTTTTAAGGACCAAATCAATATATAAATTATGGGTTGTAGCAGTTGTTCCACCAGTAAGGATGGGCAACCTAGGGGATGCAAGAACAATGGTACTTGCGGCACGGACGGTTGCAATAAATTAACTGTATTTGATTGGCTTTCCAACATGTCTCTACCGGGTGGTGAACGACCGTTTGAGTTTGTAGAGGTTAGGTTTAAGAACAGTAGAAAGGAATTTTTCAAAAATGGAGAGCACCTTTCCCTCTCCATTGGGGACATTGTGGCCACTGAGGCCCAATCTGGCCATGACATTGGCATGGTTACCCTTACCGGGGAACTTGTGCGCATACAGATGAAGCGCAAGAAAGAGGATTTTACCGTAGAGGGCTTTCCAAAAGTGTACAGAAAGGCCACCCAAAGGGATATAGATATCTGGCAGAAGTGCAGGGACCGTGAGGAGGAAATAAAAAAGCGTTCCCGTGAAATGGCCATTATCCTAAAACTACAGATGAAAATATCCGACGTGGAGTTTCAAGGAGATGGATCTAAGGCCACTTTCTATTATACTGCGGAGGAACGTGTGGATTTTAGGCAACTGATCAAGGACATGGCCAAGGCCTTTGGCATACGCATAGAAATGCGACAGATCGGCTATAGGCAAGAGGCACAACGCCTTGGGGGCATAGGCTCCTGCGGGCGGGAGTTGTGCTGTTCCACCTGGTTGTCAGATTTCAGGTCCGTCAGCACCGCAGCGGCCCGTTACCAACAGCTCTCCCTGAATCCCCAAAAATTGGCCGGACAGTGCGGCAAGCTCAAATGCTGCTTAAATTATGAGCTGGATGTCTACTTGGATGCCCTCAAGGACTTTCCATCACCAGATACAAAACTACTCACGGAAAAAGGACTTGCCTTTTGTCAAAAGACAGATATTTTCAAGGAGCTCTTGTGGTTCTCCTATAAAGACGAGCCCGCCAATTGGCATGTGCTGAAAAAGGACCAGGTCAACGAGATCTTGGAAAAGAACAAAGGAAAAGAGAAGGTGCCCAGTTTGGAAATGTTCGCTGTAGAGCAACATGTGGATACCGAAAAGGTGGTCTTTGAAAACGTGGTGGGCCAAGACAGTCTAACCCGTTTTGATAAACCCAAGGGAAATAGGAACCGCAATAGAAATAAGAAACGCAATCGCAATAATCAAGGGCGTAACAAGAACCATCAGAACAAAGCCAAGAACAACAACAATAGAAAGCGGAGAAAAAACAATGCGTAATCTCTTGTACAGCCTTATGGTGGTTCTCTTGACCATGTCATGCGACCGTTCCGTGGTAAGATCAGAGTACCGATCGGTACAGGGTGGGGTATGGAACCGGGATGATGTGCTGCACTTCCAGTTCTCTGGGCTAGACACCCTTCAATCCCATGATATCTACATCAATGTACGCAATGACAATACTTTTCCCTTTAGTAACCTCTTTTTGATTGCCTCCATGACCACGCCCCAAGGAGAAGTACTTACGGATACCTTGGAGTATGCCATGGCACGCCCGGATGGTACTTGGATGGGAAAGGGCATGGGCAGTGTTAAGGAAAATAAATTGTGGTATAAGGAAAACATCGTTTTTCCCAATTCTGGCGTATATACCATTGATGTTGCACATGCCATGCGCAAAAATGGGAACGTGGTTGGGTTGGAAGGCCTGCAGGGCATAACGGACATTGGTGTTGAAATCAGTAAAAGTAATCCATAGGCAATGGCGCAATCAGGAAAAAAGAAACCCTCTGCTACAGGTTTTGGTAAGTACATTAAATGGTTTTGGATCGTGTTCGCTTCGGGCATCCTATTTATTTTTTTAATCTTCTTTTCTGCGGCCAACGGTTTGTTCGGGGAATTACCGCCCTATGAGTACTTGGAAAATCCGCAGACCAATCTGGCCTCTCAGATCATGTCCTCGGATGGTGAGCTCATTGGCAAGTTCTATCTGGATGATAACCGCACGGACATCAAATATGAAGACCTCCCAGAGAATTTGGTCAACGCCTTAGTGGCCACTGAAGATGCCAGGTACCATGACCATTCCGGTATAGATGCCCGTGGCACCTTAAGGGCCTTTTTCTTTTTGGGCAAAAGGGGCGGCGCCAGTACCATTTCACAACAATTGGCCAGGCAACTTTTTGTTGGGGTACGATCTAGAAACCTGTTTGAGACCATACAACAGAAAATAAAGGAATGGGTATTGGCCACCCGTTTGGAACGCAGTTATACCAAAGAAGAGATCATAGCCATGTACTTCAACATCTATGATTTTGGGAACAATGCGGATGGTATCCGTTCTGCCGCCCGTATATACTTTGGCAAAGAGCCCAAAGATCTTAAAACCGAGGAATCCGCCATGTTGGTGGGCATGTTCAAAAACTCATCACTCTACAACCCCATGCGAAGGGAGGAAATGGTAAAGGCCCGCAGGAATACGGTATTGGCCCAAATGGCGAAGTACGATTATATAAGCCCAAAGCAGAAGGATTCCCTGCAAGCCTTGAAAATGGACATTAACTTTAATCCTGAGAACCATAGGGAGGGCTTGGCCACTTATTTTAGGATGTACCTGCAGCAGTTCATGAAAGATTGGATCGCCAAAAACCCCAAGCCTGCCATGGAAGGCCAGCGCGACAAATGGAACCTCTATTTGGATGGGTTGAGGATCTACACCACCATAGACAGTAAAATGCAGGCCAACGCAGAGGAAGCCGTAAAGGAACACATGAAGAACCTGCAAGCTGAGTTTTTTAACCAGAACACCAAAGAGCGCAATCCCACCACCCCATTTTTGGATATCACCCCAGAAGAAACCAACAGCATTATGGAACGGGCCATGAAGAATTCCGAGCGCTGGCGTAAAATGCGGGACCAAGGAAAGTCAGAAGAGGTGATTCGGGAATCATTCACCAAACCTACGGAGATGACCGTTTTTGATTGGAACAGTGACACCCGTGAAAAGGATACGGTGCTTACCCCTATGGATTCCATACGGTACTACAAGACATTTTTAAGGGCCGCCATGATGTCCATGGAACCCCAGACCGGCCACGTGAAGGCCTGGGTGGGCGGAGTGGACTACAAGCATTTTCAATATGACAATGTGATCCAAGGGGCCAGACAGGCCGGCTCTACCTTTAAGCCCTTTGTGTATGCAGCGGCCATAGACCAATTACGGCTATCCCCCTGTGAGACCCTGCCGGATACCCAATATTGTATTGAGGCGAACAAACATGGAAACCCGGAACCTTGGTGTCCCAAAAATTCAGATGGCAAGTATTCCGGAAGGGAGCTTACCCTTAAATATGCATTGGCCAATTCCGTAAATACCGTAACGGCCCAATTAATAGACAAGGTAGGGCCAAAATCTGTGGCCTTGATAGGCAAGAACCTGGGCATAACCAGGGAAATTGCAGAGGTTCCTGCCATTGCCCTAGGGGTTTCTGAAATGAACGTATACGAGATGGTGGGCGCCTATGGCACTTTTGCCAACCAAGGGGTGTACGTAAAGCCCGTGATGGTCACAAGGATCGAAGATAAAAACGGTACCGTGCTCTATGAATATGTGCCAGAGACCAAGGATGTTTTGAGCAAGGAAGTGGCCTATGCCATGGTGGATCTTATGAAAGGGGTCACCGAAGGAGGTTCGGGCACCCGTCTAAGGCACAACTACAACAAGAACACTACGGTATATAAGGAAATCATAACGGGCTACCCGTATGAACTTACCAACCCCATTGCCGGTAAAACGGGAACCACCCAGAACCAGAGTGACGGTTGGTTCATGGGCATGGTGCCCAATTTGGTCACTGGTGTCTGGGTAGGGGGTGAGGAAAGGGCCACACATTTTAAGAGCATAACCTATGGCCAAGGTGCTTCCATGGCCCTTCCCATTTGGGGCCTATACATGAAAAAGAACTACGCCAACGAGGAACTGGGAATTTCCAAAGCGGATTTTGAGGAACCAGAGGACATGTCCATTATTGTGGACTGTAGTAAGTACCAAGAAGAAACCCAACCAGAACTGGACCTGGAAGATGACTTGGATGACCTGGATTTCTAAATGCTCTTGATGGTGATACGGTGGATACCCCATATTTAAAAGCCTGTTCCTACAGGCTTTTTTTATGGATTGCCCTATAAAATAGGTACCTTAGCACAGTAAAAGACAAGAATAAAATGATACGAAAAACAGTCAGCGGCGTACAGGAGGCCTTATCTGGGGTGCAAGATGGTATGACGTTCATGTTGGGCGGTTTTGGCCTGTGCGGCATCCCTGAAAACGCCATAGCGGAACTGGTGCGTTTGGGCGTAAAGGACATCACTTGTATCTCCAACAATGCAGGGGTGGATGATTTTGGTCTTGGGCTATTGTTGCAGAAGCACCAAATAAAAAAGATGATCTCCTCTTACGTGGGCGAAAATGATGAGTTTGAACGCCAGATGTTGAGTGGTGCATTGGAGGTGGAATTGACGCCCCAGGGCACCTTGGCCGAAAAATGCAGGGCCGCACAAGCGGGTTTCCCAGCTTTCTATACCCCGGCGGGGTATGGAACCGAAGTGGCCGAAGGTAAGGAGACACGAGAGTTCAATGGCAAAATGTATGTATTGGAGCAAGCCTATGAGGCAGATTTCTCATTTGTGAAGGCATGGAAAGGGGATGAGGCCGGAAATCTGATCTTTAAGGGAACCGCCAGGAACTTCAATCCGGCCATGTGCGGGGCCGCCCGTATTACCGTGGCCGAAGTGGAAGAACTGGTACCGGCCGGTAGTTTGGACCCCAATCACGTGCATGTGCCCGGAATTTTTGTACAGCGCATTTTTCAGGGAAAGGCCTATGAAAAGCGAATAGAACAACGAACAGTAAGAAAGAAGGAAGATGCTTGATAAGAACGGAATAGCAAAGCGGATCGCCAAAGAAGTAAAGGATGGCTATTATGTGAACCTGGGCATTGGCATTCCCACCCTAGTGGCCAATTTTGTAAGGGATGATATCCAAGTGGAATTCCAGAGTGAGAACGGTGTACTGGGCATGGGCCCTTTTCCTTTTGAAGGCGAAGAGGATGCCGATATCATCAACGCTGGAAAGCAGACCATCACCACCTTGCCCGGGGCCTCCTTTTTTGATTCGGCCACCAGTTTTGGCATGATCAGGGGCCAGCACGTACACCTAACCATACTTGGGGCCATGGAGGTTTCCGAGAAAGGTGATATAGCCAACTGGAAAATACCCGGAAAAATGGTAAAGGGCATGGGCGGCGCTATGGATTTGGTGGCTTCTGCAGAGAACATCATTGTGGCCATGATGCACACCAATAGGGCAGGGGAGTCCAAATTGCTCAAGCAATGCAGTTTGCCGTTGACAGGAGTGGGGTGCGTAAAGAAAATCGTGACCAATTTGGCTGTTCTGGAGGTGACCGATGAGGGTTTTTTGCTATTGGAAAGGGCTCCGGGAACAACGGTAGAGGCGATACGGGCCGCTACGGAAGGCACTCTGGTCGTGCCAGCGCAGGTTCCTGAGATGAAATTGGACTAAAACAGCACCATTCATCGATGAAATGGGCCCCTTATTTTTTTCACAACAGCTTTTATGGCGTTGACAACAATAATCAGTGAAAAAAGAAGTTAACTAGTTATCTTTGAAAGAGCCAAAAAATCATGTTTAACCTACAAGCAAATTAAACGAAATGGAATCCCAAAACCGTATCGCATCAGAAGAAAGAGTACAAGTCTACAGAAATGATTTTTTCAGTGGTATCTTGTTGCTCACCAAAAAATTATTCATGTTGTAAAATGACCTTACCAACATAAGAAAGAGCAACCTCCCCAAGTTGCTCTTTTTTTTTGCCCAAGCGCCAGCCAATGACATGACCCGATCGCGTAAGGATGTGCATCCGCAAAAGCGACTGTTAAAATTCTTTTTTGTAAGAAAAATCTTTCATATATTTAATATTCTGATTAGTGATCCCAAATCACTGAAACAACCTACTATGAAAAAGCTATGCGCCCTGCTGCTGTTTGGTATGGCATTAAGTTCATGTGCCAAGGTCGAAGTCAATAATGACCCTATCATAGGGGTATGGCAAAAGACCATTAAGACGGCTGGCAATCGACACCAATTGATGATAGACCAGGAAGAATATATTTTCAACGATGTATATCTGGGACGGTTTCATGGTTATATCAATGGAAAATTGACCTTTATGACGGATTTCCGATGGGAGCGTTATGAAAGCGATTACATCATTAGTTATCCTGGTACTGACTTTCCCCCAGACCGGGTGATGATGGATGAAACGGGCCAATGGCTAAGGCCCGTACGGGATGAAGTAACACTTTTTGCCGAACGGAAGCAGTAAAAGGAAGTGGCCCACCATGTAGAAAACCCAGAAATGCCAGTAGTCCAAAGTTCAATACCCCCCTTTTTGAATTAGTGTTTGGTTGTGGATGCGTTTTCAAGGACCCCACGGATACCTAAGTTGCCGTGGTAAAAATCCCCCGTTGGGAGCAAAGAAATTTGCTCCCTTTTTTATGTGGTGCCCTTGGTCGTTTAGGGGGATACCTTTCAGGAGGTAGGTTTATATCCATGGATGGTTAAGGAAGCTGAAGCAATCCCATTATGATGATAATGACCCCTACTTGTGCGGTTTACCCTTGCCCATCCATCCTCCGTGAAGAATTTTTTCTGTACAGATCATTGCAAGAATACGTTCGCTATAGGACGCTACCCACGTTATTCTTTACTGGAAATGGTATGTTTTAAGATCAGAGTGTTTTACTTTTATGCCATGGTACTCGACTTCATTAGGTGCACAAGGAACCACTTGCCCTTGCTTTCCAAAGTGGCGCGCCACACATTCTCCCACGCTTTTGAGAGCCAAAATGAGGCAGAGGATTTTCAAAACTATCTCAACCATGCCTTTACAGTGCAGCAAATGGCAAAAGAAATGGCCACGGTTGGCACTGTTTTTTTTCTTGTGTACAGAAATGACACCCTCTGCGGTTACTTCAAGGTCAATTCCAATGCGGCACAAACGGATATTAAACGTGCGGATAGTATGGAACTGGAGCGTATTTATGTAATGGCTTCGGTTCAAGGGCAGGGCATAGGCACAAAAATCATAGCGCACGTTATGGGCATGGCCCAAGCGGACAAGAAGCGCTTTCTTTGGCTTGGAGTCTGGGAGCGAAATAAGGAAGCGATCAAGTTGTACCAACGTTTGGGCTTTAGAAAATTTGGCACCCACCCTTATTATATTGGCAATGATAAGCAAACAGATTGGTTAATGCGAAAGGAAATACATACATTGGAGGCGTAAACGCAATACTATGAGAACCCTATTTCCCTGTTTGATCATACTTATATATGCCAATGCTCTAACGGCACAATCCGGCTACTTTCCAGAACGTCATGAAATTTGGCAGACCAAGTCCCCGGAAAGTGTGGGGATGGATGCCATGGCACTTCAAAATGCGGTCATTTTTGCCCAAGAAAACGAATATACAGGTTCAAAGGACCTGCGTATTGCCATTCTAAAGGGATTTGAGCGGGAACCATTCCATAAAATTTTGGGCCCTACAAAAAAGAGGGGCGGCCCCGCGGGCATGATTTTAAAGAACGGTTATATTGTGGCCCAATGGGGAGAGGTACAACGGGTGGACATGACCTTTAGCGTCACCAAGAGTTTTTTGAGCACGGTGGCGGGGCTGGCCGTAGATCAAGGGTTAATTGCCCAGGTTAATGATAAAGTGGGCAATTATGTTTGGGACGGTACTTTTAAAGGTGCGCACAATGAAAAAATCACATGGGAGCACCTCCTGCAACAAAATTCAGGGTGGAGTGGGGAACTGTGGGGCGGCAAGGATTGGGCCGATAGGCCACCACGGTCCGGAGGTCTGGACGATTGGAAATTTGAACGCCCCGCCGCACCGGGCACCGTGATGGAATACAATGACGTACGGGTGAACGTATTGGCCTATGCACTGACCCACGTATGGCGCCAGCCTTTGCCCCTTGTCCTTAAGGAGGAGCTTATGGATAAGATCGGTGCCAGTACCACCTGGCGCTGGCACGGTTACGAAAACGCTTGGACCGAAATAGATGGGCTTCAAATGAAATCGGTAACGGGTGGGGGGCACTCCGGGGGTGGTCTGTTCATTTCCACTGAAGATATGGCCCGTTTTGGCCATCTGTTTTTGAATAACGGCACGTGGAAGGGAAATCAGATTTTGAGCCCCGCTTGGATACAAATGGCCATGGAACCCTCCATTCCCAATCCCAATTATGGCTATCTGTGGTGGTTGAACAAAAAAGGGGACCGCCATTGGGAGGGTTTATCGGAGGACATTTTTTATGCCGCCGGGTTTGGAGGCAATTTTATTGTCGTAGACCGGAAAAACGATCTTGTGGTGGTCACGCGTTGGTTGGAGCCCAATACCATAGGTGATTTTATGGCCTTGGTGAATAAAGCCCTTTAAATGTAAAGACATAATGCAGTGCCCAACGTATGCACGGCGCATAAATGGATTGGAGGATTGTTGGGGCTTATTGACCAATGCGATTGATGATTTCCGCTGCACGATCCAAAGTGTCCTTTGTTTTAGCAAAGCAAAAGCGGAGTTGTTGGTCTTGCCTTCCATCTTCCCAAAAAACGGACATGGGAATGGTGGCAATGCCATATTCCCTCACCAAGCGAGTGGCAAAGTCCATATCTGTCTCCGTTGTAATGTCCGAATAGTCCACCACTTGAAAGTACGTACCCTCTGATGGGGTCCACTTGAATTTTGACGCTGAAATGGCCTTGAGAAAATAATCCCGTTTTTCTTGATAAAAGGCAGACAAGGCCATGTAGGGGTCGGGATTTTGCAGATAATCTGCAAGGGCCCCTTGCATAGGGTGGTTTACACAGAAGACATTGTACTGGTGCACCTTGTTGAATTCGTGCATCAATGCCTTGGGACCGGCCATATAGCCCATTTTCCAACCGGTAACGTGAAACGTTTTTCCAAAAGACGCACAGATCAAGCTTTGGGATGCCAGATCGGGAAAGCGACAGGCACTTTGGTGTGCTGCCCCATCAAAGGTCATATGCTCGTATACCTCATCACTCAATAGAAGGATGTTGGTGCCGCGCAGTGCGTTCTGCAGTTCTTCCATGTCGTGCTGTTTCAGCAAGGTACCTGTGGGGTTGTGCGGACTATTGATGATGACCATTTTGGTCTTAGGGGTTATTTTTGATTGGAAGAGGGACCAATCCATCGTAAAATTAGGCCCTTGCATGGGCATGGACACTAAGGTAGCCCCCATAAGATCTATGGCCGGCGCATAACAGTCAAACGCGGGTTCAAACACAATGACCTCATCCTTGGGCCTAATGAAAGCGGTTATGGCGGTAAAAATGGCTTGGGTGGCACCGGCGGTGATGGTGATCTCTGTTTCCGGATGGTATGAATGTCCGTACAGGGTTTCCATTTTTTCACTGATGCGTTCCCGCAATGGAAGGATACCCTGCATGGGCGCATATTGGTTGAGGCCTGCCTCCATGGCCTTTTTCACCAGTGACAGTAAATGGGGGTCCGTAGGGAAATTGGGGAAGCCTTGGGAAATGTTGACAGCATTGTGTTGGCGCGCCAATTGGCCCATAGTGGTAAAAATAGTGGTAGCAAGGTTGGGCAATTTTGATTTATGGTACATCTTTTTCTTTTAAATGGGTGAGTACAGTATCAAGACATTCAGATAAATTTTTGTGCACCTCCTTTTCCCAAAACCGGAAAACGGTGTATCCTTTTTGCTTTAGGGCGCTGTTGACTTCGGCATCTCGTTGTATGTTACGTTCTATCTTCGGAATCCAGAATTCCCTGTTGCTCTTTATCTTTTGCTTTCTTTCTTGCCAATGATGGCCGTGCCAGAACTCCCCATCTATGAAGATGGCCGTTTTATATTTCTTCAATACTATGTCTGGCCTGCCCACTAATTTTCTATAGTCTATCCTGTAGCGGTATCCGGCCGCCCAAAGGGCTTTTCTAAAGGCCAGTTCTGGCTTGGTGTTCTTACCACGTATTTTTCCCATGATACGTGACCGTTCCGGGGTGGTATAGAAACCGGATGCTTCATTGAAACGGGGTACTTTTATGCGCTCTTCAGGATACTTCTTCGTCATATGAATGGAAGATACTAAAAATCCCAAACACCAATCAAGGGGTTTGGGATGTGATCTTCAATGTGCCAAGTTGGCGCTAGCCCTTAACGCTGGCGGAGAGGTATTCCCTATTCATACGGGCAATGTTCTCCAAGGAGATGCCTTTGGGGCACTCCACTTCACAGGCACCGGTATTGGTACAGTTGCCAAAACCTTCCAGGTCCATTTGGCGTACCATGTTCATGACCCTTTCCGTAGCCTCGACCCGGCCTTGCGGCAAAAGGGCGAATTGGGAAACCTTGGCACTGGTGAACAACATGGCGCTGGCATTTTTGCAAGCAGCTACACAAGCTCCACATCCAATGCAGGTGGCCGCGTTGAAAGAGGCGTCTGCCGCTTCCTTTTCAATGGGGATGGCATTGGCATCCACGGGCCTACCGGACGTGTTGACGGAGATGTACCCGCCGGCCTGTTGGATCCTGTCAAAAGAGCTTCGATCCACTATGAGGTCTTTAATTACAGGAAAGGCTTTTGCCCTCCATGGCTCAATGGCAATGGTATCACCATCATTGAAACTGCGCATGTGCAATTGGCAAGCGGTGATCATGGTGTCCGGGCCGTGAGGTCTGCCGTTGATCATTAAGGAACAGGTACCGCAGATACCTTCCCTACAATCATGGTCAAACTCTACGGGCTCCTCGTTTTTGGAAATCAGCTCTTCGTTGAGAACATCCAGCATTTCCAAAAAGGACATGTCCGCCTCTATCCCATCCAAAGTGTAAGCCACCATGGCCCCTTTGGTACTGGGATTTTTCTGTCTCCATATTTTCAAATAAATCTTCATAGCAATTGTTTATTTATATGAACGTGTCTTTACTTCAATATTTTCATAGACCAGGTCCTCTTTATGGAGTATGGCCTTACTGGGGTCGCCTTGGTATTCCCATGCGGCCACATATTGATAGTTTTCATCATCCCTCAGGGCTTCTCCTTCGGGCGTTTGGTATTCTTCCCTAAAATGGCCACCACAGGATTCGTTACGGTCCAAAGCATCTTTGGCGAACAGCTCCCCTAGCTCAAGAAAGTCGGCCACACGGCCTGCTTTTTCCAATTCTTGGTTTTTGGAATCCGGGGTACCGGGTACTTTTACGTTTTCCCAAAAGTCTTTGCGCAGTTCGGCAATCTCATCCATGGCTTCTTGGAGTTCTTTTGCATTTCTGGCCATGCCGCATTTGTTCCACATGATCTTGCCCAGTTTTTTGTGGTAATAATCTACGGAGTGGGTGCCCTTGGTGGACATCAATTTGTCAATGCGTTCCCGTACGTGTTTCTCAGCCTCATCAAATTCTGGGCTCTCTGTAGGGATTTTTCCTGTACGGATGTCCTTGGATAAATAGTCCCCAATGGTGTAGGGCAGTACAAAGTAACCATCTGCCAAGCCCTGCATAAGGGCGGAGGCTCCAAGGCGGTTGGCGCCGTGGTCGCTGAAGTTGGCTTCGCCGGCGGCATAACAACCTGGAATGGTCGTCATTAAGTTATAATCCACCCAAAGGCCGCCCATGGTGTAGTGCACCGCGGGATAGATCATCATGGGGGTTTTATATGGATTTTGATCTACGATTTTCTCGTACATCTGAAAAAGGTTACCGTATTTGGCCTCCACGACTTCTTCCCCTAATTTTCTTACGGTGGCATCATCTGGATTTTTCATGCCGGAGGTCAGTGCCTTTTCGCGTCCGTAACGCATAATGGCGGCATCAAAGTCCAAGTAAACGGCCTCTCCGGTTTTGTTGACGCCATAGCCAGCATCACAGCGCTCCTTGGCGGCCCTGGAGGCCACATCCCTGGGTACTAGGTTGCCAAAGGCAGGATACCTTCGCTCCAGATAATAGTCGCGCTCCTCTTCGGCGATTTCGGTGGGCTTTAATTTACCCTCACGGATGGCCTTGGCATCCTCTAAATTTTTGGGTACCCAAATGCGCCCATCGTTCCTTAGGGATTCTGACATCAATGTAAGTTTGGACTGATGGTCTCCCGAGACGGGGATACAGGTGGGGTGTATCTGTGTAAAGCATGGATTCGCAAAATAAGCTCCCCTTTTGTGGGCCTTCCATGCGGCCATGACATTTGCCCCCATGCAATAGGTGGATAGGAAAAAGAGGTTGCCATAACCTCCAGTGGCCAATACTACGGCGTGGCCGGAGTGTCTTTCAATCTCACCACTAACAAGGTCACGGGCAATAATGCCCCTTGCCTTGCCGTCCACAAGAACAATATCCAACATTTCATGACGAGTATAGGATTTGATCTTTCCGCGCTGAATCTGCCGGTTCATGGCAGCATAGGCCCCCAAGAGCAACTGTTGTCCGGTCTGTCCTTTGGCATAAAAGGTCCGGGAAACGAGTACCCCACCAAAGGAACGGTTATCCAAAAGACCACCGTACTCACGTGCAAAGGGAACCCCTTGTGCCACACATTGGTCTATGATATTGGTGGAGACTTCCGCCAAGCGGTGCACGTTGGCCTCCCTAGAGCGGTAATCGCCTCCTTTCACGGTGTCATAGAACAGGCGGTAAACGCTGTCCCCGTCACCTTGATAGTTCTTAGCCGCATTAACGCCCCCTTGTGCCGCAATGGAGTGGGCACGCCTTGGCGAGTCTTGGTAGCAAAATGTTTTTACGTTATATCCCAGTTCAGAAAGGGTTGCTGCCGCTGAACCACCGGCAAGACCCGTACCTACCACGATCACGTCAATATTACGCTTATTGGCCGGGTTCACCAGGTCAATCTCGTTTTTATGTTTTGTCCATTTATCGGCCAAGGGCCCTTTTGGAACTTTAGAATCCAATATTCCCATAATCAATGTGTAATTGGGTTAAGATGATGATAGACTGCAATGAACACAAACCCTAACGGAATGGCAATTGCGAATATTTTGGTAAACAGCTTTATGCCGCCTGAATATTTGTTGTTGACCCCCATGGTCTGGAAAGAAGAGGCAAAACCATGCAAGAGGTGAAGGCTTAACAGGGCAAAAGAGATGACATAGAGGACCACCCGCCAAATAGGGGCAAATTTTTCCACGGTCTCCGCGTAGTACCGGGTAGGGTCTTCCGGTTTGGCCTCAATGTACTTGTAGGCCATCTCGTGCACCCAAAAATCATACATGTGCAAACCGAGAAAGGCCAGTACCACTGCACCGGTCAATATCATGTTCCGAGAGATCCAAGGGGCGTTGGCGCTTCCTTGGAATTTGGCGTATTTAACGGTCCGTGCCTTGTTGTTCTGTACCTCCAGCACAAAGCCCATTACAAAGTGGACAATGACCCCGGCAATCAAAATGGGCTGTAGTACATATTGCACCAATGGATTATAGCCCATAAAGTGGGACCATGTGTTAAAGGTGTCTGGCGCTATGACCGAGGTAATGTTGATGGTAAAATGTTGTCCCAAGAAGAAGACCAGGAACAGGCCCGATAGTGCCATCACCACTTTCCGGGCTATTGAAGATTGTATCAATCCACTCATTTCATGATTTTTTAAGCTGACCAAAGTTACGGCACACCAAAGTTATTAACAACTTTTACATGGCTTTCATGACCTATTTAGAAAGATTTTAACTGAATCTAAAAAGATGTTTAAATAATGCTCTACAAAACCCATGAAGTAGGGCATAATGTTAAACGTAACGCCCTATGAAAGAAGGTGGGTTTTCAAGGGCGTTGCCGCATTAGTACCCTTGGCCAGCGCATGTTACCGGGCCATTATGCCAAATACTGCCATTGTTTCTATGCAGACTCTATTTTTTGGGCGATATTCATGGGCAAGAACCAAAGTATATCCCAAAATGGACATAGGCCTTCTTTCTGTGAGCATGAATGTATACTCCACAAGGCGTTTAATTGAGGAGGCCAGGAACGCCGGCCATTTTGTGGAACAGATAGACCATACCCAGTGCAGCGTGCTCTTAGGAGGATATAAGCCCAAGATTGTGTTCCGCGGTGAGGAGATAACCCATGCCTTTGATGCCATTGTCCCCAGAATTGGCCTCAAGGTCACCCAACATGGCGCTGCCATTGTGAAGCAATTTGAGATGAACGGGGTCTTCAGCACCGCCAAGGCCCTGAGCATAGTGCGTTCCAGAAATAAGATACGCGCTATGCAGATAGTGTCCCGGAAGGGGATACCCATTCCAAAAACCCTCTTTTCCACGAATCCGGATAACATCAAAGAACAGTTGGCCCATCTGGGCGGACCCCCCGTTATTATTAAAATCCAAGAAGGGACACAGGGTGTGGGCGTGATCCTGGCGGAATCTGAAAAATCCGCGCGCTCCATTATGGATACGTTTTATAAGATGGACACGGCCATACTACTCCAGGAATATATACAGGACAGCAATGGGGAGGACATCCGTGCCGTGGTCGTAGGACAAAAGATTGTGGCCAGCATGAAGCGTACCTGCACTGTGGGGGATTTTCGCAGCAATGTGCACCGAGGGGCCACCACTGCACCTATAACACTTACCCCAAAAGAGCGTTTTATAGCGCTTAACGCCACCAAGTATTTGGGGCTTGGGGTGGCCGGGGTGGATATCATCCAGTCAAAAAAGGGCCCTTTGTTATTGGAGGTGAACGCCTCGCCGGGCCTACAGGGCATAGAGGCGACCACAGGGGTCAATGTGGCAAGAGAAATCATAGAATTTATTGAAAAAAATGTTCGAACGAAACGAAAATAAGACAATACAGGTAGGGGGCCAAACGGTGGCTCCCGGGGAAAGCAAGTGGGTACATATTGCCATTGACCGCCTGCCTACGGGTACTTTGATAGACATTCCCGTTTTTGTGTACAATGCCAAAAAACCAGGCCCTACGTTGTTGGTACAGGCCGGTCTTCACGGAGATGAGATCAATGGCATTGAAGTGGTTCGCCGTATGCTTCAAAATGGGCAATTCAAGATAAAGAACGGGGCCATCATGGCCGTGCCCATCCTTAATGTGTTCGGCTTCCTCCATTTTTCCAGGGATGTGCCCGATGGCAAGGACGTAAACCGAAGTTTCCCAGGGTCAAAATCAGGTTCTATGGCCGGGAGGTTGGCCTACCATTACCTAGCGGAAGTGATGCATCAAATAGATATGGCCATAGATTTGCACACCGGTGGGGCCCAGCGCCATAACTACCCTCAAACCCGATATACGGCGGGTGATGCCCGCAGCAAGGAATTGGCCATGATATTCGGGGCGCCCGTGGCCTTTCCCTCAAAATTGATAAAAGGCTCATTTAGAAAGGCTGCCTTCACCTTGAACAAACCCGTAGTGGTCTATGAGGCTGGGGAGAGCATGAGGTTCAACGAGGATGCCATTGCCTTTGGTGTGGCGGGCATCCAAAACATATGCCATTCCCTGGGGATGGTACCCAAACCCAATGATATGTCCAAAAGGGAGATGCCCACCCGTTTACTGAATCGTAGAAAATGGTTGAGGGCTCCCACCGCTGGTATGTTCATTCCCTTGGTAAATAATGGCGACACCGTTGAAAAAGGTCGGGATCTGGGCCAGGTATCAGACCCTTACGCCAAGAAAACAAAAACCATAAAATCTCCTTTTCCCGGCACCATCATATGTATCAATCACCAAGCTGTGGTCAATCAAGGGGACGCCCTCTTTCATATGGGTGAATGGACCTGAGCATGGCAC
>CAKZLG010000079.1 GCA_937125035.1 uncultured Maribacter sp. | reverse complement strand
ACTTCGAGTGGATTTTCGAGGCACGAGAAAATTTGTATCGAGAAGCGCACTGTTCATTGTTATCACGCCAAGTTTTCGTGGCCCAAGGGTTCTCGATACATTTTTGCCCTTCACTGCGTTCTGCCAAAGGCCACTGAACACGCTAAGAGGGGCGTTTGAAAATCACTTCAAATAATGGTGGTTTGCCCTTAGCGGAAGCAAACGTCTCACCCGTCGCTTTCCAACTCGCACAAGACCTGCACCACGACCCAAAGCATCGGAGTACTTTTTGGTTCCAAAGATTTTATGCCGGCGAAAATTGGTCTCCTTGTGCGCTATGTCTTATATTAGTCCACCGCTTTTATTTTTCAGTACGGTTTTATTTGAAATCTACTTGGTAACGAGATAAGCGCCAGAACAACGAGTGAACCAATAACGAAACAACCAACTTCTATGGATTTTCTTGCTATTTTTTCTTTTGTGGGCTTTACCTCCTTGGTGGCCATTATTGCGTGGTATGCCACGCGCACCACGGATGAGCAATCCTCAGACGGTTATTTTCTGGGGGGCAGGAGCCTTACGGCAGGGGTCATAGCGGGATCGCTCTTGTTGACCAACCTTTCCACGGAACAGATTGTGGGCCTCAACGGTAGTGCCTATAAAGATGGCCTTTCCGTTATGGCGTGGGAAACCTTGGCGGCCATTGCCATGGTGGTCACGGCCGTACTGCTCCTACCACGCTACCTCAAGGGCGGTCTTACCACGGTGCCCCAATTTTTGGCCACTAGGTTTGATGTCTCCACAAAAACAATCACTTCCGGACTGTTTCTCACCGGGTACGTAGTGGTATTGTTACCGGTCATCCTCTATTCCGGATCCGTGGCCATCAGTGGTATGTTTGATGTGCCCGGTATGTTCAATATTTCAGATGACGCGGCCTTGGTGGCCTGTATCTGGGGCATTGGCATCATCGGCTCCATCTACGCCGTATTCGGCGGATTGAAAGCGGTGGCCGTATCGGACAGTATCAATGCCATTGGCTTGATCATTGGCGGTATCCTTATTCCCGTGTTTGGGCTCATGGCCATTGGCGATGGCAGTATATTAACGGGCTTGGACAATCTCATGAACACCAATCCAGAACGTTTTGATTCCACCGGGGAAACCGGACAGGAAGTGCCTTTCTCCACCATTTTTACGGGGATGATGTTGGTACAGCTGTTTTACTGGGGCACCAACCAACAGATCATACAGCGGGCCCTCGGCGCCAAGAGTTTGGCCGAAGGGCAAAAGGGATTGTTATTGGCAGCCTTCTTAAAGATTTTGGGGCCCCTCATTTTGGTGCTTCCCGGCATGATCGCCTATCATTATTTTGATGGGGGCTTGGCATCCAGCGATCTTGCCTATCCAGAACTGGTGCGCGCCGTACTGCCCAAAGCCATGGTCGGTTTTTTTGCCGCGGTGCTCTTTGGGGCCATTTTGAGCTCCTTTAACAGTGTGCTCAACAGCTCGGTGACCTTGTTTGGGATAGATATCTACAAGCAGCATATCAACAAGGACGCTACGGAAGGTACTGTGGTGAAATACGGAAAGATTTTTGGGGTATGTTTGGCCTTGGCGGCCATGTTCATTGCGCCTTTGATCGCCAATGCGGGCAGTTTGTTCAATTATCTGCAGGAAATAAACGGCATCTATAGCATCCCGATACTTACCATCATCGTGGTAGGCTATCTTACCAAGCGCGTGCCCGCCATTGCGGCCAAAATAGGGATTTTGTCCGGCTCTATCCTCTATATCATCAGTCAGTTCTTTATGAAGCCCAATTTTGTGGAGTCCGCCCTTGCTGAGGCGAATGCCGCCGGTATGACCGATGCTGCACAATTGGCCAAGGTGGAGGCGGATGCCTACCCGCATTACCTGCACGTTATGGCGATCTTGTTTGTGAGCAATATCCTCATCATGCTCCTCATTGGTAAATTCATGCCCAGAAAAGAACCGTTTGAGCTACAGTACACCCAACAGGTGAACATTGAGCCCTACAAATACGTAAAGCAAGTGGGACTCGTGGTGGTGGCCATAGTCGTTGGGATCTACATCTACTTTGCCAAGTAGCCTATTATTTTCTTAGGGCGATGGCTGGGCCCCAATGGGAACGGGCTTTCGTAGGGTCTCATAGAAATCCACCAGAATGGGGTCTTTTTTAAAATCTTCCCAAAGGGTAATGCTCCGTTGGTTCTGTGGCCGTTCCACCCATTGGTTGTTGATCAAGACGGGTGCGGGAATGACCTGGGTACTGCCCCAATCCGGATTTTTTAGGATGGCCAGGGCCACCATGTCAAACAAGGGCCGGCTTTGCGTACTCCCCTCATGGTCTATATGATCAAAGATGTGTTCAAATAAATTCACGGAATAGTCGCCAAACGTACTAAAGGTGCCGCCATGCCGCCCTATAATGGGAGCCGTTGCAGTGGGTCCCAGCCCGGGCATGGTCGTGTTCACTTCCGTTTGGGTAACGCTCACCGCATCCGTGCCGGAAGGTTTGCCGTAGCGCACGGTCACCATTTCAAAAGGCACGGTACTGTTCAGCACATAGTTCATGGCAATGGTGTCATTGTCCTGATTGTATTCCCCTGGCTCCGGATAATTACTGCCCAACCAGACCACCTTGGTGCGTTCCGCAAAGGAAGGGTCCTTTTTTAAGGCCATGGCCACATTGGTGAGCTTGCCCACGGCCACAATGATGACCGAGTCTTCCCGGGTTCCTTCCAAAAGGAAATCCACCGCCTCTTGACCATCAAAGGCATTGGGGTCAAAGCCGTTGGCAATAGCTTCAAAATTCTGCTCCGCGCCCTTTAAGAGAGGTACGGCACCTTTGAGGTTGCACAGCTGCATAATACGTTCCGCTTCATCATAATGGCCCTGAATGCCCGCACCGTTGTAGGTGGCATTCACGGTGATGCCCTTCACATCAAAATGGTTTCCGTTGAGCAGCATATAGGCCAGGGCATGCTGGTCATCGAGCTCGTTATTGGCATCGGTATCAAAAATGAGCTTTATGCTTTTCTGAACGCCTTCTTGGCTTTCGGCATTTGCGGTTTTGGCCTTGGTGTCTTTGGGTTTGCATTGTACAAGAAGCGCCAATAGGAGCAACGTGGCCACAAAAGGAGTATGTTTTTTCATGTCAACTGGCATCAAGTACCCTGAAATTAGGAAAAAAGGGGAACAAAGGGGAAAAAATCTAGAGCTAAATACCTAAGACCTTCCGCTACAAAAATGGGGCTGTGGTGAGTTTGACGCTGTGGCCTTTGAGGATAAGAAGGAAAGAAAGTTGGTTTTACGCGACCCGTTTCAAAAGATCAAAACATGGACATTTACCGCAGCGCTTGTGTTCGCCCTTTTCGTATTTAGCGCAGCACTTGCTCTTCAACTTAGTGGCTTTGGCCATGGTTTTCAGGGCCTTTTGCTGCAGCTTTAGGATTTTCTTTTCCCCCTTAAGGTTTTTGGCGCCTTTTTTTTCTTTTTTGCCCACGCGTAAACGTTGTTATACCGTGGTAAAAATACTTATTTTTAATTAATCCAAATAAATAGGCATGTTAAATTTACATGCCCATGTTGGGGGAAGCGGCACTTTCCACGTTGATCTGCTGAATGTCCCTATCAAAAAGGTACAAGCCACCTTTATCATTGCCAATAAGTTTTATCTTGTCCAAGATACTTCTGGCCAAGGCTTCTTCCTCAATTTGTTCGGCCACGTACCACTGTAGAAAATTATGTGTGGCATAATCTTTTTCACCCAAAGAAACATGGACCAACTCATTGATGCTGTTGGAAACAAAGATTTCATGCTGGTACAACTCCTCGAACATCTTTTGGAAGGTGCCGAATTCTGTCTTTGGGTCTTTGAGTGCTGAAATTTTGGCGTGGCCGCCCCGTTCGTTCACATATTTAACCAATTTTAGCATATGGGCGCGCTCTTCGTCTGAGTGCTTGTACATGAATTGGGCAATGCCTTCAAGACCCTTTATTTCTGCCCATGAGGCCATGGATAAATATACCTGGGAAGAATCTGCCTCGACCTTGATCTGCTCGTTCAGAGCTGCTTCCATCTTTTTTGATAACATAATGCAAGAATTTAAATTGTTCGTATAAAGGTACGATTTGCATGGTTGATATGCCATAGCACAACCTCCCCTAAAAGAAAATTTCCTGTGCCAGGCGAAAGGTGTTGGCGTGGGCATTCACAATGATCTTGATATCTGGCGAGTAGCCCCCGCCCATACTGCACTGAACCGGAATTTGAAGGTTGTGGCAGGTTTCCAGCACATAGGCGTCCCTAGCCTTGCAACCTTCCACGGAAAGCCCTAGGGTGCCCAATTTATCCGTTGCCAGGACATCCACCCCACAGAGGTAGAAAATGAAGTCCGGCTTGTGGGTATCGATCAATTTGGGCAAGGTTTCCCGTAAGATGGACATATATTCCTGGTCGGTGGTGCCCTTGGGCAAGGGGATGTCCAGATCTGATGTTTCTTTTTTAAAGGGATAGTTGGCGGCACCGTGTATGGAAAATGTAAAGACGGTTGGGTCGCCCTGAAAGATTTCGGCCGTGCCATTGCCTTGGTGCACGTCCAAATCCACAATCAGGATTTTTTTGATGTGATGTTCAGCCTGCAGGTAGAGGGCCCCAATGGCCTGATCGTTCAACATACAAAAGGCCTCACCCCTGTTACTGTATGCATGGTGGGTTCCCCCTGCAATATTCATGGCCACGCCATGCTCTAGGGCCTGCACACAAGCTTTCATGGTACCATCGGCAATGATGCGCTCCCTTTTGACCAGCGTTTCTGAAAGTGGAAACCCTATTTTCCGGACCATCTTTGGCGATAGGGCCAAGTGCCGGAGGTCTTCATAGTAGCTGGCCCCATGCACCGCAAGAATATAATGGTCTTCTGGAAGTTGGGGCGCAAAGAAGTTTTCGGCTGTGCAGGTGCCTTCATAGAGGAGCTGTTTGGGCAAGAGCTCGTATTTGAGCATGGGAAACCGATGGCCCTCTGGCAACGGATGGGTATATATGGGGTGATGGGCAATTTTTAGCATGCCCTGCAAAGATGGGAATTTATGGGGAAAGGTAGGAGGAGGGAGGTATGAAGTATATGGTATGTAGTACGAAGTACAAAGTACATGGTTTTATAGGTAGACCGTTTATGGCTGTGCGCTTGGCGCTTAGCGCCTAGCGCTCTTTGGTACAGGACTGAACAGAAACGGTGTAAATTTCCTTCAGCAGTGAGCCCAACGCACAAGGAAAACTAATCTTTTTGGCAGTCCTTAGACTTTCTATCATAATGTCCTTGTACTGCCTTCTTGTGAAAACACCTACCCAATACACTATGGTTACAGTACGAAGTTGCAAACTTCGCACAACACTCTTCGCAGAGTGGGTTGCAAACTTCGCACAGCAGGGTTTACTGCCCACTGCTTTACACTGCTTACTTTGTACTGTCTACTGTTACCGCTCACTCAGAACTGCACCCCGAGTACTCGGGGCAAACTTCGCACAGCACCACGCCGAGGATTTTACTTTCCGTAATGGTAACGGCAAGCAGCAATCAATAATTGGTCGTTTTCGTATTTGTAGACCAAGCGATGCTCCGATGTTATCCGCCTGGACCAATAACCTTGCAAATCTCCTTTTAAAGCTTCGGGTTTTCCGATGCCCTCAAAAGGTGTCCGAATACAGCTTTTAATCAGTTCGTTGATTCGCTTTATTATTTTCTTATCGACTTTCTGCCAATACAAATAATCTTCCCAAGAAGAAGTGGACCAAGTTAATTTCATCTACTCGATCAAGTCTTTTTCCATACCGTTCCCTGCCTCCAGTTCTCTGATAGAGTTTAACAATATATCCCTGTTTTTCCCTGTTAGCAGATAGGTCGTTTCCTTTAAGGAATTGTATTCGTCCAACGATATTAAAACGAGGTCTTTACCGCTTTTGCGCTTGATAATGATATCGCTTACATCATTGACCACTTTATCGAACCAATGCTTTAGATTTGAACGAAAGTCTGTATAGTTTACTGTTTCCATAATGCAAAAATAAATAAAAAGTACTTAAAAAGGTACTTTTTATTTAGTATTTAACTTATCGGATCTAAGTTGTTGACGATTTCGTGCAGGTTTTCTAAATCATCCTGCAAAAACCTTTCTGTTGAACTCATGTATCTGTGTCCTGCCAAATACTGAACCTTTGGCAAGTTGTATTGTCCTAACCAGTTTGTAATTACCGATGCCCTGATTTGGTTGATGTTCTCTACCTTGTAATTGGTCTTTTTCAGCTTTTTGATGATGTTGGCAATCTTGTTGCTCCTTCGTGCATTGTTAGGTATCAATAATCGTTCGCTTTCTACGTTTCTACGCTCTTTTATTTCTTCCCTGATTTCTTTGATGTATTCCAACAGTTCAATGCCTTGCCAAGGTTTTGGCTCCAGTTTCCGTGCGTTCCACCGCTTCCGCCAGTTTGCAACTGGTGGCGGCTCAGCAAAGGAATTAAAACTATACTTATCCCAAAAAACCAATGTCATCCATTTTCAAAACGGTATGGTCTGCGGCAAAACTCCGGGCTCTGCTATATTTCCATTGTTTTGGTTGCGTAACAAAACTAGCTATGCGAAGTTGGCCCCGAGTACTCGGGGCAAACTTCGCACAGCACTCTTCGCAGAGCGGTTATTTTTTGAGGTTTCGTTTTTAATTTTCTTTACTGCCGCAGCTTAACTAATGCAGATTGGGTTTTCCTATATCTAAATACTATTGCCGCCACCAGTCACAGACTGGCGAGAGCGGGGTTTACTGCCCACTGCTTATTTTACACTACTTACTGCTTACCTTGTACGGCCTACTGTTACCGCTCACTCAGAACTGCACCCCGAGTACTCGGGGCAAACTTCGCACAGCTGGGTAGACCGCTTATGGCCGTGCGCTAAGCGCTAAGCGCCGATCGCTATTTGGTAGAGGAATGGATAGGGAAGGGGTTTTGGCAATGGATCTGTACCACGGAATATATTCCTTTTTTACAGCTTATTAATTCTAAGTTTGCAACTCCACATGCATCCCTTTTTACGATTTAATGCGAAGTGACACACTTCTGAAGGCGGAATATCATGGGCCATTACTACCTCTTTAAGGCGAAATGCCCTTGAATGGACTTGTCGGCATATACAAAACGGAACCAATAGTCCGATGCCGGGAGCTCCCGCCCATTGAAGCGGCCGTCCCAACCGGGTGAGTCCGGGGCAAATTGGCCCAAGAGCTTTCCGTAGCGGTCAAAGACAAAGAGCTGCGCACCCGGGTATTGTTCCCCACCTATAATGTTCCAATGTTCGTGTACCCCATCGCCGTTTGGGGTAAAGAATTTTTGGTAGCCCATGGCCGTAACTTCCTCCATCAGTGTCCTACATGCGTATATATCACGAACATAGACCGTGTATTGTCCTGGAAAGACCCTAAAACTGTTGGAACTCTGATAATTCTCCCCGTCTATGGAATATTCAAATTCCCCGATGCCGTTGGCCAAAAGTTCCAGTTCAATCTCGTCCGAAAAACCATTGAGGTCCACTTCCAAGGTTTCGGGTGCCCCTGAGGATACCACTTCAAAAAACGCGGTGTTCTCACAGGTAATCCCATTGGTGGTCTGGGTGACCGTCAACGAATAATCCCCAAGGGCCGTGATGTCCAACGTTGCTTGGTTTCCTATCTCATTGCCGTTTTCGTCTCGCCAGGTATAGCTTTCAAAGGTGCCGCCATCGATGACCAGGTCCGGACTATCGGGACAAATGACATAGCGTTCTTCCATGTTCATTTGGGGTAATGGGTTTACAATCAAGTTGAAACTGGAAATATCGAAACAACTTTCCAAATCCGTATGCTGTACCCGTGCCCAAAGGGTTTCGTTCAAGTTTGTGTTTTGATAATCGGCCTTTGAAAGGGGCGACACATTGTTCAATGCGTCAGTTTCTGAACCATGGTAACTGACATCATAGTATACTGGGTCCTGACCGTTCAACACTTCCCCATCCTTTTGGGAAAGGTCGAAAAAGTAGCGTCCTGTTTCATCAGAATCACAGATGATGATATCCGTTGCTGTAGAGGCCGTGGGCGTATCAAAAACACGGAGTTCAAAATTTCCTATGGCAAAACATTGGGCATTGTTCGAATTTTCCAATCGGAAATGGATGGTCTGCGGATTGCTCGTATTTTGGTAATTTCC
>CAKZLG010000078.1 GCA_937125035.1 uncultured Maribacter sp. | reverse complement strand
GGGCATATTTGTTATGCAGGGAAAGGATGTGCATGTTATAGTTCTTATACCTTTTTTGCATTTCGTTTTTCTTTCCTGCCACGGAACCCATAACTCCTGAAATGGCATTTTTTGCACTGTTCATGATCTGTATTTTTTGCCAATCCGGATAAATATGGAGCACATTCTCCTTTATGGAATCTTGTAAGGCCTTATTGGCCTTGACCTTGGCGATCTTATCTTGTAACAATGAATCTTTCTTAAGAAGGTTAGGGCTTTTCTTTGTGGTGGTATCCTTGGGCACCAAAGGCACAAAGGCACCAACACGGCTCCCGATATTTTTGGAAAAGGCACGTACTATCCTAAAATTGTCGTTCCTTATGGAATCTATGTCCTTGGTAAGGCGGGAAATGTTCTTCATTTTTGCCGTACTGATGTCGCGCTCTTCCTCCAGATCCACTTGGTTGAGTTCAGAGAGGTCAATGTTCATGACATAGTTGTCAAAATTGGCCTTGGCAAAGGGGTACTTCAATTTGCTTTCATTGCTTTTGGTCTGTACATCTTCATAATAATGGCCGTTGGTCAGAACCAATTGTAGAATGTCCGAGTCTTCACTGCTTACCAGTTCCCCGGTCTCAGCTTTAATGACCGTGGTGTTCACGTTGGATTTTGTTTTCTGGTGAATGATGACATTTCTAAGAAACCGATCGTTGTCCCCATATTTTTCATCCACCTTAATATTCATGTCCGCCGCTTCAAAGTCGCTAAAAACACCCTCTGTTACGGCCGCTGCGGGCTTTACCTTGGCAATGTTCTTTCTAAGGTTGTAGATTTTGCGTTGGGACAACGGTATGACATTGTTGGCAAAGAAAAAGGTAACGCCCCCCAATACGATCACAAAGACGATCAAGGTGAGCATGGCCCGCTGCAACGAGATGCCTGAGGCCTTCATGGCCGCAAACTCATAATTCTCCGCAAAGGTGCCAAAAGTAAGGATGGACGAAAGCAGTACGGTCAGGGGAAGCACCTTTTCCGTAAGGTCTGGCATCAAATAGAACAAAAATTTCCCTATAATGATAATATCCAATCCCTTACCGGCAAGGTCGTCAATAAACAGCCAGATCGTCTGAAAAATGAAGATGAACATCAAAATAACAAACGAACTGAAAAAATTGAAGGCAAACCTAGATAATATATACCGGTCCAGTATTCTCAAAAGTCCTAATTTCTTATGATGTAATAGCCGTCTTCCTCATACTTGTCCGCATCAAAAGTAAATAAGGTTTTGGATACGGGTTGGTTTGTTTTAAAAGAATTAACAGTAATGGTGGTCACCGTACCGTTCTTTCCCGTCTCTATGAGTTTATAGATATGTTTGGTGCCCATGTCCACCCCCAATAAGCGCGATTTTATCTCCGTATTGGAGTCTATGGGGGTCAATTTAATGTACTGAACCTTTCTTCCTTGCACGTCTTGCAGAATGTCCCAACTATAGTTGTGGCCCTCTTGATAAAAAGTGAGCATTTTTGAAGGGGTCATGGCATCATCGTCTTGGGATTGCTCCTCTATGGTGACCTCTTCGTTTTCCGGAACAATGGTGTATACTTTTTGTCCATCATACAACTGCTGGGACCCCAAATAATTAAAAAGGTATTTGTCCCCCTGCAGGGTCACATCCCCACGGGTTTCTTGGTTGATGCCCGCTTCCAGGTTCTTTAGGTCAAATCTAAAATCCACGTAAATATTGTCATAGCTCTTTACTTTGGCATATACCTCGTCCAAGAGTGCCTTTGCCTTGTCTGAATTCTGTGCAAAGGTCAATTGCATGGTGAGGACCATGCCCATTAAAAGGAGTACTTTTTTCATTTTTTCACTGCATTTTAAGAAATGGCGGCGACCAAAGGGCACCTATCCATTGGATTCGTTTTCAAAGAATTGTTCTAAGGAGAGCATGTCAGGAATCAGCACCTGTCTGGCCTTACTGCCTTCAAAAGGCCCTACGATACCGGCCGCCTCCAATTGGTCTATAATACGGCCCGCACGGTTGTACCCCAATTTTAGCTTACGCTGTATCAATGAGGCGGAACCTTGTTGGGCTATGACAATGACCTCGGCGGCTTCCCTGAACATTTTATCCCTTTCGGAAATATCATAATCAATTCCTGTGCCAGAATCCTCACCTTGATATTCAGGAAGTTCATGGGCCTCTGGGTAGGCTCTTTGACTGCCTATGTAATCAGTGATCTTGGCCACCTCTGGGGTGTCCACAAAGGCGCACTGTATACGCGTTACATCATTGCCCTGGGTATAGAGCATGTCACCCCTACCAATAAGCTGATCGGCACCTTGGGCGTCTAAAATGGTACGCGAATCTATTTTTGATGTGACCCTAAAGGCGATGCGGGCCGGAAAGTTGGCCTTGATGATACCGGTGATCACATTCACGGACGGTCTTTGGGTGGCAACGATAAGGTGAATGCCAATGGCACGTGCCAATTGCGCCAAACGGGCAATGGGCGTTTCCACTTCTTTCCCGGCGGTCATGATCAGATCGGCAAACTCATCAATCACCAGAACAATATAGGGCAGGTATTTGTGCCCGTCATTGGGATTGAGCTTTCGGGCCTTGAACTTGGTATTGTACTCCTTTAGATTGCGTACCATGGCCAATTTCAAAAGTTCGTACCTATTGTCCATCTCAATACAGAGGGAATTGAGCGTGTTGATCACCTTGGTGTTGTCCGTGATGATGGCCTCATCAGAATCCGGAAGTTTGGCCAAGAAGTGCCGTTCTATCTTGTTATAAAGGGTGAGCTCCACTTTTTTGGGATCCACCAGTATGAATTTTACCTCGGCAGGATGTTTTTTGTATAAAAGGGATGTAAGCACGGCATTGAGACCAACGGATTTCCCTTGGCCCGTGGCACCCGCCATCAGCAAGTGGGGCATCTTGGCCAAATCAACCACAAAGGTTTCGTTGCTTATGGTCTTGCCAAAGGCTATGGGCAGTTCCATTTCGGCATTTTGGAATTTTTTGGAGGCAATGACCGAGCGCATGCTCACAATTGTGGCATTTTTATTGGGCACTTCAATACCAATGGTGCCCTTACCCGGAATGGGGGCAATGATACGGATGCCCAGGGCGGCAAGGGATAGTGCTATATCGTCTTCCAGGTTCTTTATTTTGGAAATGCGTATGCCCGCTTCCGGAACAATTTCATATAGGGTGACCGTAGGACCTATGGTGGCCTTTATCTGGGCGATGCCGATTTTATAGTTCTTTAAGGTATCAACGATCTTGTCCTTGTTCTCTTCCAGCTCTTCTTGGTTGATGGTAATGCCACCCGTTACCCCATGCGCATCCAACAGGTCTAGGGTAGGGAATTTATAATTGCCCAGTTCCAGCCTTGGGTCAAATTCCCCAAAATCATCCACCAGCTTACGGGCCAGAAGATCTACATCTTCCTCCTCCTGCACAATTTCCTCCACCTCCATGGCCAGGGGTTCAGCTAGCTCTTCCTCCTTTGTATTTGGGGTGATTTCCAACGTTTCCTTGGGCTCCTCTTTCGCTACGGGCGGAATATCCTTTTTATGGGTGTAGGTGTCCAAGGTCACAGGTACATCTTCCTCATCACTACTGAATTCGGTATCTACTGTAATATCCCCTTTGCCAGGGGTTTTTTGGGAAAAATCCGTTTTTAGGCTTTCCCTTCTCTTTTGAATAAAACCATGAACACCCTCTGGGGTAAGTTCAAAAAGGCGGACCAAGATAAAGATAAGACCGAACAGAAGTAATAGCAGTACCCCGATCTTTCCCGTATAATCCTGAAGAAAGTCATTCATCTCATAACCCACCATGCCCCCCAACAACGGACTCTCCACTGCAAAGAACCCCAAGGCCACGGAAATCCAGATGATAAAGAGCATGCCCCATATCCATTTAGACCACAGGGGCCTCTTGTTCAGCCCAAGGAACATATAAATCCCGGTAAGGCCCAATAAGAAGGGTAGAATGAAGGTAGCTATCCCAAACCCCTTGTACATGAAAAAATGACTTACACTGGCCCCGAATTTGTTCAAGAGGTTTTTGGCCTCGGCATTTCTATCGCGGAATTCCGTAAGCAGGCTTTGGTCTTCTTGCCACGTAAAATAAAAGGAGATAAATGAGAAAAAGAGCGCCATGCTAAAAAGCACCAAAAGGCTCCCAAGTATGATTTTATTTTGTTTGGAAAGTTTAAGGGGATTCGTTTTACTAGCTTGTTTCGGCTTTGGTTTCCGTGCCTTTTTTGCCATTGATTCTCTACTTCTGGGGGCTAAATTACAAATTTACGCGATACTTGAGCTGTATATGCCGTGATGCTTCCATCTAAATTTCAGGTTCCCTTTTTGGTGAGGGCGAGGGGCCGACCTGTGGGTAGGTGATGAGCCAAGCCATGAAAAAGGGCGCTTAAAAGAACTTGGGCAGGTAGATGATACAGCCTATGATGCTTGCCCCAATGGAGACCAACATGACCGCCCCGGCGGAAACATCCTTAATGAGCCCTATTTTGGCATGGAAATCCGGATGAATGAAATCACATATTTTCTCAATGGCCGTATTAAGGCCCTCAATGCCCATGACCATGCTTATGGCAAATATCTGCATCATCCACTCTGTATTGGATATTTGAAAAAGAAAGCCCAATCCGGTCATGAAGAGGGCAAGGAACACCTGTATCTTAATACTGGCTTCCGTACGAATGAGCAATAGGGCGCCCCGAAGGGCAAAGCCAACGCTCTTGACCCTATTGACCAAAAATGTTTCTTTAGGCATTATCCTTTGGGCTTACGAGGTCATTAAAGCCTCCAAGGCAGCCTTATAATTGGGTTCATCCACAATTTCGGGTACTTGCTCTGTGTAGAGCACCTGCCCTTCCTCATCCAGGACCACTACGGCACGGGAGTGCAACGGCGCCAAAGGACCATCGGAAAAACTAACATTGTAGGCCTTGCCAAAATTACCGTCCCTGAAATCAGAAAGCATTTCCACATTCTCCAGTCCCTCGGCACCGCAAAACCGGGCTTGGGCAAAAGGCAGGTCTTTGGATACACAGAGGACCATGGTGTTTTCCAGTTCCGCCGCTTCTTGGTTAAACTGTCTTACGGATTGTGCGCACGTACCTGTGTCCACGCTGGGGAATATGTTCAGCACCACTCGTGAGCCCTGGTAGTCATCACGCTTTACCGTAGATAGGTCGTTCTTGGTCAATTCAAAATCGGGCGCTTTTTGGCCGGTGGCGGGCAGGTTGCCCAGGGTATGTATTTCAGTTCCTTTTAATGTAACGGTTGCCATCGTGCTTTTTTTTAGGGTTAGGCCGTGAAATTATAAATATAAGCCGATACCTAAAAGCGTATTCCTTTAAAAAAAGACTAAATTTTCAATCCCTTTGGGGAAGGCCTAGGGTTGTTCGGATCCCACCAACTTCTTGATCTTAATGTTCAGGGCGGCAAAGGTAAAGGTCATGAGCGGGCTCAGCCAATTGAAGATGGCGTACACGAAATACTCCGCCACACTTACACCCAAAACCCCACTGTGGTACGCGCCACAGGTGTTGTAGGGAATGAGTACGGAGGTCACGGTGCCCGTATCCTCTAGGGTACGGCTGAGATTTTCTGGGGCCAGTCCCTTGTCCCTAAAGGCTTTTGAGAACATTTTGCCCGGCACCACAATGGCCAGGTACTGATCGGAGGCCGTACCGTTGAGCACAATGCAGCTGACCCCTGTGCTGAAGAATAGTCCAAACGTAGATTTAGCCAAGCCCAAAAGCGCCTTGGTAATACGGGCAAGGGCCCCTATACCGTCCATGATGCCCCCAAAGACCATAGCACATACAATGAGCCAAATGGTGCCCAACATGCCCGCCATGCCCTTGGCGGAAAACAGATCACTCAATGCTTCGTTATCCGTAGGAACATCCGTACTTACGGTAATGGCTTTTAAAATGCCCTTATAACCAGATTCAAAAGTGAGCGTTTTGGTGTTGGTAATGCCAGCAACGACCTCCGGTTGAAAGATGAGCGCAAAAGCGGCGCCCATCAAAGTGCCAATGAGCAGGGCGGCCAAGGGGGGCGTTTTCTTAACAATCAGCGCCACCACGACCACGGGTACCAAAAACAACCAGCCGTTAATGTTGAACGCGGCGTCTATGGAGGCTAAAATGGAATCCACATCGGCCTCGCCACTTTTCTCTACGGTAAAACCAATGATGATAAAGAAAATCAAGGTAATACTGATGGTGGGCACGGTAGTCCATAACATGTATTTGATATGGTCAAAAAGTTCCCCCCCGGCCATGGCGGGCGCCAAATTGGTGGTATCGCTCAAAGGGGAAAGCTTATCTCCAAAATAAGCGCCGGACAAAGCTGCCCCTGCGGTCATTCCCAAAGAAATGCCCAGGGCCTCACCAATACCGATCAAGGCAATGCCCACGGTAGCAGAGGTGGTCCAGCTACTGCCCGTGGCCACGGATATAATGGCACATATGACGACACAGGCCGCCAAGAAAATGGTAGGGTTCAATATTTGCAGCCCATAATAGATCATGGCCGGGATAATGCCGCTGATCAACCACGTGCCCGCTAGGGCACCCACCATCAATAAAATCAAGAGGGCACCGGTGGTGGACTTAACATTTTCGGCCACTTCGGCCAACATCGCCTTGTAGGATACCTTGTTCAAAAACCCGACAATAGCGGCAACGGCTCCTCCAAGTAAGAGAATGAATTGGTTGGATCCGCTTAGGGCATCATCCCCAAAAACATATACGTTATACGCCAACATGGCCACCAAAACAACCACTGGGATAAGGGCTTCGACAATGCTAAGTTCGTTGTTCTCAACAATTTGTTCGTTCTGCCGGTACTGGTTCGGCTTTTTCTTGGCCATTCGTTTGGGTTTTGGTTACCCCGTAATATTACGATTTAAGTGAACAACGTGCAAACGGGATCTTGAGCCCAGCTAGGGTTGAATTAGGCATTTATGAGTATCTGCAGGTCTTCCATGCATTTTTTCATAAGGTCATAAGTACGTTGTATGTCATCATCCAGCCCAATGGAAAAGCGGATAAGGCCATTGGAAAGTCCCATTTCTTTTTGCTCCGCTTCCGGAATCTCAGAGGAAGTGGAGGTGCCCGGTGCGCTAAAGAGCGTTTTATAAAATCCTAGGCTAACGGCCAAGTACCCCAATTTCCTGTCCTGCATGAGCTCCATGAGCGCATTGGCATTTTCCAAGGTGCCCACATCCAGTGTCATTAAACCACCAAAACCATATTCCGGGTGCATCTGGTCTTCCATAATGAGATGGCCCGGATGGGACGGTAGCCCGGGATAGACCACCCTAAGGCCGTCCCTTTCAAATTTTTGCGCCAGAAAAAGAGCATTTTCACTATGTTTTTTCATACGGATGTGCAGGGTACGCATATTCTTCAAAATAGAGGCCGCCCTAAGACTATCCAACGTGCTGCCCAACAACATCCCTGCCCCGGTGTTCACATCTTTGAGTGCCAGACAGAACTCCTTGGTGCCGCACACCACCCCGGCCACACAATCACTGGTGCCGTTGATGAATTTGGTAAGGCTATGGATCACGATGTCCGCTCCCAATGCCACCGGCCTTATGGACAAAGCCGCAAAGGTATTGTCCACCACCAGCGGTATAGCGTGTTTGCGGGCTATTTTTGCCAAGGCATGGATATCCGCGACTTCCAATAGCGGATTGCTGATGCTCTCACAATAGATCATTTTTGTGGATGATGTAATGGCCGCTTCCACATGGTCCAGTTTCGTAATGTCCACAAAGCTGGTCTGTATATTGAATTTCTTCAAAAAGTTCTTCATGAGCGCATAGGTGCCGCCGTAAATGGTACGGCTCCCCACAATATGGTCTCCCGCTCCGCAAAGTTCCAGGATGACCGCAGAGATAGCGCCCATGCCACTGGCGGTTACATTGGCCGTTTCCGTACCCTCCAAGGCGGCCAAGGCCTCACCCAAATATAAGTTGGATGGCGAGGAATGCCTGCTGTAGAGATAACATCCTTCGGTATTGCCCTCAAAGGTGTCGAACATGGTTTTTGCAGAAAGAAAGGTATAGGTGGATGAATCCGATATGGAGGGGTTAACACCCCCATATTCGCCAAAGTACTGAAGATCCTGTAGGTGGTTCGAAGCTTTTTTATCCATTGTTGCCATTTTGATTTAAAACTACCCATTATTAGTTAAAATATCAATTGAAAATGAATACTATAGAAAATATATCTAATATTCATATATATTTGGATAATATATCTAAATTCGTCACCATGACACTCATATATAGGAAAAACCTTCGCAATGCCATTTGATGCCCAAGACCTTCGTTTGTTGGATCTGTTGCAAACCAATTCCAAAAAGACCACCAAAGAACTCGCCCACGTCATGGGCCTTAGTAACACTGCCGTTTATGAGCGTATTAAAAAATTGGAACGCTCTGGCGTCATTAAGCAGTATGTGGCCTTGTTGGACAAGAAAGGGGTGGGTCGCAATTTTACCGTGTTTTGCCATGTAAAATTGGTGCAGCATACCAAGGACCATATTGCCCACTTTGAAAAGGAGGTCCTAAAGTTGGGCGAAGTGGTGGAGTGCCACCATCTCAGCGGTGATTATGATTATCTGCTCAAAATCTATGTGCGCGATATGGAGGCCTATCGGAATTTCATGGTTACCAAGCTTACCGCCATTCAGCATATTGGCAGTACCCAGAGCGCCTTTACCATCAAAGAGGTAAAGCATACTACGGCCGTGCCATTGAATTAGGCCCCTCGCGTTTTTTGGCCCTTGCACTACCCCAAAACATTCGTACTTTTGTACCTTACTTTAATCTAAAAACAATCCATATATATGAATCACTATGACGTGGCCGTCATCGGCTCTGGTCCCGGGGGATATGTAGCGGCGATCCGTTGCGCCCAGTTGGGCATGAAAACTGCAATCATTGAAAAATATGATACCTTGGGGGGCACCTGTCTCAACGTGGGCTGTATTCCCTCAAAGGCCTTGTTGGATTCTTCGCACCATTATGAAGACGCTGTTAAGCATTTTAAGGACCACGGCATAGACATTCCCGGGGAGGTCAAAGTGAACTTAGAGCAAATGATTTCCAGGAAACAAGGGGTTGTGGACCAGACCACCAAGGGCATAGCGTTTTTGATGGACAAAAACAGTATTGAAGTGTACCAAGGGCTGGGCAGCTTCAAGGATGCCACGCACATCAATATAACAAAGGGCGATGGCAACACAGAGACCATTGAGGCCAAGAATATCATCATAGCCACGGGATCTAAGCCCGCCTCCCTTCCATTTATTACGTTGGACAAGGAGCGTGTCATCACCTCTACCGAAGCCTTGAAGCTCAAGGAGGTGCCCAAGCACATGATCGTCATAGGCGGCGGCGTCATTGGGCTAGAGCTGGGCCAAGTGTACAAGCGCTTGGGGGCAGAGGTCACCGTGGTGGAGTTCATGGACCGCATTATACCGGGTATGGATGGTGCCCTTTCCAAAGAATTGATGAAGGTCCTAAAAAAGCAAAAGGTAAAATTCGCCTTATCCCATAAGGTGAAATCCGTGGAGCGGAAAGGGAACAAGGTCACCGTAAAGGCCGATGATAAAAAAGGCGAGGAAGTGGTCTTTGAGGGCGACTATTGCCTGGTGTCCGTAGGAAGAAGGCCCTATACCGAGGGGCTCAATTTGGAGGCCGCCGGGGTGGTCATGGACGAACGTGGCCGTGTGCAAGTGGACGGCCATTTAAAGACCAACGTAGACCATATCTACGCCATTGGTGATGTGGTGAAAGGCGCCATGTTGGCACATAAGGCCGAAGAGGAAGGTACCCTAGTGGCTGAAATCCTAGCGGGACAAAAACCCCATATTGATTATAATTTGATTCCAGGTGTCGTCTATACTTGGCCCGAAGTGGCCGCAGTGGGCAAAACAGAAGATGAACTGAAAGAAGCCGGGGTGGCCTACAAAGTGGGTCAGTTTCCTATGAGGGCCCTGGGACGATCACGCGCCAGCATGGACACGGACGGTTTTGTGAAGATTTTGGCCCATAAGGAGACCGATGAGGTGCTGGGCGTACACATGATCGGAGCGCGTTGTGCGGACCTTATCGCAGAAGCCGTGACCGCCATGGAATTCCGCGCCTCAGCAGAGGACATTGCCCGGATGAGCCACGCCCATCCCACCTATGCCGAAGCTGTAAAAGAGGCCGCCTTGGCCGCCACGGAAGATCGCGCGCTGCATATTTAGAAGACCGGAATCATAAAAATTTTGAAGAAAGAGTGAATTATTTTCACTCTTTTTTTGTTTTTAGAAAATTCTGAAAATTATTTTAAATACCAATAAAACAAATAGTTATAGCATTATTTATTCCCAGTTTTGTTCTGTGTGTAAGGCAATGGTGACATTTGTCATGTTTTCTTAGGATACGGGATAAGACATTTGTTGTCAAATAGAAAACACCCTATCATGACAACAAATCCAAAAGCTATATTTTTACTATTCACCCTTTCACTATGCACGATCGCTACTGCTTGTGCACAGGTATATCAACTTCAAAATAACGCTACCCAAGTTACCGTTCATGGCACTTCTACCCTGCATGATTGGGAAGAGCTGGCGGAGGAAGTTTCCGGAACCTTGACCCTTGATACAAGCGGAGAAAAGATCTCTATAAAAGCCTTAAAAACGGTAATTGAAGCCGAAAGCCTTAAGAGTGGCAAAGGGGCCATGGACAAAAACACCTATAAGGCTTTGAACACGGACCAGCACAAAACCATCATATTTGAACTGACCAAGGTAGATGGAATCACAGCAAATGGAAACGGTAGCTACAGTGTAAGTGCCAAAGGAGACATGACCATATCCGGTACCACAAAGAGCATGGACATGAACTTTCAACTCAAAAGAAAGACGTCTGTCATGGTCGTCAATGGAGAGACCACGTTCAAAATGACGCAATTTGGCATTGAGCCCCCAAAGGCCCTAATGGGCACGATCAAGACCGGGGACGAAATCACCGTGAAATATAGCGCAGAATTCAAACAACAGTAAACCCTATAGTAATAATCAATCAATTTTAGTAGTATGAAAAATGCAATTCAATTTTCAAGTGTAATGGCATTCATGGTTCTAGGCACCATGACCTTTGCCCAAACCAGAGATCTGGACAACTACCGGCAGCCAGACAAACGCGGCATCAATGTATTTGAGAGCCCAAAAGACAGTATCTCCACATTTAATGGGGTCAATGTAAGGGTTGGAGGTTCTTCCACCTTACAATTTCAGGCCCTGGACCACGAAAATTCCGGAGCTGTGGACCTTATTGAGATTGGGGATAACTTTAATCTTGCTACGGCCAACTTGGACCTGGATGTAGCGTTGGCCAAAGGGGTAAGGATGCATCTCAGGACTTACCTTTCCTCTCGCCACCACCCAGAACCCTATGTAAAAGGAGGATACTTGCAAATAGATAATTTAGATTTCGTGAAGGAAGGCTTCTTGGGGGAAACCATGAAATATGTTACGATAAAATTGGGCCACATGGAGAACAACTATGGTGATGCCCATTTTAGAAGAACGGACAATGCCCAGGCCATGTACAATCCTTTCATTGGAAACCTTATCATGGACGCCTTCACCACCGAAATTGGCGGGGAACTTTATTATAGAAACAATGGTTGGATCGGTATGGTGGGCTTGAGTAATGGCAAACTGAACCAAGCGGTTACGGCCCCAGGAACCACAGGGGCTTCCATCTTGGCCAAATTGGGATATGACAAACAAGTCAACGAAAACTTCAGATTTAGGTTAACAGGATCTTTATACAGTACCAATAAAGTGGCCAGGTCTTTCCTATACAGCGCAGATCGTGCCGGATCAAGGTATTATTTGGTAATGGAGGATGTAGATGCCAATGCTACCAGTAATTTTAGGTCTGGTCGTTATGACCCAGGACTACGAAATGAAATTACGGCAATTATGATCAATCCTTTTGTCAAGGCGGGCGGATTGGAATTCTTTGGCACCATTGAAACGG
>CAKZLG010000077.1 GCA_937125035.1 uncultured Maribacter sp. | reverse complement strand
TTCCACCTAAGTCTTACAGGTGAACCATTTAGTACAACAGATAGGGTCCCGCCACCAGTTGTTCATCTGTGTTGGCAATAAAAAACTGGGTGCCTTCTTTGTTGAAATAGACTTGTTGATAGACGTCCCGCTCCAATTCCAGGGCACAAGCGGCACCCACTTCCTCAAAAGGGAATACGGCCCTGTCCACATCCCTGAGGTCGTTTACAGGACTCCAGAAGTAATCTGCCGAGCGGTTGACCACGCGCACATCGCGCTCTGCCCATAGGTTGGCCTGCCCCTTTTCAAAAAAGTTTTGGTAATTGCTGTAGGAGGCATCGTCTGTGGGGTCGGTCTGGTTTTCGCGTCCCATATAAACGGCGGCCTCGATGCCCGATTCCAAAAATGGAGCGGTCTCTCCCGGTGCGGAGGCGGTCTGCCAGAACGGATTGATCTCTGAGGTTACCAGTTCCCCAGAAAAACTGCTGATAAACGGCCTTATGGGCGCTTCGGTAGGAAAGGCGGTAGGGTCATTGTTAGAAAGCGTATTGGTGTTCACGTAAATCCCGGTAACGGCGCCTTCACCATCAAATATATAAATGGTACCGGCATTGCTGCCAGCAAAGGCTGCCCTAACGGACTCCGGGAACAGCACGGGCAGGAGCCCATCTGGATCCTTTATACCATAGATGGGCGAAATCTGTCCGGTGCTTACGTTCAGCCATGCATACTCCGTTCCGGCACCATTGAACACCGTAATGTGACCCCTATCAAAAAAGAAGGCCGCCCCAATGCCATCCTCAAAGAGATGCACCAAGGGCGCAAATCCCTCGGGTGGCAAGGCGCCTTCCCGGTCGCAAAGTACCAGGTCATAGATCGCTTCCGTGACATAGCCCGCCTTATTGTCGGTTTGCGAGATGCCACGCACCTCATAGGACACCGCTTGGGCGGTAGCCAAGGAAACGGGTTCGGAAAGCAGATCGGCCAATCTGCCCATGCCCACTTCGCCCAATTCCTCAAAAGGACCTTGGGCGTTATTGGATTGAACCGCCACGGTGATGGATAATGACTCTAAATCATTCAGTACATCGGTCTGTAGGCTTCCCGCCACGGCATTTTCAAAGGTGCCAAAGGCCTCGCCTATCTTTTCCAAGGCCGTATTGGCAAAAGTGCTGGTCTGCAGCAGTACGTAAAACTGGCGCCCATATTCCACTTCCGAAACAAAGGCTGCGGGATTTTCTTCCGATACATGCGGGGCAATATCGGACGGCGCCACGTCCGCATCAAAATATCCTTCCCTATCCAAGGGAAGTTCGTAGGCCACCGTATAATATTTTTGTCTCAATGCAACCAGCACCGTGGTGCCTTCATCCGGGAATTCCACCGAGAGGCCGCTTGCTTGGAGCGCTTGAAAATCGGTCTCCGAAATACCCATTTCAAAAGCAAGGTGGTCCCCATTCGCCACGGGAAGGACGTCCACCTGAAAGGATGCGGCCGCCGGTGTAAATTCCGATAGTAGTGCGGTACGGCCAAGGCTCACCTCTGTCGTATTAAATTCAGGGATGTCCGTAGTGCCCAGTACCGCTTCATCAGCGCCTTTTAAGATCAGCGCACCTCCTGCACGTTTTGCGGGAATGGCCTCCGGGCTGCCTTGGGCCAAGCTGGCGCCTTGAAGAAAACTCCCGGTATGGACCACGGAGGGTGGAGCCCCCCAAATGGGGATGGCATTGTTGATGGCGTTTGCCGTAACGCCCACTTCCGAGCAGGTATAGCGAACGTCCTCAAGATTGCCGTTGAATAGTTCACGGGCCAGCTTATTGTCCAGCGTGCTCACCGAAGTGGTGTCGCTAGATAGGGAGGGCATCGCATTCGGCAACGTGCCCAAGAGCAATATATCGGCAAAAAGACCTTGGGGCTCCGGTTCCGGCTCAGGCTCGGGTGTTTCCGGGGTTTCCTGCGTATCGGGTACCACTTCGGGCTCCGTATCATCGCTACTGCAGGAAAGCAATATAAAAAAGGGCAGGAACAAGGCGATATAAAGCGTAGTGTACGGTTTTAGGTCGATTTTCAAATAGCGCATATCATTTTTATTTTGGTTATAGACACAAGGTATTCCCAGAAGACCGTACTACCTAAAAAGCAGTATGGACAAACCATGGACGTACAGAAATAGGGATCCTATTTCTTAGGGCGGAGCCATTTTCCCCTGCACTTTTAAAACTCCCCCACACCATAGCTGCCATGGGGGACGAATGCCGATAAGGGATTCCGAATGGTTTTACCCAACCCTTAAATTCCAAGAATGCAACGGCACGTACTGTTGAAGCCCATCGCTGTTGTATCTTTGTGGGGTGGAAACCGAAAAAAAAATAGTGTTGTTTGATGGGGTATGCAACCTTTGCAATGGTGCCGTACAATTCATCATTAAAAGGGACGGCAAGGATATTTTCCGATATGCCGCCCTGCAGAGTCCTACGGGTGAAAAGCTTCTCCAGGAACGAGGCATTGACACCGCTGCCCTTGATTCCATCATCCTCATAGATCCCGGGGTGGCCTATTACACCAAATCTGATGCGGCCCTTGAAATTGGAAGACACCTTAACGGCTACCGAACCCTTTCTATTGTACTGCAATGGATACCAACTGGCTTACGAAATATCGTATACGATTTTGTGGCCAAAAATAGATACCGTTGGTACGGTAAAAAAGAGGCCTGTATGGTTCCCACCCCGGCATTAA
>CAKZLG010000076.1 GCA_937125035.1 uncultured Maribacter sp. | reverse complement strand
TATTTTTGCCCATTAAACACAACCGTAGTGACCTTTCTTAAGAAACTGTGTCTCATCATCATAGGCAATCAATTCAACAAGGAATTGAATGCTGGCGATCCCTACAAAGAGGTGACCGATGAGGTGTTGGTCAGGGATATCGTGGAGAAACGGGACCCCATGCTTTTTGGAATATTGTATGATAGGTATGTAAAATTGGTGTACAATAAATGCTATGGTTTTGCGCGTTCACAGAAGGAGGCGGAGGACCTTACACAAGATGTTTTTTTGATGCTTTTTGTGAAATTGGGGTCTTTTCACGGGAGGTCCAAATTTTCCACTTGGCTGTATTCCTTTACCTATAATTTTTGTGTAAATTATGTGAATAGGGACAAAGGCCGTAAAATCAGCAATAAATCCAATTCCTTGGACGACAGCAATATGGACCTGCCCATGGAGGTCACAGATGACCATTTATTGGAACTTCAGGTGAGCAAGTTGAAGGAGGCATTGGAGCTGATACCGCCAGAGGACAAAAGTATCTTATTACTGAAATACCAAGATGGCGTGTCCATCAAAGAATTGCAGGAAGTGATGGATTTGGGACCATCTGCCATAAAAATGAGGCTAAAACGGGCCAAGGCCAAAGTTTTGGAAATTTATGAAACGCTACCCTAATGTCGGAACAAGATAACAATCCATTCAAAGCATTACAGGCCGATCTTAAGGACGTACCGCCCGATATGCGTAAGAAGGTCATGGCAGATGTCGCCATGGCCAAGCTCTTTATGGAAATGGCCACCTTGTTCACAAGTAATTACGCCGACCTTATCTCTGGCATGTTGAAAACCAATAAAAAACAAAGAACCGACCCATGAAAACATTGAGCGAATTAAAGGACACCCTACTGGAAAGTTTTGGAGGTTTGCTATCGGATGCCGCGGAACTGGTCCCTCAGATCATTTTGGGCATTATAGGATTGATCATTGCATGGCTCCTAATCAAGATCGTATTGTTCATCCTGAAACGCATCTTAAAGGCCGCCAAGATAGATGTCCTGTCCCAGCGGGTGGCAGACGCCAAGTTATTTGGGGATAAGCAACTAAAGATCGATCTGCTGAAGGTTGCCTTGGGCACCGTGAAAGTACTGTTGATTTTGATGTTCGCCGTGGTCTTGGCCCAGGCCATGGGGCTCAATGCCATTTCTGACGGCATTTATTCCCTATTGGGATACCTGCCCACTCTTCTGAGTGCCCTTTTGATCTTGGTAGGTGGACTATACTTGGCCACCGTGGTGAAAAAGGCCGTACTGAACCTATTTGACACGTTGGGCATTGGAGGCTCCAAAATGGTGAGTGGGGCGTTGTTCTTCCTCATTGTCTTTTTTGTTTCCATTACCGCCTTGAACCAAGCAGGGGTAGAGACCGCGTTGATCACCAGTAATTTCACCATGGTACTGGGGGCGTTCCTATTGGCTTTCGCCCTTGCGCTGGGACTGGGCTCCCGAGAAATTGTGGGGGACCTTTTGCGCACCTTCTATACCCGTAAAATCTACGCAGTGGGGGATAGGATCAAGCTAAAGGGCATAGAGGGCACCATAGAGGCCATTGACAATATCTCCATCGTGGTCAAGACCCAAAAGGGCAAGGTAGTGGTACCCATCAAAAAAATCGTGGAGAACAAGGTTGAGGTAGAAGGATGACTCTTTTGGCCTCTGCCCGGAGCCTCATGTTCACGGGACTATTTCATGGCTCCATTTACCAAATATTTCCGTAATTTTGGGCTGCAATAATAAAACGACTTATGAGCGCTAAAAAAGGGAAGATTCAAGAGGCCATTGATGAGAAAATGTTAGAGGAACGCAAGGTGTTCCTTTGGGGCATGGTAGATGATGGCACGGCCAAGCATGTCATTGATAGGTTACTTTATCTAGATCTACAGAACAACAAGGAAATTCAATTGTACATCAATAGTCCTGGCGGTTACGTTACCTCTGGTTTCGCTATGTACGATACCATAAAAGGCTTAAAGAGTCCGGTATCCACCATTTGTACCGGTTTAGCGGCTTCCATGGGATCCATATTGCTTTCCGTAGGGAAAAAGGGCCGGCGTTTCATTCAGCCACATGCCCAAGTAATGATCCACCAGCCCAGTGGCGGTGCAAGAGGGCAAGCATCCAACATAGAGATACAGGCCAAGGAAATCATAAAAACAAAAGAGTTGAGCGCCCGTATTTTGGCCGATAATTGTGGTCAGGATTTTGAAAGGGTGCTCAAGGACTTTGACCGGGATTATTGGATGAACGCAGAAGAATCCATCGCCTACGGTATTGTTGATGGTATTTTGAAGTAACCCATTTCAGGAAAATAAAAAGAGGGTGTCTAAAAAAGTCGCCTGCATCATCATCGTTATAGGAAGCAGGGTTGAGATGGTTGTCAAGGAAGACCTTAACGTTCTCAGCACCGCTTGGACGGATAGCAAAATGACTTTTTAGACATCCTCTTTATTTTGGATGCACAGGGAAAACAGTGGGTCACATGCCCAACTATTTGGCCAGTGGCTCCCCTTTTTTTATCTGCAAAATGGGGAATTCAGTGCGTCTGTTGAGTTCCAGTTCCTCAGGGGAGCAATCATATTTACTCGTACAATGGTTTATGGGCTTTCGCTTGCCAAAACCTTTATAGGAAACGATTCTTTCCGGAGATATCCCATTTTCTATGAGATATTCATAAGTGGATTCGGCCCTACGAAATGATAGATTGTCGTTATAGCCATGGGACCCAACAGGGTCAGTATGTGATTCTAGGGCAATGACCATATCTGGGTACTCATTCTGCATTACATGGATCACTTTATTCAACTCCACGGCTGCGTCAGGCCTAATGTTGCTCTTGTCAAAATCAAAATAGATCTTTTTTAGGCCTGCCAATAATTTCAAATCTATTACGGGGTCCAGGACAATGTCTTGGCGTATTGATTTCTGCATATGTGATGCTTTAGAAGTATTGAAGAACACATTTTTATGGGGGTGTGTCCTTCTAACGGCCTCTATCATATACACCGTCTTCCGATTTACGGGAAATTTATAATATCCCTTTTTGTCTGAAAAGGTACGAGCGATAATTTTGTTTTCCTTTTGGTCCACGAGCGTAATCTGCACACTATCCAGAGGTTTTAGGTTTATCCCATCGGTAACATAACCTTCTACCTCCAAAGCTGGAGTGAATTGGAATTTATAGATATCATCCGATCCTTGGCCACCCTCCCGGTTGGAGCTTACATAACCATCAATACCGTTGGCCAGACCGTAATAAGCAAAATCATCCGCCTCACTGTTGATGGGGGTACCTAGATTGATGACATCCACAAACGCACCTTCTTCATTTGTAATGGTAGAGAATACATCCAACTGGCCAAAGCCTACATGACCATCGGAACTAAAGAACAGTTGGCCCTCCTCATTGATAAAGGGAAACATTTCATTGCCCTCTGTATTGATCATGGGTCCTAAATTCACTGGTTTGCCAATGCCCCCGCGTTCGTGTATCTCTGAATAGTAGATATCCGTGCCACCAAAGCCTCCAGGCATGTCAGAAGTATAATATAGTCTGGTTCTATCTGAATTGATGGCAGGGTGGCCCGTTGAATAATAATCACTGTTAATGGGTAAACTCCGGTTCTCTGTCCATACCCCATTTTCCTTTTTGGCACTGTAGATTTTTAGGTTGATTTCCTTCATGGCGCCATAGGCGGCCTTATTATCAAAAAAGTTGTTCCTGGTGAAATAAATAACGGTGTCCTTCCTGTAGTCTGTACTATATATCAAAGAGCTTTCATGATATTTGGTATTCACATCCCCTTCCAAGGGCACTGGTTCGGAAAAGGCTTGGTCCTCATTTACCCAAAATATATCCAACCAAGGCTCATCGTTCCAACCGTAGGTTCCTTTGTTGGAATAGTCCGTTCTGCCCGAAGCAAAGTAGAGCCTTCCATTGTGTAGGTAAGTGCCGAAGTCACTGTGTACGGAATTGAACGCAACTGGCTCCAGCCGATAGCGTTCCCTGCTATTGAAGACCACAGAAGCCAAGTTGCCTTCCTTTAGAAAACGTTTTACTCGAGAATCGTTTTTGTTGTATTTCTTATATTTTTTCAACCATTTTTCAGACTCCTCCAACTGGCCGTCGCTGTAGAGTGCCATGGCGTACTTAAAGTAGTAGTCAGTAGGTACGGCCTCCCCTTCAATGATCGCTTTAAAATGGGGGATCGACTTTTTGTATTGGCGTATCAACAAATAGCATTCCGCCAATTGTTGATGGGCGTAAGCAGCATTGAGACCACCGCTCAACATGGATTCATATTCTGGAATGGCTTTTGCGTAGGAAAACTTTCCAAAAAAATAATCGCCACGTTGTTGGGGCCCATATTGGGCTTCTGCCCAAACACTTGTAAACAGGAAGGTCATCAACAACAAATATGGTTTTGCGTGTTTCATTATAAAGAGGTTTAATCTGTTGTGTTAAAAATATCGAGGTGACTTTACAGGGCCTCTGGTCGGTTTCTTGGGTTCAAATATCAAAATGAGCTCATGGGTGCCACCGGTATAGGGGCGAATGGTTCCCGTGGGTAGGTCGTAAGCATAGCCCAAGCGAATATCCTTACTTATCTGATAGTCCATCAGGGCACCAAAATTGGAGGCATCGTTCACCCTGTAGGATGCCCCTACCCAAAATTTTTCGTTAAAAAGCAAACTGGCTGTAAAATCATAGGTGGCCGGTGCCCCATTGGTTATTTTGGCAATGGTGGTTGGCTTAAATTTGATGGTGGGGCTAACGTCAAAAACCATACCGCCAATGGCATAATAGCTATTACGTTCCAGGGCCTCAAATTCACCTTCGTTGAGATCGGTATTGGCAATACGGGGAGAGGAGACCCCCACATACCATAAATTGGACCCCACAAAAATACCGGCCCCAAAATTTGGTTTCCAACTATTAAAGTTGGCATTGAAAAAGGGATCGTTCATATCTGGGTTGCTCAAGGTATAGTTGGTAAAGCCACCTTTAAGTCCAAAGGACATTTTTACTTCTTGGGTCAAGGGTACGGTATAGGCGAAATCCCCGTAGATATAATTAGTGCTTTCAAACCCCAAACGGTCATTGATGTAGGAAACTCCCAAACCGATCCTCTCATTTCTCAAGGGCGCATGTATGGACAACGTATTGGTCCTGGGGTTTCCTTCAAGACCGGCCCATTGGTTCCTGTGCAATAGGGTCACGTTCAAGGTTTCCCTGCTACCTGCGTATGCAGGATTCACAGAGATGGTGTTGTACATGTACTGTGTAAACTGAGGCAACTGCTGGGCACTGACACTGAGTGAAGAGGTCAAGAGAAATAACAGCAGATGTAAATGTTTTTTATAAACGTTCATGGCTTTGGGGGTGTTAGACAATGATTGTGCAATAAGTAGGTATTTTTCTTACGACAAAGTTAAAGGGCTATGCGTCACTGTCGTAATTTAGCCGTTCAACTACTTACAATACTCGTCTTTTCACACCAACCTCGTTTAAGGGTATCTTTTTTTGGATAAGGGTTGGCCTCAGTACTTCCAGTTTATCCGTTTAGGGAGGAATAAATAAAAGGAGGCTGAATATTAATTGCATAATATTCAGCCTCCCTATCCATGTATTCTATTCTTATTCCGCTCCTAAATAGATGTAGCCATTTATTTGTTTGGGATCCTCACTTATTACATTGATGATATAATAATATGTCCCTGTGGGAAGATAGCCGGAGTTGCCCACGGCGTTGTTGGGTGCATAACCTCCCCAATCATTTTGATAGTCAGTGGCCTCAAATACCTTGTTGCCCCATCTGTTGAAAATCATCACATCAAAGGTGTTCTCACAGAATTCGGCTCCCAATATTTCAAAAAAGTCATTAATGCCGTCCCCGTTGGCCGTAATGGCTTTTGATACGGTGAAGCTTTCTACGGAACAGGGCACGCACTCATTGTTCACCCGTATGGTAAAGTCCACAAAGTACTTGCATTCGCCCTCTGTGGAGCTGTACGCTACTTCATATTCCTGTACTTGGTGCAACATGGGGTCAAAGATGCCTCCATTGAGGGCCATATCCGTGCTCACCGGGGTGAATGTTCCGTTGGTATCGAAACCTTGGGGCAGATAGTCCAACAGGTCTATGGCGGTGTCCTCAACACAGATATCAATGATCACTTCCTGTAATTGCGGTTGTAGTACAAAGATGATCTGTTCAAAGGAAGCGGTATTGCCACATATGTCAGTAACCTCCCAGGTTCTAATGAGCATGTAGTCATCGGAATCCGCAGCGCCTTCACGGACTTCATTGAAGACCACGGTGTAGTCCCCACAACCCCCGGTAAACGTAAGCTGAGGAACCTCAGGGATGGTTTCTCCACAAATCACGGTCATCTGTTCCTCGTAAGGGCTGGCCATGATCGGTCCTGTGGGTGGTATGGTAATGGTCTGTGTGTGGGTTACCGTATTACCGGCACAATCACTGGCGGTCCACGTGCGTATCACTTCGTAGCCCGTGGCGCAATTGGCATCGTTCGTCATGGTCTCGTTAAAAGCGACCAACACGTCACCTTCGCAGGAATCCACGGCCGTAAGCACTGCAGCATCCGGTACGGTTGCACAAGTTACGGTTTGGTCCACGGGTAAGGGCTCCACAAAGGTGGGGGCCACGGTATCCACAATGGTCAGCACCTGTACGTGCGTCCTCACATTGCCCACACAATCAGTCACGGTCCAGGTACGGGTAATAATGTACTCGGTAGGACAACTGTCCGTCTTGCCTGTAATGGCCTCGTTCAATACTGATGAAATGGCACAAGTACCGTTGGATGTGATGTTCGACGCCGAGGGAATGGGATCGCATGCCTCTAGGGTCATGTCCCCTGGCCATGGTTCATTGCCGTCATTGTCAAGAATGGTGACCATAGCCGTATCATTGGCTAAAATGGCCACTGTTGGTGTGGAAATATTGCTCAGAAGTACATTAAAGTCTTCTGGGTTTTCAATGATGATATCATTAATGATCACCAATGTAATGGTCTGTGTATTGGGGTTTGAACCTCCAAAGGTCAGGGTCTGAGTACCCATAGGAATGCCCACATAATCCATGTTATTCAAGGCAGTGCCAGGTAGGGTATGGTACTCTACGGTAAACTCATCCTGTACATTTGCGTTCAATACCACATCCAAGGAGAGGGTCCCCACATCCTCATTTACGGTAATGCTCGTAATATCAAACTGCACGCCCAAAGAAGGATCACTGTCATTATCGGTGATGGTACCCGTTGCATTGCCATCAACGATGTTCACCAACGCATTAGATATATTGGACAGGCCGATGTTTAAGTCCTCAGGTCCCTCTATGATGGCATCGTCAATGATGCTAACGGTCACGGATTGGACTTCGTCCAAAGTTCCGGCAAAGTTCAAGCTGCCCGTATTGGTCGCCACCGTATAATCATCTGGGGCAATGGCGGAGCCATCTATAATAGCATAGTCCACGGTAAAGCCTCCTTGAACGGCAACATTGAGTGTCACATCAAAAGTAGCAGTGCCTGCCGCTTCATCTACACTAAAATCGCTTACCGAGATGCCCATCATGGAACCGCCTTCGTTATCGGTTATGGTTCCCGTACCGGCATCATCGACCATGGCCACAAGTGGGTTGGTGATGTTCG
>CAKZLG010000075.1 GCA_937125035.1 uncultured Maribacter sp. | reverse complement strand
GGGACCAAGATATTATAACGGTACACGGGGATAATGCGGACGAATCCTACGTGCACAAGCCCTATCATGGTATGCGCATTCACCTAAATGATGGTAACAATGAATTTACGGAAGTCTTCTTTTATCCCCTTCATGGCGCAACTAGGGTCGTTGCCGAGGATTTTGATGCAGATGGGGATATGGATATAGCGTTGTTGGCCACCTTCCCAGATTATGAGAACGCACCTAAAAGGGCTTTTGTTTACTTAGAGAACACCAATGTCACGGCCCATACCTTCAAAACCCATATTATGGAAAATGCCCTCGCCAACCGATGGTTTTTGATGGATGCAGCGGATATGGATGGGGATGGGGACACGGATATCGTGTTAAGTGGTTTCAATCAGGCCTTTACCCCTGTGCCTGAACAATTACAGGAGGAGTGGGACCAAGGACGCACTGATCTCATGTTATTGGAGAATACCCTGAAATAACGTTACAATGAAAGAGGTACTTTTCATATTGTTCGCCCTATTTTTCATTCGCTGTGGCGAAAGAAAAACGGAAGCCACGACCTATGAGTGGATTCCCCTTCAGGTAACGGCCACAGCCTACAATTCCGCCCGTTACCAAACTTCTTACGAGCATCCCATGGTCACGGCTTGGGGGGATTCCCTTAGGCCCGGCGTAAAGTGGATTGCGGTATCGCGCGACTTGATCCAAAAGGGGCTTACCCATAATACCATGGTAAAAATTGATACATTTGAGGGTATCTATATCGTCAAGGACAAAATGCATTGGCGCTGGAAAAATAGAATTGATATTTTTATGGGGGATGATATTCAAAAAGCAAAGGAGTGGGGCAGGAGAAAGGTTTCCATTGCCTACGCTGTTCCGTTGGATTCCACAGCAAACAAGACACCATGAAAAAAGCAAGCCTTCTTTTGCCCCTTACGGCGCTGTTTCTATCGTGTAGCGCAGGTCGTGATATCATTGACCGGCCCATTGTGTTTGATGAAAAGCGCAAGGAACTTACCCTCCAATATATGGAAGAACGCTATGGTCTCACAAAAGACCTACCGCAGATAGACCCCAAGATGATCGTACTGCACTGGACGGTGATTCCTACTCTTGAGGCTTCATTCGAGGCTTTTGAAGAGGCCACATTGCCCAATTGGCGCCCCGATATCAATACGGTGAGCGGTCTCAATGTCTCTTCCCAATTTATGGTGGATCGGGATGGGACCATCTATAGGTTGCTGCCGGAAACGACCATGGCGCGCCATGTCATTGGCCTTAACCACTGCGCCATAGGCGTAGAAAATGTAGGAGGCACGGAAGATTTGCCGTTGACAAAGGCACAGTTGAAGTCGAACATATGGCTGGTGCGCTATTTAAAGGAAAAATATGACATAGCGTATCTCATAGGCCATTATGAATATACCCTTTTTGAGGACCACCCGCTCTGGTTGGAACAAGATGCCGGGTACCGCACTCAAAAAACAGATCCTGGTCCTGATTTTATGAAAAAAGTAAGAGCGTCCGTCAAAGATCTTAATTTTAAACCCTTGCCCCAATGAGAAAATACTACATTCCCTTGCTTTCCCTTTTAGGCGTCCTAATGGGTAGCGCACAAGACATTGATCTTACCCAAGAACTCTATGAATCCTACGGGGATTTTAAAGAGCCTGCGCTGAATGAGCGAAGAATAAAACATGCGGACCTGCAGCCACTTTTGGCCAAGTTTGGGACCATGGATGATTTTACCGTAACTAAAGTGGGAGAATCCATTGGGGGAAGATCACTGTCCTTGGTGAGTATTGGCAAGGGCGAAACGGATGTATTTCTATGGTCGCAAATGCACGGGGACGAGCCTACGGCCACGCAGGCCATTTTTGATATTCTGAACTTTTTGGCCAGTGATGCGCAGACCCAAGAAAAAAAAGAACTCTTGTCTAAGGTAAAGCTACATTTTTTGCCCATGCTCAACCCGGATGGGGCGGAACTCTTTCAAAGAAGAAATTTATTGGGGGTGGATATCAATAGGGATGCCCTGCGTTTACAGTCGCCCGAATCCAAGACATTAAAACGGGTCCGCGACAGTCTTGACGCGGACTACGGTTTCAACCTGCATGACCAAAGCACCTATTACAATGCCGAACGGACGGAGAAACCGGCCACCATTTCCTATTTGGCCCCGGCCTTCAATTATGAAAAGGACGTTAGTGAAAAACGGGGTGACGCCATGAAGATCATTGTGTTCATGAACAATATCATCCAGAAATACGCCCCGGGCCAAGTGGGCCGTTACAATGACGCATTTGAGCCTCGCGCCTTTGGGGACAACATCCAAAAGTGGGGCACCAGCACCATTCTCATAGAATCTGGTGGCTACCCCAATGATGTGGAAAAACAGGAAATTAGAAAGCTCAATTATGTATCCATTCTATCGGCCATTTATACCATTGCCAATGAAAGCTTTCGTGACATCCCTTTGCAAGCCTATGAGGAAATACCAGAAAACGACCGTAAGCTTTTTGACCTTAAGATCATTGGGGCCACATATGCACTTAATGGAGAACGGTATATCATTGATCTTGGAATACAACGGTTGGAGGTGGACTATAAAGACCATGATGATTTTTGGTACAGCAGTCGTGTTATAGATCAAGGAGACCTCTCTACCTACTATGGGTATGAAACCCTAGTGGCAGATGGCCATACGATCGTGCCGGGCAAAGTCTATCCCAAAACCATGGCCAACATGACGGAGTTGGGCCAATTAAACATAGTGGAAGTGTTGAAAAACGGATTTGCTTATGTGCGCATGGAAAACATACCCACAGAAAAAACCAGTATTGAAACCCCCTTGCACCTCCTTGGCAAAAGCCAACAACAGCCAGAGTTTATGCTGGAACCGGGAAAGAACCCCACCTTCTTTTTGGAACAGGGTGGGCAGCTGCGGTATGCAGTGATCAATGGATTTTTGCTGGACCTTTCCATGGATGCAACTACGCTTAAAACCAAGTTCGCCGCGGCCAAAGGCAATGGCATGATCTATAGATAGGCCCTTAATAGCCAAAGGTTATGGTGCTGTGGAGGTCATAGGTGAGTAGCACAAAGAGCACTACGGCCAAAGTAAGGGCAATCAATGCAAAGAGGAGAACCGCTATACATTGACAGCGTTTGGGGTAAGGGCGATCGGAACTTTTGGTAGAACACGATATAGGACATCCATACCTACCGCTTTTGGTGTTCATTTAAAGGGGTTTTAGGCGACCGTACGTTCAGAAAAGGCTGCGTTGATGTGTATTGAACAATCTGTTTTTGGAGCATCCCTACCCCTTGATATGGTTATTCATACTACCGCACAAAAAAGCTGTTTAAGGACGTATCGTCCTTAAACAGCTGCTTTATAAAAGACCTACTTTACGGAATGGGCTAGAGGCTCTCCGTATCCAACAAGGCAAAAAACTTATCCAAATTGGGCAGGATAACAATTTTGGTACGCCTATTCTTGGCCATGTTCTCTTTGGAATCATTTTCAACCAAAGGCAAATAACTGCTACGACCCGCGGCAATCAACTGTTTTGGATTTACGTTGAAATCCTCTTGCAATTTTCGCACTATGGAGGTGGCCCGTTTTACACTTAAATCCCAATTATCCGTAAACAAAGGGGTGCTGATGGTCCTGGAATCCGTATGGCCTTCTACCATCACTTCCATACTTGGTTCTGATTTAATGACCTCGGCCAATTTCCCCAAGATCTTGTCCGCCTTTTGGCTTACCCTATAACTGGCCGTGTTGAACAAGAGTTCGTCCGAGATATTGATCATCACTACCGTCTTATCTATGCTCACCTCCACATCTTCATTGTCGTCTGAGATGGACTTCTTTAGATTGTAGGAAACCGCCAAATTCATGGAGTCTTGCAAGGTAGAGGCGCCAGCCAATTTGGCTGGATCAACGTTCTGCAAGGTTTTACGCATTTTTTCCTTGGTATTGTTGCTCATGACGGCCACATCATCAACCGTGGTCAACTGTTGGTCGTTGATGTCCTTTAACGAGTTGATTTTTTCATTGTACGCGTCCACTCTGGCTTCGATCTTTGCCATTTTAGTTTCCAGCTCTTCTTTTTCCACTTGGGTCTTGGTCAGGGCACTTTGGGTCTGGGACAGGTTGTCCTCCAAGGCCACATATTTCTTTTTGGAGACACAAGAGGCCAAAAGGGCCAGTGAAAGTAAACCTACTGCTGCTTTTTTCATTGTAATGTTCTTTTAGTTCTTGAAAAAGTATACATCCTAATGTACGTAACAGGGCAGGGTCTGGATGTTCTTTAAAACGTCAAATACGGCCACAATACATTATAAGCTCCACGGAAGACCATAAAAACAAGCTATTGTACTGTAGTTGTCCGAAACAAAAAAAAGAGCCCCAACAGGGCTCTTTGTACAATTAACATGACGTGGTTTTGACCTTATTCGCATCCACCGGTAAATCCGTTGGCACTGAATTTCGTCTGTACGGCACCTTGACGGGTGCCCGTATTTACCTGTATGGCCAAGTTGTTTTCACCACTGCCATCGCGCTTTGGGCTGCAATATTCAAAAAGATAAAAGCTGTTGGCCCTTTCGGATACCTTTTCTGAGATATCACGAAAAGTCTGCTCCAATTCTGCCGTGTTCTGGGCAAATACACTGAATGTTTTGCCAATATCCTCCAGTACTTGTGTGTCTATTTCCGCTCCCAGACCTATGGTGAAGAAGGATATATTGCTGTTGGCCTCCTCCACTTTTTCCAAAGCGGCACTTTCGGTATATCTTGAGGCCTGATCTGTTCCGTCCGTAAAAATGACCACAGAGGCAGCACCGATCTTATCCCCGGCCGTACTTTGTTGAATAAGTTCAGAGGCAATGTCCGTAGATTTGATCACCGCACCATACAGATCGGTGGATGGATCAGAGGAAATCGTATCCGAGATACCTTCAATGGCCGTGATCAATTCTTGTTTTGAGGAGGTCAAAGGGTTCAAGAGGTGTAGTTCGTCTTCCCCATCAAACCAATAAATGGCCATTTTTGTGGACTCCAGCTCATTGGCCGGCATAACACTGTTCACAAAACTAGTAGTGGCCACTTTGAGCTCATCCAAACTACTGGCCAAAACACTATTGCTCAGGTCCAGGACCAATAAGGTATTATTGGAAAAAATCTGTGCATTGGGTGATATCCTTGCAAAGGACTCTGATGTGGAGATCGTATTGAAACAATCATCGTTCCTTCCTTGTTCATAAATGGTGAACTGGTTGGCGGTAAGGCCAGAAACCGGATTTCCGTTGGTGTCGGACACCCTAAAAAATATGGAGACCTTACCGGGCAGGGTCGTAAACTGATCTTGAATGGAGAGTACCAATTCGCCCTCATCCAGTCCCAAACAATCATCCACGGGCTTCCCTTCTCCTAGACCATCACCAAAATCCAGGTCCAGCGTAACATCATCATCTGCATTTCCACAAGAAATAAACAGGCACAGGGTTAGGAATAGAGGCAATGACTTCAGCAGATTCTTCATAAACATATATTTTGAGTTCAACTAGCAGAACGGCCTTTGGTTCATTTAAGTATGGCATGGCCAAAAAATAATGTTAAACATTGTTAAAGGGAGATTTTCCCTTTTGGAGTTTTCTAATTTGGTCGGCCTAACCAACAACCATACCAGTACCACTCATTTTGAAAAGACATATTGTATTGCTTTTGGCGGTCTTCTGGCTGGCCCAGGGCAACGCACAAAAAAAGAACGCAGATTATACACTGAACATCCGGAAGGCCTCGGGGGCCATTACCATAGATGGAGTGGGGAATGAAGCCGCTTGGGAGCGTACGGATGTGGCCAAGGATTTCTTCATGGTCCTGCCCATGGATGATGGCCCTGCCACCAACACTTCAGAGATACGCATGGCCTATGACGATAAGAACATCTATCTTCTGGCCACTTTTTACAATGAGCTCAAGGGCCGGAATTTTGTGGAATCGTTGCGGCGCGATTTCGCCTTTGGCAAAAATGATAATTTTCTATTGTTTTTAGACCCCTTCAACAACCAGACCACGGGGTTCTCCTTCGGCTCCAATGCTGCTGGCGCCCAGTGGGACGGCACCATGTTCGCTGGTGGGAGGATAGACTTGAACTGGGATACCAAATGGATTTCGGCAACGACCCAAGATGCGGACAAATGGGTGTTTGAAATGGCTTTGCCCTTCAAATCCATAAGATATGAGGCCGGGGTTACGGAGTGGGGCATCAATTTCAGTCGGTTAGATCTTAAATCCAGTGAAAAATCGAGCTGGACCCCCATTCCCAGACAATTTCCAACGGCATCCTTGGCATATACAGGGACCTTGGTATGGGACCGGCCCCCACCACCACCGGGCATTAATTATTCCATAATCCCTTATGTCCTTGGAGGCTCCAGTCAAGACCTGGAGGCCAATGGGGAACCGGTATACGAAGCCAAATTTGGTGGCGATGTAAAGTTCAGCCTTACGTCTTCTTTAAATTTGGACCTCACTGTAAATCCGGATTTCTCGCAAGTGGAGGTAGATCGCCAAGTGACCAACTTAGATCGTTTTGAGCTTTTCTTTCCGGAACGGCGCCAGTTCTTTTTGGAGAATAGCGATCTCTTCGCCAATTTCGGTTACGCCAATATCCGCCCTTTCTTCTCCAGAAGAATCGGGCTCGGGGTGCCCATACAGGCTGGGGCACGGGTAAGCGGAAACCTCAATGAGAATTGGCGTTTGGGGCTTTTGAACATGCAGACTTCGGCAGTGGATGAAACGGGACTTCCAAGTCAAAATTTTGGGGTTTTATCATTGCAAAGAAAGGTATTCAAACGCTCCAATATAGGGCTGATGTTCGTGAACAAACAATCCTTGAACTACCCCCGGGATACCGATTCCTTACAGACGATATTCCCAAAGTACAATAGGAATCTGGGTGTGGAATACAATTTGGCATCGGCCAACAATGTGTGGAACGGCAAGGCCTTTTTCCTGAAGTCCTTTGCGCCAGACCAAGCAGGGGGTGGGGTTACCCAGGCCGCCAATATTGAATACAACAGCAGAAAATGGAGTTGGAGCCTTCGTGAGGAATGGGTAGGGGAGGACTACACGGCCGAAGTCGGCTTTGTGCCCCGCACAGGCTATGTGAGCCTTAGTGCATCCGCAGGGCATCGGTTCTTTCCAAAAAAAGGCAGGATAGTGAGCCATGGGCCAGAACTCAATTTCAATTATTTCTTCAATGAATCCTTTTTGGAAACGGACCGCACCAATTTTTTGGTCTATAATTTTGAGTTTAGAAACCGTAGTAACCTGTTTTTCTTTGTTTCGGACGATTATGTGGAGCTCTTGGACCCTTTTGACCCCACAAGGTTGGGAAAGGAAGAGCTCGCCGCCGGCACCAAGCACAATTGGAACGCTTTTGGGTGGGAATTCAGCTCTAGGCCCCAAAGCTTGCTGACCTATAATTTTGGGGGTAGGTTAGGGGGTTACTATTTGGATGGCAGCCGCACCAGTTTAACCACAGAGCTGGGCTATCGGTTTCAGCCTTATGTAAGCCTCAGTGCCAACCTCAATTACAACCATATAAGCCTACCGGCTCCTTGGAACCGTTCTGAATTTTGGCTCGTGGGCTCAGAGGTGGACATCACTTTTACCAATACCTTGTTCTTTTCCAATCTGTTCCAGTACAATGAACAAACGGGCAACCTAAACTTAAATTCACGCTTTCAATGGCGGTACAGTCCGGCATCCGATCTGTTTTTGGTGTACACCAACAATTATCTGATTGAGCCCCTAGAGGGGCGCAACTGGGCCCTTACCTTAAAATTTACGTATTGGTTCAATCAATGATTCATGTAGAAATGAGAAACAGGTACATTAGCACAGTGACGTAAATTTGATATCTTGTACCCATGACGCACGAGTTCAAAAATATTGTCTCCGCCTATAAAGAAGCAAAAGACGTTGGGCTTACCTGTGTGATGGCCACTGTGGTGGCTTTGGAAGGGTCTTCCTACCGAAGGCCCGGGGTGCGCATGATGATACGGGTAGATGGCGCAATGACGGGAGCCGTGAGCGGTGGGTGCGTGGAGAAGGAGATCTTGTTCCAGGCGCAGTCCGTCTTTTCCACCAAAACCCCAAAGATGATGACCTATGACGGTCGTTTTCGCTTGGGTTGTGAGGGAATGCTCTATATTTTGATAGAGCCCTTTGCACCCGATGCTGAAACCTTTAGCTTGATTCAGGACACTTTTTCGAACCGACTTCCTTTTCAGCTCAAGACCAGCTACCACAAAACGTATGGCGATTACCCAAATTTGGGCACATACTTCAGTTTAAACGGAAAGGACCACCCCTTACATCCAAAAGTGGCCCCTAACGAAACTACCCTCTTGTTTGAGCAGGACATGGATCCGATCATGCGGTTGGTCATTATCGGCGGGGAGCATGATACCGTGAAATTGGCGGGCCTGTCCGCCGCAATGGGCTGGGAAGTGAATGTTAGTGCCGTACCGCAAGAGGAGAAGACCAAAGTGGATTTTCCGGGCATCCATGAATTTTGGAGCGTTGCGCCGGAAGCCTTTCCCGCAGAGCGGATAGACGAACAAACGGCCGTGGTCTTGATGACGCATAGCTATGCCAAGGATCTAAAGTACCTATTGGCCCTGAAAGACCGTAAGCCCTTTTATTTTGGACTGTTGGGGCCACAGAGGCGCAGGGAGAAGCTTTTCAACGAATTTATGGAACGCCATCCGGACGTGGACCTTGACTTTTTTGACCGAATCCATGGACCGGCCGGACTCCATCTAGGGGCTGAGACCCCAGAGGAAATCGCCATCTCCATCTTAGCGGAAGTTTTAACGGTCATGCGCAAAACCGATGGACAACCCCTGCGGGATAAAACAAAAGCCATACACGATTAAAACAGAGGAAGACATAGCGGTGGTGGTACTGGCAGCTGGCGCCGGCAGCCGAATGGGACGGATAAAGCAATTGCTGCCCTGGCAGGGTACCACATTGTTGGAACATTGTTTAAAGACCCTTGGGCGCATTAAGGGGGTTCATTTGCATTTGGTGCTGGGAGCTCATTTTGAGGCCATAACGGAAGCCTGTGCACTGCAAAAATACCCTATGGTCGTTTTGAGAAACCCAAATTGGCAAGATGGCCTGGCCAGCAGTTTACATGTAGGGATACACGCTATTGCACAACGGAAAACAACTTTTGCGGGAGTAATGGTGTGCCTGGCCGACCAACCCTTTTTTACGAGCGACTACTACAGTACTATGATTTCCCTTTATAAAAAAAAGGAACACCGCATTGTGGCCACGGGCTACGGCCAAAAATCTGGAGTACCCGCCATTTTTCAGATGGATGATATGGCCGAATTACTTGCTTTGCAGGGCGATCGCGGGGCCCAGCGCATCATGCAGAACCACAAAGATGAAATGCTGGTCTTGGATGCGGGCGATATGAACCAAGATATGGACACCCCGGCCCGCTACAGGGCACTTTATGAATTACACCATAACCTATAGACCAATGAACAAACCATTCTTTTTGCCAACGCTTTTAACGGTCCTTTGCCTAACCGCGGGCACAACAAGGTCCTATGCCCAGGAGATGGGTTTTGAAGAGTATGATCCCACACCCACTTTAGTGGTGCCAGTGCATGAAATTAAACAGGCAAAATTTCCTTTTGTGGATATACATAGTCATCATAGGGACATGTCTGAAGCGCGTTTGAGGCAATTGGTAGGCGAAATGGATGCCATGAACGAAGCGGTAATGGTCAACCTTAGTGGTGGATCGGGTGCAGCGCTCAAAGAAAAAATAGATGCCATCAATACCACCTATCCCAATAGGTTTATGGTCTTTGCCAATGTTGATTTTGATGGGGTGGGCACACCGGGATGGGGAGAACGGGCCGCAGCACAGCTAGAGGAAGATATACGATACGGCGCCAAGGGCTTAAAAATCTTTAAAAGCTTGGGACTGCGGTATACGGACGCCAATGGTAAGCGTTTGGCCGTTGACGACCCCAGATTGGATCCCATTTGGGCCAAATGCGGGGAGATGGGCGTCCCCGTCCTTATTCATGCGGCCGATCCCAAATCATTTTGGGAGCCCATGGATGCCAAAAATGAACGATGGTTGGAGCTAAAGACGCATCCAAGGCGTAAACGAACCGATACGGACCCCGCCCCTTGGGAACAGATCATACAGGAACAGCACAATGTTTTCAAAAAACACCCCAACACCCTGTTCATCAATGCGCACATGGGTTGGTTTGCCAACGACCTTGAGACCTTGGGGCGTTTGCTGGACGAAATGCCCAATATGTACGTGGGCATTGCCGCAGTGATCGCGGAACTTGGAAGGCAGCCGCAACAGGCCCGTGCGTTTTTCGTCAATTATCAAGATAGGATCCTTTTTGGCAAGGACAGCTACAGACCAGAGGAATTTCCCACGTATTTCAGGGTTTTGGAAAGCAATGATGAATACTTTCCCTATTATAAAAAATACCATGCCTTTTGGGCCATGTACGGGCTAAACCTTCCGGACACTGTTTTACAAAAAGTATATCATGGCAATGCCCAAAAACTGATTCCAGCCCTAGACAATGCCCTTTTTGTTGAATAGTTCAGGAAATGTCGTCCCTTTTTGAGGTAGCCTTGGGAATGTCGTCAATATGTTGAAAAATACCACAAGAAACTTCGCGCTTCACCAGGGATTTGGTCTTGCGCCGTTTGGTCAATTGTTCTATTTCCTTGTTTAAGAAGTCCATAAGGTTTTTGAGTATAACGCTACTTTAATTCCTTTAGTATGGTAAAGCATGGCAGGCCCTGATAAGGAAAATTGTCTTTTTTTGTGACAAACAGGCCAAAGCGGATACCTATTAAGAAACTATAACAGATTGATCAAGGAAAAGGCATTTACCCAACTGATCCAAGAACATCAAGGCATGTTGTTCAAAGTCACCTCACTCTACACGGATACCAAGGAAGACCAAGAAGATCTCTTCCAAGAAACGGTATTTCAACTTTGGAAGTACTTTGAGACGTTTCGCAATGAGTCCAAAATAACGACTTGGATGTACCGCGTGGCCATGAATACCGCCATTACCCATTTAAGGAAATCCAAAAAACGACCCAATGCGGTGGCAGTGGAACATTTGGTCATGCTGAAAACAGAGAATCATGACCCGGTATGGGAAGACCGGTTGAGGCAATTGTACCAACAGCTCAACAAATTAAATGTATTGGAAAAGGGCATTATGCTCTTACTGCTGGAGGACAAAAGTTACAAGGAAATTTCTGAGATCACAGGCTTGGCCCCTTCCAATGTAGGGACCCGCATATCAAGAATCAAAAAGAAACTGAGGGAAAATCTGGTAAAATAGCAACTATGGAGTGGGAAGAATTACAAGCAACCTGGGCACAATTGGGCCAAGAATTGGAAGAACAAAAGAAACTTACAAAAGAAATCATCATGAAAATGACACAGGAAAAGTTCACGAATAAATTTAGGACATTAACGCAGATAGAGACCGTAGGGGCCATCATCTGCTATGCCGCTGCCATTGGGGTGCTCGTCAACTTCAATGAACTCAACACGTGGTATCTGGCCCTTTGTGGTATACTTACCCTGGCTTTTATCACCATCTTGCCCACGATGGTACTACGGGCCCTTGCTAAAATCAGGAACCTGAATATCATTCAAGGCACCTTTAAGGACAATTTAAGGACATACACCAAGGCAAAAAACCATTTGCTGCGCTTACAGCGCACCGGGATTATGGCCAGTTTTGTGTCCCTGTTCATCTGCTTGCCGGTGGCGGCCAAGCTGCTGTCCAACAAAAACATCTTTGAAATAGGGTTGAAACCCACCGCATGGATCGGGCTTGGCGTAGTGGTCATCCTCATGTTCTTTTTTAGCCGATGGGGCTACCGCGGATACAAAAAGGTGACCTCTGCCGCGGAAAACCTGTTGAGGGATTTGGAATAGCCTATTCCGTGAGTTTCTTTTGGATATAGTTGAGGATCAACATCCAGTTCATTTTCAATAGGAGAGAGGCCGTGGGTACATTATCTTCCTCTATGGCGGCTATGATGGCATCATGCTGGTTATCCGTAGCATTGTAAAAGGAGTCATCTGCCGTAAAGGCCCTTTCATAAAAAAAAAGACGTGTTTTTAAGTCGTTCAGGATTTGCAGCGCCAATTGGTTGTCATAGCCATTGGTCAACAACCTATGAAATTCCAGATCGGCCTGTATGCGTTCAATGGCATTGCCGGCCTGCTCAAACAAAGCCTGTTGCGATTTTAAGGCTTGGATATCCGCTTCGGAGAATTCAGAATTCTCAATGGCCATGACCTCCAGACTGGCCACCAGATTATAGAGGTCCGCCGCTTCCTTATCGTCCAACTCGGCCACCACAAAACCCCTATTGGGTATGGCCCGGATAATATGCGCTTGCTGTAGTTGGGTCAGCGCTTCCCTTATTGGGGTAACGCTCACGCCCATTTGCCGGGAAAGAGCCGCTAGGTTAATGGTTTTGCCCAAATGCAGGTTTCCCTTGAGCATTTCCTCCAATAAATGTTCCCGTACCCGATCACGTACATTAAGTTTCATGTGACAAAGATACAAAATCGTATACGATATTTTATAAAGCTCTTGCACTTTGGAAAACCCCCTCAGGGAAGTCGGGCCGTATGCATATTTTTATTCAAGGAAAATAAAGGAGCTATACGCATTGAACGGTGCATCTCATCGAATTATGGGGCCTGAACACAAGAAAGCATAGCGGCGATCGTTATATCCCAAAACCGTAACAATGGGAAAAACCGTGGAAAAATCGACAAAAAACAATTTTATACAGATTGCGCTCATCGCCTTACTGGCCTTCGGCACTTTTAGTTGTAGTGATGACAAGGAAGAGGATGTGGACATTGAATTGTCTGAAACGGAGCTGCAGACCATTTTGGAAACGGAAGCGATGGCCGGATTGGCCGATTCTACGCTTTCCGAAATTTTTATGGGCCCTGCTACCAGTGGTAAATCGTCCAAAACCTCGGATTGCTATAGCGTTGAGCAATCGGAAACCGGCTTTACCGTGACTTTCAACAATTGTGTACTCAATGATACCGATCAGGCAAACGGCACAGTAACCGTAAGTGCTGCCCAAGGAATGGACACTGGTTCCTTTACGGCGACCTACACTGATTTCTTTGTGGGCGCTATTAAATTGAATGGAACCAGAACCATTACCATTGCCGGAGATGAAAATCTGGGAACGTTAGGTTTAAGCGCACTAAGTGATATGACCATTGAAATGGAAGATGGCAAGGTCATTGATTTGGAAGGCACGCGCACCTTTGCTCTGATGATAGGTGAAAGCTTGAGCTCCATAGGCTTTTCCATTACGGGCAATTGGAATATGACGATCGGACCAGACAATTATACCGTGGCCATAACCAACGCATTGACAGGCTCCGGGGCTTGTGAGTCCATTACCGAAGGCGTAATGAACCTTTCCAAGAACGGGGTTGCCCTAATTGTGGATTTTGGGGATGGCACCTGCAACACCCTGGCCACCGTTACTTACCCTAATGGAACCACACAAGAAATCAATCTAACGGATTGAACTTCTTTACTACAATTGATTTGAAAAGCCTCTAAAATCTCTTTAGAGGCTTTTTTGTTTGGATTGGGAATGATTTTTGATGATTTTGAATGAAACAATCGCTTTATGAACTATTCCCTAGCGCTTTTGGTACTCGTGGTTTTGTTTCCCATTAAGGGGCACGACCAGGTGGAAACAGAAAGGATGAAGGACCTATTGGAATCACAAAGCTTCATTTTTCAGGCCAATTCAGCGCAGCCTCCCGGAGGTGTTTCCGTGAATGTGGCCACTTTTGATAATTTCATTAAGTTGAAAGAGGGTTTCTGTACTATGAGATTGCCTTATTTCGGTACCTATAGACTAACCAGTGGTGAAGGATTGATACGAGCCGATCAAGAGATTGTCAACGCTAAAATAAGGGCCAACAAAAAGGGGACCCGGTTTCAATTGTCCTTCTATGTATCCAATAAGGAAGAGAAGTTCAAGGTTTCCATAGCTGTGGGTGCCAAAGGATGGGCAACGGTTTTGGTAAAGTCCGTCAACAGACCCACCATTACCTATTATGGCCAACTAAAGGCATTATAAAAAAGGGCCTGCAACCAAAGTACAGACCCTCTTTTCGCTAATTCAAAAATAATGGGTAATCAATGGGTATGGTTTCTTGTTTCCGCCCACTGCACCCTTTTACTGTTTTTAAATGTGGAGAAGAAACTGTGCCTTCTGTTTTCCGTGGGTGTTTGTCTGATGAAAGTTCTCATGATGTTCGTTTTTTGATTGTTTT
>CAKZLG010000074.1 GCA_937125035.1 uncultured Maribacter sp. | reverse complement strand
ATATTGCCTAATTGTTAACGAATGATGGCTCTGGATTATTTTTTGGTTAAAATGTAACAAAGAAATCGTTTTCTTGGCATTTACGATGAATTGCGGCCCGTTGTCATTTCTTTATTGCAAGAAGTTTTACTAATTTCGTTGGCTTAATTTTTTTCATGTCTTCAAATATTAAAAAAATAGCTGTGTTGACTTCTGGGGGTGATTCTCCCGGAATGAATGCCGCCATACGGTCCGTTGTGCGGACCTGTGCTTACCTTAAAGTGGAGTGCGTGGCCATATATAGGGGTTACCAAGGTATGATCGAGGGTGATTTTAAGCCCATGGATGCCCGGAGCGTGAACAATATCATCAACAAGGGCGGTACCATTTTGAAGTCGGCCCGATGCGATGATTTCAGAACACCCGAAGGACGGAAAAAAGCCCATGACCAATTGCGTGCAGAGGGCATAGATGCCTTCGTGGTCATAGGTGGGGATGGGAGCTTCACAGGTGCCATGATCTTTAACCAAGAGTTCAATTTTCCGGTCATTGGCATACCCGGCACCATAGACAATGATATTTTTGGAACTACCTTCACCTTGGGGTTTGATACGGCCTTGAACACTGTGGTGGATGCCATAGATAAGATCAGGGATACGGCCAGTTCGCACAACCGGCTCTTCTTTGTAGAGGTCATGGGTAGGGACGTTGGGCACATAGCCCTGAATGCCGGGGTAGGAGCCGGTGCCGAGGAGATCTTGATCCCAGAGGAAAATTTGGGCTTGGACCGTTTGTTGGAGTCCTTGAAGCGCAGTAAGGAATCCGGAAAATCATCCAGTATCGTTATTGTGGCGGAAGGTGACAAATCGGGTAAGAATGTCTTTGAGCTCAAGGAATACGTGGAGGAACACCTGCCCATCTATGACGTACGCGTTTCCGTATTGGGGCATATGCAGCGTGGTGGAGCACCATCTTGCTATGACCGTGTGCTGGCCAGTAGAATGGGGGTGAAGGCGGTAGAGGCCCTGTTGGAGGGCAAAACAAGCCTTATGGTGGGCGTACAGGATAACAAGCTCATTTTGACGCCCATAAAAAAAGCCATAAAAGGACATACGAAAATAGATAAGGAACTCATCAGGGTATCCGATATAATGACAACTTAATTTTTAATCGATAAAAACAATAAAAATGTCAAACTTAAAAATAGGAATTAACGGATTTGGTAGAATAGGTAGATTGGTTTTCAGGACTACGGTAAAAAGAGGTGACGTGGATGTTGTTGCCATCAATGACCTTTTGGATGTGGAGCATTTGGCCTATCTTTTGAAATATGATTCCGTTCATGGATCTTTTGATGGTACCATTGAAGTGAAGGACGGCAATTTGGTGGTCAATGGCAAGACCGTGCGCATCACGGCGGAAAGAGACCCAAAGAACATAGCTTGGGATGCTGTTGGAGCAACCACAGTGGCTGAATGTACCGGAATCTTCACCACTTTGGAAATGGCCCAGTACCATATAGACGGTGGGGCCAAAAAAGTGGTCATATCCGCACCTTCCAAAGATGCGCCCATGTTCGTTATGGGCGTCAACCATAAAGAAGTAAAAGCATCGGATACCATCGTTTCCAATGCGTCCTGTACCACCAACTGTTTGGCGCCCATGGCCAAGGTGTTGAACGATGCCTTTGGCATTGAGGAGGCCTTAATGACCACGGTACACGCCACTACGGCCACGCAGATGACCGTAGATGGGCCTTCCAAAAAGGACTGGAGGGGAGGCAGAAGTGCCATGCTCAACATCATTCCTGCATCAACCGGTGCTGCCAAGGCGGTGACTAAGGTCATCCCGGCCCTAGAGGGCAAACTTACGGGAATGGCCTTCCGTGTACCCACGGCAGACGTATCTGTAGTGGACCTTACCGTTCGTTTACAGAAGGATACCTCTTATGAGGAAATAAAGAAAGCCTTCAAGACCGCCAGTGAAGGGGAGTTGAAAGGTATTTTGGGATATACGGAAGAAGCAGTGGTGAGCCAGGATTTCATAGGGGAAAGCTGTACAAGTGTCTTTGATGCCGGGGCAGGGATTGAACTGAACCCAAGGTTCTTTAAACTGATCAACTGGTATGACAATGAGGCCGGCTTCTCCAATAAAATGGTAGATTTGATCCAACACGTAAACAGTTTTTAATCAAAGGGATAAAATGAAAGGATTTTCCTGAAAGTGAGGTGATTTTTCCTTATTTTCAGGATTCTTTTTTTAAAATAACGACGGTATGATTTTAATCGTGGACAGTGGTGCTACCAAATCAGATTGGATAGCCCTAGATGATAATGGGGACCAGCTTTTCCTTACCCAGACCCTTGGGCTTAGCCCTGAGGTCTTGACCCGTGAGGTCATAGAGGATCGCTTGGCCAATAATTTTGAACTTTCCAAAAACAGAACGGACGTTACCCATCTGTTCTTCTACGGGGCCGGGTGCGGTACGGACCGTATGAAAAAGTTTCTCAGGGCAATCTTCAGCGATTTTTTCCCCAACGCCAAGGCAGATGTGAAAGAAGATACCTACGCCGCTATTTACGCCACCACCAAAATTGGGCATCAAGGCATCGTATGTATTTTGGGAACAGGGTCCAATTGCAGTTATTATGACGGTCACCAGTTGTTTCAAAAGGTGACTTCCCTAGGATATATTCCCATGGATGACGGTAGCGGTAATTTCTTTGGTCGTAAGTTGATCAGGGATTATTATTTCCATAAAATGCCCCAGGATCTGGGCATCAAGTTTGCCAAACAATATGATTTGGATGCTGATGTGATCAAAGACAACCTCTACAAACAGCCCAACCCCAATACCTATTTGGCCACATTTGCCCGTTTTTTGATAGAGAACAAGAATCATCCCTATTCAAAAGGGGTCATAGACAAGGGGTTTCAACAGTTCATCAATAATTATGTCATGCAGTTTGAGCTGGCCACGAAGGTGCCCATTAATTTCGTGGGAAGTGTTGCCTACTACCTAAAGGAAGAATTGATCGAGGTCTTGAAAAGAAACGATTTGATCGTGGGCGTCATCCGTCAAAAACCCATTGAGGGCTTGGTGGAGTTTCACCGGGAAAATATGTAGGAACTACTCCGCTACGGCAATCATTGAAATTTCCACATGAACGAACTTGGGCAGGTTGGCTACTTCAACAGTCTCCCTGGCCGGGGCGTTTTCAGCGTCAAAATAGGTGGCATACACGTCATTGACCAAGGCGAATTGGTGCATGTCCTTTAAGAAGATACTGGTTTTCACCACGTGGTTAAAATCCATATGGGCAGCGGCAAGTATGGCCTTGAGATTTTCCATACATTGGGTCGTTTCTGCTTTTATATCCCCTTCAATGAGCTTTCCGGTGCTGGCTTCCATGCCAATTTGTCCGGAAATGTAAAGCGTGCCGTTGATCAAAATAGCTTGATTGTAAGGGCCAATAGGGGCCGGGGCATTGGGTGTATTTATGATTTTTTTCATAGGGTGTCTATTGGATTGAATTACACACGTAAAGATAATGCG
>CAKZLG010000073.1 GCA_937125035.1 uncultured Maribacter sp. | reverse complement strand
ATGCGAGTGGCAATTTTTCCCTGCTCTTGCCCTCCGGGTATACGATACTGGTCATTAGGGCGATGGGCATTTCCGCCACGGAACGGGAAGTCATCATGTACAATGATGGCAGCTTAGATCTGCTTTTGGAAGAGGGCCTACAGCAATTGGACGAAGTGGTGGTACAGGCAGATGCCGCCCGAAATGTGGAAGAAGCCAATACCGGCAGCGAACAAATAGAATCGGAAGCGTCAAAAAATATCCCTTTGGTCTTGGGGGAACGCGATATTCTGCAAGTGGCCAAGGCCCTGCCAGGTATTTCTTCTGCTGGGGAAGGGGCAACCGGCCTGAATGTGCGAGGGGGTAAAACGGACCAAAATTTAGTCCTTTTGGACGATGCGGTCATTTATAATCCCCAACATTTTTTCGGGATATTCCAAGCGCTGAACCCTTTCACCACAAAGGGGGTGGATATCTACAAAGGGGCCATGCCCGTGGAGTTTGGGGGACGATTGTCCTCGGTCTTCGATATACGCACAAAGAACGGCAATGTGGAGAAATTGGCGGGCGAAGGTTCCATAGGGCCGGTCACGGGGAATCTGGCCTTGGAGATTCCCATAAAAAAAGAACAGTCTTCCTTGGTGGTGGGCGCACGTGGGGCTTATGCAGACTGGATATTACGGTCTTTGGATGAGCCGTCATTGAACAACAGTAACGCCAGTTTTTTTGATGGCATCCTAAAGTACCACCACAAGATCAATGATGACAATGAGATAAAGGCCACGGGCTATTACAGCAGGGACGCCTTCAGCATAACGTCAGATTCCTTGTACAACTATGACAACCGGCTCTTTTCCCTACGATGGGACAGTAGGGTCAGCGAAAAGACCACCACCGCCATGGTGCTGGCCAATAGCAATTATGGTTTCGGCATCGATTTTGATGGCCAGGGCAATACCAATTTTGATTTGGATTATAGCATCAATGAAACGGAACTGAAAGACAAATTACGAACCTTGGTCAACGAAAGGAATATTCTGAATTATGGCATCTCGGCTAAGTATTATTCCGTCAATCCTGGAAGCATTGAGCCCAGGGGAAATGGTTCCAATATAAGCCCGGTGTTCATAGATAGGGAACAGGCCGTTGAAGGGGCCTTGTATCTGGGTGATGAACTAAAGTTAAGTGAGAAACTATTGATCAACCTTGGCTTGAGGTACGCTTTTTTTGCCGCCTTGGGGCCCGGTACGCAGCGCACCTATCAAGAAGGTTTGCCCAAAAACGAAGCCACCGTTCAGGAAACCCTGTCCTATGATGGGGCGGAGGTCATGGAAACCTATGGCGGACCAGAGGCCCGGATTTCAGCCAGGTATTTGTTTACGCCCAGTTTTTCCATAAAGGCGAGCTTTAATAATTCCTATCAGTTTTTACATACCCTTTCCAATAATACGACCGTTTCCCCCATTGATACCTGGAAGCTATCTGACCTCAACATTGCCCCGCAGACGGGATACCAGGCTGCCTTGGGGCTGTACAAGAACTTTAAGGACAATGAATATGAGGTTAGTCTGGAAGGCTACTATAAGGGGATGGACAATGTGCTGGACTTCAAGACCGGGGCGGACCTGTTCCTCAACGAGAATGTGGAGACCGAAGTGCTACAGGGCGATGGTAAGGCCTATGGGGTGGAATTTTTGGCCAAAAAAAATCGGGGTGATCTAAATGGGTGGCTCAGTTATACCTATTCCAGGTCATTGTACCGTTTTGATAGTGAGTTTAGTGAAGAACGTATCAACAATGGGGACTACTTTCCGTCCAATTTCGATAGGCCCCATGATGTAAGCCTGATCACCAATTACCGGTTTACCAGAAGGTACAGCATGTCGGCCAATTTTGTATACCAAACGGGACGGCCCGTTACCTATCCCATTGGCACCTTTCGTTTCAACAATGCCGATTTTGTGGCCTTTAGTGATCGCAACGCATTTCGGATACCGGATTTTTATCGCCTGGACCTTGGGTTCAATATAGAGGGCAACCATAAAAAGAACAAGTTGGCCCATAGTTTCGTGACCATTTCGGTGTACAACGTTTTGGGAAGAAATAATCCGTATTCGGTATTCTTTGTGACCGAAAATGGCGAGGTAAAGGCGCTGCAAAGTTACATATTTGCGATACCAATACCGTCAATAACCTATAATTTTAAGTTTTAAGTTATGCAAGGGAGAAAATACATCTTCT
>CAKZLG010000072.1 GCA_937125035.1 uncultured Maribacter sp. | reverse complement strand
TCTTAGGACTCCATTTTTATGAAATAAGCCCCGTTTTGAGAAAGTCATCCCAACTATCCATCCTGCTCATTGTCTTGGCCACTGTTCTCTTAGCTTTTATAGGCAGTATAAGCTTCAACCAGATAAGGCAACTACGTACCTCGGCGGAACTGGTGGCCCAGACCTTACGCACGGAAACGGCCATTAATGACCTATTTGCCCAGTATGCCATGATGCAGACTACGGTCTTCGAAAAAGCCTTGCAGGGGTTCCATGGCCGGCAAAAACATTTGGGAAAACACCAAACAGCTTCCGCTGCCAGTGTGGACACGCTTTTGGTGCTTACCAAAGGGGATTCCCTCCAAAAAGAATATCTGGACGAGGTGAAAAAAGAAGCCCGGGTGTTTGAAACTGCGCTAATGGCATTTCAAGAAGATGACATCCCCAAACAGCCCGCGGTCATTACCCAAGTAACGCAAAGTATGCAACGGCTCTTAGCACTCAAGTATAAAATGTTGGCCCGGGCAGATGGTAATTTGGAAACACAGCAAAAAGCCTACCGAGAATCCATCTTTTTTACCCCCTTAATGACCTTGTTTCTAGGGATATTTGCCCTGTGCACGTTCATCGTCTCCTTTGTGAGCATCAACAGGGAGCGAAAGGAAACCTTACAATCACAATCCTTCTTACAGAATGTGCTTAAGAGCAGTCCCAATCTTGTTAGCCATTTCACCCCGGTAAAGGATGCTGAGGGAAAAATCATTGATTTCAAGTTTGAGTTCACCAGTCAGCAGTATGAAGAACTGGCCGGGGTAGAACCGGCCCAGGTCATTGGTGAAAATTTATGTGAAATCTACCCGGCCAACCATGAAAACGGTCTGTTACAGGCCATGGTAGCATGCCTCAAAAGCGGTCAGACCCAAATACATGAGTACGAGTACGAGCTCAATGGCAAACCGGTCTGGATGGAGAACACCATCAACAAATTGGGCAAGGGCGTAAGCACCACAGCTAGGGATTGTACCTCGGAAAAACGGGCCGCTGAGCAGATGAAGAAGCTCAATGCCAAATTGCAGGCCCAAAACCTGGCCCTATTGGATGGAAGGGCCTTTCTCAACAATATTTTAAAGAGCACCACCAATGTGATCATGCACTTGGAGAGCATAAGGGATGAAGACGATGAGATTCAGGATTTCAGATTCTTGTTCGTCAACAATGCCATACATGAGGTTACGGGTGATATGCCAGAGGAGCTTAGAACAAAGAAAGCCTCTGATATGTTCCCCACGATCTTTACCAATGGCGTCTTTGAAAAATTGGTACACTGTGTGAAACAAGATGAACCCCAAAACTATGAGACGGTTTACCAGCAAAATGGGGAAACGCTCTATTTCAGCGCCAGTGCCATTAAGCTCAATGATGGGGTCATCATTACCACAAGGGACATTACCGCCCTAAAGACCAGAGAAGAGGCACTGTTGCAACTCAACGAGGAACTGCGCCTACAGAATTCCATATTATCTGAGGCAGAAGGGCTCGCCAAAGTAGGCAGCTATCTGTGGAAAACGAACAATGCAGAGGCCCAGCTCTCGGACAACTTCTATCGTATTTTGGAATGTGAACCGCAATCCTTTGTGGCCACACACGAAAATTACGTGCAGTTCCTTCATGAAGAAGATGTGGAGGCCTACAAAGACCGATGGAGAAGAACCTTAAAGACGGGCAAGATCGAACCTTACATTTACAGGATTGTCACAAAAAAAGGCAGGGTGAAACACCTCAGGACCAATGGGCATTTTGAAAATAGGGACGACAAGAAAATAGTGGTTGGCGTAGTGCGGGATATTTCTGAGGAAATTGTAAAGGAGCGTCAATTGAAAAACAAGAACAAGGAACTACAGCGTTCCAACGAAGAACTGGAGTCTTTCAACCATGTGGCCAGCCATGACCTTCAAGAGCCTTTGCGCAAGATACAGATGTTCATATCCCGGATACCCAAAGAAGCCTTGGAGGGCAGAAACGCGGAATTTTTTGAAAAGATAAACAGTGCGGCCCATAGAATGCAGACCTTGATCCATTACCTGCTCTCCTATTCCAGGATCACCAAGGATACAAAGGATTTCACCATGGTGCCCTTGAATAAAATCGTTGAAGACGTCCTCCATGATCTAGAGGCCCGCATACGAGAATCGGGAGTGGAAGTCACCGTAGATGACATGCCCACCATAAGCGCCATTCCCTTTCAAATGGAGCAACTGTTCAATAACCTTATTAGCAACGCCCTGAAATACCACAGTAAAAATGAAACCCCAAGAGTGGTCATAGACTGTAAACTATTGCCCAATGGGGAAGTGCCCGAGGGGTATGAAAAGCAGCCCAAGGGGTATTACCGTATTTCCGTAATGGACAATGGTATAGGATTTGATCCCAGGAATTCAGAGAAAATATTTGAGCTCTTCCAAAGGTTGCACCAAAAGGACGAGTATTCCGGTACAGGGATCGGTCTTGCCATCTGTAAAAAAATAGCGGAGAACCACAAGGGGTACATTGTGGCAAAAGGGGAACCGGACAAGGGCGCCACATTTTGTGTGTACATTCCCGCATAGGCTACCCCCGCTTCTTTCCATACGGTAGCCCTATCCTCCCTAAAAGGTAACAGCACTGCCCTGAATGCCGCATGAACCAAATACTGTCCTCCATTGCTCAATACTGAATTATTATAAAAAAAGGGCAGTTTACAAGGGCTTGCGGCATAAAAAAATGTCGTTCCGTCCATTTTAAGACCGTTTTCCCTTAATTATATAACAGAATCAAAAAATTATATAACATGAAAGCTGGGTGCGTGTGTGATCTTTGTGCCATACACAATTGCTAACATAAAACAACAACACCACTATGCACACCCTTCTACTTACAAAAAGAGAACTAAAGACCATATTCAGCGAACTAGAGCAGCAACTTGGTGGCACGGTCACTTACAATCATAAAGAATACGTGCTCCACGTAGATAATGAAAAGGCGTACGGAGAGGTCATTGGCGTGATCGTTAATAAGAACATCCATTTTTTACAATACGCCCTGACCTTTGCAGAGGATACGCACATTGTGCACAAGACGCCCCATGTAGATCCCATCTATTTTCTATACTGTGCGGAAGGTCAAATGAGCCACAGCTTTTCAGAAAATGGAAAAAAAAGAAGTCTCAACCAGTTTCAGACCGGCATATTTGCCAGTGATCCCACCAGAGATACCGCCCTTTTCTTTAGAAAGGACACCAAGGTAAATCTCACTTGTATTACGGTGAACACCCAAACCTCTGAAAAGGATGAAAGTGCCACCTCCATATTACAGGAACAACTCGTGGCCACGTTCATGCCCGGTCCGGACAAACAGACCTTTGCCTACACAGGTTCGTACAACCTGAAGATTGCTGAACAGATCCGCTATTTGGAATCCATAAGACAAAAAGGCCTAGTAAGGCATTTATTGATCAGGGGCATAGTGCACATGATTCTTGCCCTGGAGATCCAACAACATACAGAAGACGTGCGCAATGCCCAGTTGAAGCCGGGATCTCTTACCCGTGATGAAATGGAACAGATCAACGAACTCACGGAATTCATACAGAACTATCCTGAGGTACAGTACAGTCTAAAATATTTGAGTGATAAGTCTACCCTATCCCCGGCAAAACTACAAGAGGGTTTTAAATTACTGCACAACCGCACGGTTTCCGACTTCATTAGGAACGTACGGGTGGAAACAGCCGAAAACCTGATCAAGACCACCGATCTCAACATTTCAGAGATCGTGTATACTGTGGGGCTTACCAGCAGAAGCTATTTCTCCAAAATATTCAAGCAAAAATACAATTGTAGTCCCAAATACTATCAGGACCATCAAAACTCATTGGCCGAAACAGCCTAATCCATTCATTTTATAAATGGATAAAACCAGCCCAAAAGGCTGGTTTTCTGCTTTTTGGTGGATGATGGTAAAAAGTGTATCTTCAATCTTAGTACAGGATCGTGCCCCATCATGGCACCACGCTCTCTAGTACGATCACCATGAAGCATCGCATCATTTTATGTACCGCATTGGCCTGCCTCACCGCCCTGATCTATATAGCGGTAAATGGGGCTTTTGATAGTTCAAAAAACAGCTATGCCCAAGTGCCCATGCCAGAGGTGGTGGATTATAATTTCCATATAAAGCCCATCCTGTCAGACAATTGTTATGCCTGCCATGGTCCGGATGCCAACAAACGAAAGGCAGGACTGCGGTTGGATGTGGCCGAGGCCGCTCTTGGGGAACTGCCCGAAAGTCCTGGTCGGTATGCCATTGTACCGGGAAAACCCAATAGCAGCGCTGTCTATGAGCATATGGTGACTGAGGATTTGGACCAGCTCATGCCTCCTCCAGATTCTAGATTGACCTTGAACGAACACGAAAAAAAACTGATCAAAAAATGGATCGCACAAGGAGCGCCGTTTGAAAAGCACTGGGCCTATCTGGCCCCAAAGAAAAAAGACCTGCCCAAAACACCTTGGGACAGCGCTTGGGGCAGTAACGAAATAGACGCCTTTGTCCTGCAAAAATTAAAGGAACAGCAATTACGGCCGGCCGCACAGGCCAATATATTTACCCTATTGCGGCGCATGGCCCTAGACCTTACCGGGTTACCCCCATCGCCAGAGGTAGTGACCTCCTTGCTCCAAGAGCCGGAAGAATTCCTTTTGGAGAAGGCCGTGGATATCTTTTTGGCCGATCCGGCCTATGGGGAGCGCATG
>CAKZLG010000071.1 GCA_937125035.1 uncultured Maribacter sp. | reverse complement strand
ATTGTTCATTGTAAACTGCTAAGTGCTCTGAACTCAAATACTTGAACTTAAAACCTATTATCTCCCCCAACAATATCGCCCAAGGTACCCAAGATACTGCCTTCGCCCTTGTCCTTTCCTCCCCTAGGAATGGAAGCCAATACGCGCCCGGCCAATCTACTAAAGGGCAAGGACTGGACATAAACGGTCCCTGGCCCGCGCAATGTGGCAAAAAAGAGTCCCTCTCCGCCAAATACGGTATTGCGGATCCCCCCAACAAATTCAATGTCATAGTCCACCGTGTGCGAAAACCCAATGATACAGCCCGTATCCACCTTGAGCACCTCGCCGGGACCCAGCATTTTTTTGGCCATGGTTCCGCCAGCATGCACAAAGGCCATCCCATCTCCTTCTAATTTCTGCATGATGAAGCCTTCCCCGCCAAAAAGGCCGCGACCCAGTTTTTTGGAAAATTCAATGCCCACGGAAACCCCTTTGGCCGCACAGAGAAACGCGTCTTTCTGGCAAATGAACTTTCCCCCGCTCTCAGAAAGGTCTATGGGCAATATCTTTCCGGGATAGGGCGATGCAAAACTGACCTTCTTCTTTCCTTGGCCTATGTTTAAAAAAGCGGTCATGAACAGGCTTTCACCTGTGAGCATTCGCTTTCCGGCCGAAAAGATCTTTCCCAGAACGCTGTTGTCCTGATTGCTGCCATCGCCAAAGATGGTGTTCATTTTAATGTCCGGCTCCATCATCATAAAGCTACCTGCCTCCGCCACCACGGCTTCCTGTGGGTCCAGCTCAATTTCCACATATTGCATTTCCTCTCCAAAGATCTCGTAATCTATTTCGTGTGCGTTCATTTTTTATCGTTTTAATGGATTGATGGTTATAGGTAGTGATTACACAGTGACCTGTTACAGTTTCAACTGACTTTTTTTAGAAAAAAGTGGAGAGCGACCTTAATAAAAATCCAAAAGGAATGACAGCCGCAAAGGCTAGTTGACGCTTCTCAGGTCTATGTCAAAAATAAGCACCGCACCCCCGGGGATGCTCCCCCGGCCCCTATCGCCGTAGCCCAGGCGAGATGGGATCAACAAAATGCCATTGCCGCCCTCTTTAAAATAAGTAATGCCCTCTGTCCACCCTGGAATGACTTGGTTCAAATTAAAGGAAATCCCTTCTGGGGGACTTTCGTCAAAGGTGCTGCCGTTGGTGAAATAACCACGGTAGGCCACAGTGACATTGGAGGAAGGCGTGGGGGTGGCCCCGGTGCCCAATTCATTGATCACGTAATACAATCCTGAGGCACTGCGTTCCGCCACCAGATCATTGGCCTCAATATAGGCCAGTAGTTCCTCTTCATTGGACGCTGTAACATCGTCACCCCCATTTTTGTCGTTGGCACAGGACCAAAGAGACAAGACGAGCAAGCACGTGAAAAAATGTTTCATGTACATCCATTATAGGTTTTAAATAATACTGGCCTTCCTCTGCAGAACAGTTCCTACCCTCTACACTGCATTTTCCATTTTTAAAATAAATGTCACTAGGGCGCGGTTGGGCCCTCTTTGGCCAAAACAGTGCAAAATAAAGGTTTCTTTTTTGTTTTTGTGGGCAGGAGCATTTCAATTTGGAAAAAATTTGGCCTAAGGATGGTAAAGCTGAACTCATAACAGACCTCTTCACGGAACCGACTGTTCAACCCTTGGCCTGCGTACATGGCACAGTGGGCTTGCCAATCTATTACTTCTTTAACCGCACAGTCCATTCAAAATTAAAGGTGCTTACCACTGCCCCATCCGCGTTCACGCCAACAGATTTCATCCAAATGGTCTGGCCTTCGCCAGTGGCCATCGTCTTGTCCAACGCTTCCTGGATCAGATGCCCATCCTCACAGGTAAAGGTAATGGTGCCCGTCGCTTTTTTACTGAAATTAGCGTTGTTGTTGGCCACCAACATGGAGATTTTCTGACCGCTGGCCTGTATACGATCCATCATCAAGGCACCGGTCACAAACTCTGCGGCCATACCCTGCACCGCCCAAAACATGGAATTGAACGG
>CAKZLG010000070.1 GCA_937125035.1 uncultured Maribacter sp. | reverse complement strand
TGGAGTTCTTTTGGATATATAGCCGCAGAAAGTGACCTAATACGTTATTTTGACAGATAGATGCTGTAAAGAACCTTGGAATTTCTAGCAGGAAAACTCAATTCCTTACTTTTGTACTGATATTTTCAGCTCATACAAAATGCAAAAGACAAAAATAGCGCCGTCGCTGCTCGCAGCAGATTTTGGAAACCTACAGCGCGATGTGGAATTGGTGAACCGAAGTGCGGCGGACTGGCACCATATTGATATCATGGATGGGGTTTTTGTGCCCAATATCTCGTATGGAATGCCCGTTTTGAAGGCCATAAGCGAACACGCCACAAAGCCTTTGGATGTGCACTTGATGATCGTAGATCCAGACAGGTACATTGAGACCTTTGCCGATCTGGGTGCCCATGTCCTCACCGTGCACTATGAGGCCTGCACTCATCTGCATAGAACCGTACAGGCGATAAAGGCAGCGGGCATGCAGGCCGGCGTGGCCCTGAATCCACATACGCCCGTGTCCCTCTTGGCAGATATCATCCAAGACCTTGACCTGGTCCTCATTATGAGCGTGAACCCAGGCTTTGGCGGACAATCGTTCATTGCCAATACCTATGACAAAATCAAGGCCCTAAAGCAGATGATGTTGGAAAAAAATGCAAATTGTCTTATAGAAGTGGACGGAGGGGTGAACGCCAAAAATGCCAAGGCACTCGTGGCGGCGGGCGCTAATGTCTTGGTGGCCGGCAGTTTTGTGTTTAAAAGCAAGGATCCCATGGCCACCATAAAATCATTGAAGGATTGATGGATGCATTGTTGGACGTTGTGATTATTGGAGGCGGGCCCATAGGTATTGCTTGTGGATTGGAGGCCAAAAAAAAAGAATTGTCCTATGTCATTCTTGAAAAGGGGCCGATTGTAAATTCCCTCTTCAACTATCCCGTTAATATGCAGTTCTTTTCCTCATCAGAACGTTTGGAGATCGATGATATCCCCTTTATAAGCAAAGAGGCCAAGCCCAAAAGGGACGAGGCCCTGGAATACTACCGTAGGATCGTTACCGGCAATGACCTTAACATACACCTCTTTGAAAAGGTGACCAATGCCAAAAAACAGAATGGCCATTTTGAAGTACAAACACCCAAGGGTACCTACTTGTCCAAGAACATTATTGTGGCCACGGGTTTTTACGACCTCCCCAATTTGTTGAACGTACCCGGAGAAGCGCTGCCCAAGGTGAGCCATTACTACAAGGACCCCCACTTTTATGCGGGCCAAAAAGTGGCCGTTGTAGGCGCTAGTAACTCTGCCATAGATGCGGCTTTGGAATGTTGGCGAAAAGGGGCGGAAGTGCGGCTCATCATCAGAGGGCCCGAGGTGGGGCAGCGCGTAAAATATTGGGTACGCCCAGATATCATTAACCGTATTGAGGAAGGGAGCATTACCGCGCACTACAACAGCACCGTTTCAGAGATCAGGGAAAATGAGCTTGTTTTGGACACCCCCAAAGGGGAGCTTGTTCTGGTGAATGATTTTGTATTGGCCCTGACAGGCTACAAGCCCAATTTTGAGTTTTTGGAAACCTTGGGCATTACTTTATCCCAAGATAACAAAAGACTGCCCACGTATGACCCGGAATCCATGGAGACCAACATCAGGGG
>CAKZLG010000069.1 GCA_937125035.1 uncultured Maribacter sp. | reverse complement strand
CCTCGGCCTCCGGGTTATGAATCCGACGCTCTAACCAGCTGAGCTACCTCGCCATTATATTTTTCAAAACAATTTTACCAAAGGACAAAAATCAAAGAGCGCCTTGGTCTAAACTCTATTCTCTGGATGACCATGGTGGTACAAAAGCTGCCGCGCCATGGTTTTTAAACGGCTGCAAATATAAAGTTTAATTTTTTGTCCATCAAAATAAGCAAGATAAAATAATACGGGGCTTTTATTTTTTTATCATCTTAAAATATATATATTGTCTGGCATAAAGAGGAATGAAATGAATGATAAAATAAAGTTTGAACTGGAGTTTGTGATTCAATCTTCACCACAGTTGTTATACCAGTATCTGGCAACCCCTTCAGGGCTTTCAGAGTGGTTTGCGGACAATGTGAATTCCCGCGGGGAAAAGTTTACATTCATTTGGGACGGGGCAGAAGAGGAAGCTAATTTGTTGAAGAGGAAAAGCGACGAGTTTGTACGCTTTAGTTGGATGGCCAACGAGGACGATTCGTATTTTGAAATGAAAATCATAGTAGACGAGATAACCAAGGATGTTTCCCTTTTCATAACCGATTTTGCGGAAGAAGACGAGGTGGAAGAAGCCAAAATGCTGTGGAGCAACCAAGTATCCGACCTTAAACAAGTGCTGGGATCCACCTAGAATAAATGGGTTAACAATAGTATCTTTGGGCCTTAAACATTTAAGGCTTTTTTTTATGGTCAATGTCAATGGCGAACTGATTAAGGAAGACACCAACTATCTAAACCATGAGAACCGGGCGTACCGCTTTGGGGATGCGTTGGTGGAGACACTACGCGTTGTCAATGGGCACATTTACTTTTTAGAAGACCATTATTTACGGCTCATGGCCTCCATGCGCATTTTGAGAATGGAAATACCCATGCACCTTACCATGGAGTTCTTTGCCGCCGAGGTATTGAAAACAGTGGTTGGCAAAACGGCATTGGTGGATTTCTATGTTTACCGGAACCACGGTGGCACCCATTTGCCAAAAACCATGGAAATTTCATATACCATAGTGCCAAAGGCCTTGGAGTATCCATTTTTCGCCCACCTTACGGGGACCTATGTTGTGGAGCTCTTCAAGGATTTCCATAAATCCAACGATCTTCTCTCCACACTGAACACCACCCATAGGGTTTTGCAGGTCACCGGAGCCATTTTTGCGCACGAGAACGGATATGAGGATTGCCTGGTGCTCAATGACTCCAAATCCGTGTTGGAATCCTTGGGTTCCAATCTTTTTTTAGTGTCGAAGAACAGCGTAAAGACACCACCTCTTTCGGAAGGTTGTACCAACGGAATCCTCAGAAAAAAAATGATCGAGGTTTTAAAAAAACTGCCCGATATCACATTTTCGGAATCGCCCATTTCCCCGTTTGAACTGCAAAAAGCGGATGAACTTTTTTTAACGCACATAGACTACGGTATACAATCCATTTCAAGATATAGGAAAAAAGAGTACAACAGCCAATTCGCCAAGGGCCTACTGGGCAAATTGAACGCTGTGGCGCGGTTAACGGTTTGATGGTGATCAGTTGAGACTTGGATTTTCGGGAGCATTGGACCACAAAAGGTAATCCCCGCCCAGTTCCAACATTTTTTCCTTCCAAAAGGAAGTGGAGGTTTTTCTGATGATTTGGCTTTCGTGGTCATTAATGGCCACGATCCATGACCTGGACGATAGTTCCTTGTCCAATTGTAGGGAAGACCAACCGGAATAGCCCAAGAAAAAGCGAATGTCCTCTTCAGAAATGACTTTATTGTTGATCAGCTCTACGGTGGCCTCAAAGTCGCCCCCCCAATAAATGCCGTCAGAAATCTCAACACTATTGCTGATCAAGTGGGGTACCTTATGAATAAAGTAAAGGTTGTCCTGCTCCACAGGTCCGCCATTATATACCTGAAATGGAATTTTGATCTCTGAGACCAAATCATTGATCTGGTACTCTAAGGGCTTATTTAGAATAAAGCCAACGGAACCTTCTTCATTGTGTTCTGCAAGAAGAACCACTGACCTGTTGAAAGAAACATCGCCCGTTAAGGAGGGTTCGGCAATTAAAAGTTTGCCTTTTTTTGGCTTTAGTTCCACCATTTCTTTGCATGTTAGCATGCCTAAAATAGGATATTTCCTATAAACCACAAAAATAGAGCATAAAAAAAGCGCTTGTAACAAGCGCTTTTTAAAACTTTACAAGTTTAATTTTTAGTTTACAGCGTTGGCCAAATCAGCTCCAGCTTTGAACTTAACAACATTCTTGGCAGCAATTTGTATGGTCTTACCAGTAGAAGGGTTTCTTCCTTCCCTTGCGTTTCTTTTGGATACGGACCAGGATCCGAACCCTACCAAGGAAACGCGGTCTCCACCTTTAAGGGACTTTTCAACATTTCCCAAGAAAGATTCCAATGACTTTTTTGCTGCGGCTTTTGTGATGCCAGCATCAGCTGCCATTGCATCGATCAATTCTGTTTTGTTCATAATGTGATTAAATTAATTGTTGTTAAATAAGTTATAACCTTGAACAAATTTATATGGATTTGTGTGTAAGACAAGTAAAATGCAGGGAAATCACCATTTTTGTTGATAACTAGGTGGCTTTGTTGATAAAGTAGGACTTTTATGTCAGTTTTCTGTTAGCCCAATGATTACGGGCATTACGACATGTAAGCGTTTTCTTCTAGTTGAAGTCCGTTGAGAACATCAGCAGCCCCCATCTTTCGCTTTCCCTGTAATTGAAGTTCCACCAGGTGGAGGTAACCGTCCTTTGCGGCCACTTTCATGCTCTTTTTGTCTATGATCAGGGTGCCAGGGGCATGGTCATGCTGGGCCGGTTCTTTTCTGGCGTCATATATTTTTGTAATGAGCGTATCTGAGCCGTTGTGCAAATGCGTCCAGGCCGTGGGGTAGGGGCTAAGTCCACGGATAAAATCGTATAACCGGTCCAAGGGCTGGGCCCAATCTATGCGGCAGGTTTCCTTATGCAATTTATGTGCCGTCTTAAGTGCTTTGGTATTTGGTTGTACTATGGTACGTACGTTTTCCTCTTTGATCAAGTTCACCGTATCCAAGACCGCCGTAGCCCCCAATTTCATTAAACGATCATGTAAGGTCCCCGCCGTGTCATCATCATTGATGGGTGTTTCTTGTTGTAGGATGATCGCACCTGTGTCAATGGCCTCATCAATAAAAAAGGTGGTGACCCCAGTTTTGTCCTCCCCGTTCATGATGGCCCAATTAATGGGCGCTGCTCCCCTGTATTGTGGAAGTAGCGAGGCATGAAGGTTGAATGTTCCGTATTCTGGCATTTGCCAGACTACTTTTGGCAACATTCTAAAGGCCACTACGATCTGCAGGTTGGCCTGGAGTGCTTTCAACTGGGCCAAAAAATGTTCGTCCTTTAGATTTGTGGGCTGTAGAAGGGGCAGGTTGTGCCGTTGCGCAGCCGTTTTAACAGCAGATTGCTGTACTTTCCTTCCACGCCCTGCCGGTTTGTCCGGCGCCGTGATCACGCCCACGATCTTACAATTATTTTCCACTAGGGTTTCCAATATGCCCACGGCGAAATCCGGGGTTCCCATAAAAACGATACGTATATCCCTCATAACGCTACCAATTCATATTCATTTTTACTATTTATCTTTATTTCCCGTGTTTCCACCAGGTCTTTCAAGCAGGCCAAAAGGATGGGGGCATCAACATTCAAAAGCTGTCCCAATTGCTTGGAGGTGGCATTTTTTCCGTTCAAGGCCCTTTTGATGTCAGACATGGTTTTTTCCTTGTTCACCGTTCCTTTTTTTTGTGAACAGACATCGCAGCGGCCACAGTCTTCCTTACGCTCTTCGCCAAAGTACTCCAATAATTGTTTATTTCGGCATATCCGGTCACAGGTAACGTAGCGCAACATGTCTTTCAGTTGATTTTTTTTGAGTCCATGTCTTGCCTCAATGCTCTTGGCCAGGGGATTTATAGTGCGTTCATCCTCCCTAGGTACTAAAAAGGTGATTTCCAAATCATTGGTGGCTTCCTCTAAACTAATGAGGCCGTCTCGCGCCAAAATACCCAGCACCCCCAACATTTTATTTTCTGAAATATTCGCTTTTTTGGACAGTAATAGGGTATTGATCGGGGTCATGAACTCAAAGATACCGCCATATGTCCTTAATAGGGTCTTCATGGAATCCTTTAATGAAGGGTTGTTTTCCATGTACAGAAACAGGTCATCTTTTTTTGCAATGAATTGTAGGCTGGTCTTTTTGTGATATGCTTCATTGAGGGCAATGACGGAGTGCCGGTCCAATATCTGCAGAGTGTTGTATACGTGGAACGTATTGAGATGGTAGGTAGCGCAAAAAGAGTTCAAATTAAGGGAATACGTGTCCCCACTACCTTCCCCGTAGGCTATTTGAAAGTAATTGCATAGTTTTTTGTAGCATTTCTTAACGAAGGACACCTCTGGCAGTACACTTAGAAATTGGTTCATGGCTTGGACCTTATCGGCCTCATTGGTCAAGAGTACGGCTTTTGCAGGCTGACCATTTCGGCCAGCGCGACCAGCTTCTTGGAAATAATTCTCAATGCAGTCCGGTATTTGGTAATGCACCACAAGACCAACGTCCGGTTTGTCTATGCCCATTCCAAAGGCATTGGTGGCCACCATGAACTGCACCTTGTCCGTAAGCCAGTCGTTTAGTTTCGTTTTTTTCTCCTGCTCCGGGATTCCCCCGTGAAAAGAAGTGGCCGTTACGCCCTGTTGCTGAAGATAATGGGCCAATTGCACGGTTGATTTTCTATTTCTTACATAGATGATACCGCTGGTGGTCAGTTGTGAACAAAGCGTTTTCAGTGGAAATTGTTTATCATCTTGCCGTACTACATGAAAAGCGATGTTATGCCGTTCAAAAGAATCCTTTATGACGACGGGCGATTTCATTGCCAAATAGTGCAACATATCTTCCACCACCTTTGGTGTGGCGGTGGCCGTGAGGGCCATCAAAGGAACTTGTGGGTGTATCTCCCTGAGCAAGGAACACTCTAGGTAGGCGGGCCTAAAATCATGTCCCCATTGGGAAATACAATGGGCCTCATCCACCACAAAAAGGCTCACCTCCATTTTGGACAAGCGCTCTTGTACCAGATCTTGTTTGAGGCGTTCTGGGGAGAGGTACAGGAATTTATAATTTCCATAGATACAATTGTCCAGTGCTTGGTCCAAGATATCAAAGTTCAGGGATCCCGTTAGTCCAATGGCCTTGATGCCTCTCTTTTTAAGCTGGTCCACTTGGTTTTGAATCAAAGCCACCAAGGGCGAGACCACCACGCAAATGCCCTTTTTCATTAAGGCGGGTACTTGAAAGCAAACAGATTTGCCACCACCTGTGGGTAGAAGTCCAAGGGCGTCCTTATTAAGGAGTGCGGCCTGTACCAAAGCCTCTTGGGAGCCTTTAAACTGGGTAAAGCCCCAATATTCCTCCAAAATCTTCAAGGGGTCTTCTACGCTCATTTCAATCCAAAAACCGGTTAATAAAATGCAGCCTTTCCTCAACCATGCCAATGGGTACTTCTATGGGGTCATAGTTCAACGTTCTGTAGGCGCTTTCCAAGGCAGCGTGAATGTCAACGGCTTCTTCAAAATTCTCCAAGCGCTCATTGTCCTGCACATATATGGCTTTCCACGGCGGCAGCATAAAGACAAGGTCGTATCTATGTTCCCTGCAGGGTCCTTCAAAATCAGGGCCGTAGGGTTGCCCAAAATAGTCCATATAGGCCAGGACATCTGGCATGCCGCGATCATAAAATGCGAGGGGTCCGGTTATTTTATGGGCATCATTGAACTGTTGTAGGCGTCCTGCCAGAAGTTGTTGGTTGAAACTTAGGGGGTCGTTAACAAAGGTTAAGGGGTTGATGGCCATTTCCTTTCCACTGCCGTTTTTTTGGGCATCCAAGGTCATTGTACGGATAAGTTCATGAAAACAGGGCCTGCCGCTTTTTTCCAATGCGGTGACCAAGGAGGTCTTTCCCGTACCGGGCCCTCCGGTGATCACTATGCGTTTGGGGTTGCTACTGTTCATATGCCGTTGCAAAAGTAGGCAAACCTTGTAGATAATAAAATGCTTTCGCCTTCACCTCCTAAGGGTATCGGTACGTATGAATCGTGGTATTCCTTGGGTCAAACTTTGCAAGATGCCCTTCTAAAACTGATGAATTGCCGTATCTTTGCCTTAAAACAAAAGGGTTATGGCAGATCAGGATTCAGAGGAGTTCTATTCGCGGTTAAAGGAGCAGTTGACGGACAGTACCACATGGCCATCTGATTACCTGTACAAGTTCATAGTACTTTCCAACAAAGAGAAAATTGAGCGCATCCACACCATTTTTGACAATACCGGGGCCGTGATTCAATTGAAAAAGTCAAAGAACGGTAAATACACCAGTGTCTCCATTATGGTGAACCTTAGCGGTCCTGATGAAGTTATTGCCAAATACAAGGAAGTAGGGGCCATAGAAGGGGTTATCTCACTTTAAAATAGTTATTCCCCCATAATTTTAGTACTTTGCCATCGTTATTTAACAGCTCTTCTAAAGAATTAATCACATAAATTTTCCAATTTGGATTTAGTAAACAACCTCGAGTACAACACGGAGCGTTCCAAACTCATTATTCCAGAATACGGCCGACATTTTCAAAAAATGGTCGATTACGCCCTGAGTATAGAAGATAGGGAGGAACGGAACAAGGTGGCCCAAGCCATTATCAGTGTCATGGGCAATATGCAGCCCCATTTGCGCGATGTGCCCGATTTTCAACATAAATTATGGGATCAAATGTTCATCATGTCTGATTTTCAGTTGGATGTGGACTCTCCTTTTCCCATAACCTCCAAGGAACTGTTACAAAAGCGACCTGAACCGTTGGAATATCCTCAAAATCATCCCAAATACCGTTTTTATGGAAATAATATAAAAAGGATGATCGATGTTGCGGTAGAATGGGAGAAAGGGGACAAGCGCTCTGGGTTGGAATATGCCATAGCCAACCACATGAAGAAATGCTATTTGAACTGGAACAAGGATGTGGTGGATGACAAGGCCATTTTCAACCATTTGTATGAGCTCAGCAATGGGGAGATCGATTTGGCTTCTGATGGAGAGAACCTTACGGATAGCGGGCAATTTCTAAAAAATAGGGTGGCCAAAAATCCAAGATCAAATTCAGGCAAAAAAAATCAACGCAATACCAACCGCGGTAAAAAGCGGTATTAAACTTTTCCAATTTAAATGGGAACATTTAGAATAGAGGGCGGACACCAACTTCATGGTGAAATTACCCCCCAAGGTGCCAAAAATGAGGCATTGCAGATTCTGTGCGCGGTACTTCTGACCGCAGAAAAAGTAACCTTGCATAATATACCGGACATTGTGGATGTCAACAAGCTGATATCCCTTTTAGAGGACCTTGGCGTAAAGATCCAAAAGAGGGGCAAAGGTTCTTATACCTTTAAATCCGATGACATTAATTTAGACTACCTGCAATCTGCCCAGTTCAAACAAGACGGACGGGGCCTTAGGGGATCTATTATGTTGGTAGGGCCCTTGCTGGCCAGATTTGGCAAAGGATACATTCCCAAACCTGGAGGTGATAAGATAGGTAGACGACGGTTGGACACCCATTTTGAAGGGTTTATAAAATTGGGTGCCTCTTTTCGGTACAATAGGGAAGAATATTTCTATGGCGTTGAGGCCAAAGAACTTGTGGGCACCTACATGTTGTTGGATGAGGCTTCTGTGACCGGTACCGCCAACATTGTCATGGCCGCTGTTCTGGCCAAAGGGAAGACCACAATCTATAATGCGGCCTGCGAGCCCTACCTGCAACAATTGTGCAAAATGCTGAACCGCATGGGCGCAAAGATCAGCGGTATAGGCAGTAATCTTTTGGAAATTGAAGGGGTACAGGAACTTACGGGAACGGAGCACACTATGTTACCGGACATGATTGAAATTGGTAGCTGGATCGGGCTTGCGGCCATGACCAAAAGTGAGCTGACCATAAAAGATGTTAGCTGGGATGATTTGGGCCAAATACCTACCGTCTTCCGAAAATTGGGCATTACGGTTGAGCGGAATGGTGACGACATCCATATCCCCAAACATGAAAAGGGCTATGAAATACAAAATTATATAGACGGCTCCATATTGACCATATCAGACGCCCCATGGCCGGGCATGACCCCCGACCTTTTGAGCATTATCCTCGTGGTGGCCACACAAGCTCGGGGCGAGGTGATCATCCACCAAAAAATGTTTGAGAGCCGTTTGTTCTTCGTGGACAAATTGCTGGATATGGGCGCCAAGATTATTTTGTGCGATCCCCACAGGGCAGCGGTCATGGGCCATGACTTTAAATCTACCCTAAAAGCCACGACCATGACCTCGCCAGATATTAGGGCAGGGGCTTCCCTGTTGATCGCCGCACTTTCCGC
>CAKZLG010000068.1 GCA_937125035.1 uncultured Maribacter sp. | reverse complement strand
GACAAGGAAATGGTCATTGAGGCCCTGAAACAGATTCAAACCAATTTCACAAAAAAACTAGCTACCAAATAACCCTAAAAACATGAGGAAAATTTTATTCACCGCATTGGGCTTTCTATTGATCATAGGCTCATTCTTTCTTGCCAAAGTCATTGTTGATAGTAAAAAAACGTACAGGCCCAAACCACAAAAAGTGGTAAAAACGGTATTCACGGAAGTTGTGGAGAACAAAACGGTGCCCATTGTGGTAACGGCTAACGGAAACCTGACCGCCAAGCAAAAAGTGGAACTGTTTGCTGAGGTACAGGGGGTTTTTAGAAAAGGGAGCAAGCTCTTTAAAGAAGGCCAGCAGTATCAGCAAGGGGAGACCATTATTAAAATAGATGCTGAGGAATACGCGGCCAGTGTACAATCTGCCAAGAGCAACCTTTACAACGAAATTACGGCCATCATGCCAGACCTAAGGCTGGATTATCCTGAGATGTACCCTAAATGGCAGCAATATCTCAATGATTTTGATATGGCGAAGAGTACGCCCAGCCTGCCAGAAATGGCTTCTGAGAAGGAGAGCTTTTTTATCTCCGGCCGTGGTATCCTTACCAGTTACTACACGGTAAAGAATTTAGAGCAGCGCTTGGCCAAGTATAGGATATCTGCCCCTTTCACGGGTATTTTAACAGAGGCGTTGGTTTCCGAGGGCACCTTGGTACGGGCCGGACAAAAATTGGGGGAATTCATTGATCCTGACGTTTATGAGCTAGAGGTGGCCATCAGCAAAACCTATAGCGATCTTTTAAAGGTAGGGGAGGCCGTTTCGCTCTCCAGTTTAAATGATGACCAGACATACCAAGGCAAAGTCACCCGTATCAACGGTAGGGTGGATCTGGCCACGCAGACCATTAAGGCGTACATTGAGGTAGATGATTCCAATTTGCGCGAGGGCATGTACCTAGAGGCCTATCTGGATGCCAAAAACGAGGAAAATGCCATTGAGATCGATCGCAGCCTGCTCTTAGAGGACAATAAAATATTCGTGGTGCGCGATTCCGTTTTGGATATGATAGAGGTCAACCCCATTTTCTTTTCAGATAAGAAAGTGGTGCTGAAGAACGTACCAGAGGGCATTACCATTATGTCCAAGCCCCTTATAGGCGCCTACACGGGCATGTCCGTTAAAGTGTACCAAGCAGATACTCTAAACAATACCCAAGGATAATGCGAAAAGTCATTGAATATTTCATAAGGTATCATGTTGCCGTAAATGTGGTGGTGATCAGTTTTGCCCTGTTCGGTATTGTTGGGGCCAAATCTTTGAAGTCCTCCTTTTTCCCTCTAACGGACTCCAAGAACATTTCAGTCAACATTACCTACCCTGGGGCCTCTCCCCAAGAAGTGGAAGAGGGCATAGTCCTTAAGATTGAGGACAACCTCAAGGGACTTGAAGGTGTGGACAGGGTCACTTCAACCTCTCGGGAAAACAGCGGTACCATAAATGTGGAAATAGAAAAGGGTCGGGATATAGATTTCATGCTCCTAGAGGTAAAGAACGCGGTAGATCGCGTACCTACCTTCCCTACGGGCATGGAGCCGCTCATTGTTTCTAAATTGGAGGCCGTTCGCCAGACCATCTCCTTTGCCATTAGCGGGGAAAATATACCCCTGGCCACCTTAAAAAGCGTAGGACGGCAAATAGAGAACGACCTTAGGGCCATTGATGGCATTTCACAAATAGAGATATCCGGTTACCCGGAGGAGGAAATAGAAATTGCCGTAAATGAGAACAACCTCCTAGCTTACGGGGTCTCCTTTACCGAAGTGGCACAGGCCGTGGGCAATGCCAATATTTTGGTTACTGGTGGAAATATAAAGACAGATGCCGAGGAGTATTTGATACGCGCCAACAACCGATCGTATTATGGGGATGAACTTTCCAATCTCATTATAAAGGCAGATGCTTCAGGCAGCACCGTTAGGCTGAAAGACGTGGCCACAGTTAGGGATCGTTTTGCCGAGACCCCCAACGCCGCCTATTTTAATGGCAACCTCTCCGTGAACACCACCATTACCAGTACCAATACGGAAGATTTGGTCAGTTCTGCGGAAAAGGTAAAGGCCTACGTGGATGATTTCAACCAGAAGTACAATAATGTAAAGTTGGATGTGGTCTCCGACCTCTCCACCACCTTGGTGCAACGAACCCAATTGCTAACTGAAAATGCGATCATGGGGATGATTCTTGTCCTCATATTCCTTTCCCTGTTTTTGAACACCCGTCTCGCTTTTTGGGTGGCCTTTGGCCTTCCTGTGGCTTTTCTGGGGATGTTTGTCTTTGCCGGTTTCTTTGATGTCACCATCAACGTGCTCTCCCTGTTTGGCATGATCATCGTTATCGGTATCCTTGTGGATGATGGCATTGTGATCGCAGAGAACATCTATCAGCATTATGAAAAGGGAAAATCCCCGGTACAAGCTGCCGTAGATGGCACCATGGAGGTATTGCCCCCTATCATTTCTGCCATCATCACCACCATTTTGGCCTTTTCCATATTCTTGTTTTTGGACAGTAGGATTGGTGAGTTCTTTGGTGAGGTCTCGGTCATTGTGATTCTTACCTTGGTGGTATCCCTTGTAGAGGCACTGATTATTCTGCCTGCGCATTTGGCTCATTCCAAAGCCTTGCAGCCGGTGGACAAAAAACCAAAGACCGGCCTTGCCGCTGCTTTTGCCAAGTTACGGGTCATAAATGAATCTGGCGATCGGTTCATGGGCTGGATGCGGGATAAGTTGTACAGTCCCGTCCTTCATTTTGCCATGAAGTACAAAATGCTCACGTTCAGTTTTTTTGCCATGGCCCTCATTTTAACCTTTGGTTCTGTGGGCGGGGGCATCATTAGAACGGCCTTCTTTCCCCGTATAGCCAGTGATCGCGTGCAGGTGGAACTTCAAATGCCCAACGGTACCAATGAGAAGATTACGGATTCCATCATCAGTATGATAGAGGATAAGGCCCAGATCGTGAATAATGAGCTCACTGAACAATACCTGCAAGGTACGGACAAGGTTCTTTTTGAGAACATGATCAGAAGAATGGGCCCTGGATCGGCAACCGCTACGTTGAGCATCAACCTATTGCCAGGGGAGGAACGCCCGGATGAGATAGCCGCTGACCTAGTGACCAGAAGGTTAGAGGAGTTGGTGGGCCCTGTGATAGGTGTGGAAAGTTTGATCTATGGTTCAGGGGGCAACTTTGGTGGTTCGCCTGTCTCCGTTTCGCTCTTGGGGAACAATATTGAGGAATTGAAAGCGGCAAAAAAGGAGCTCAAAACGGCCCTGCAGAACAATACCCTACTTAAGGATATTGCGGACAATGACCCGGAAGGCATTAAGGAAATTAGGCTGCAGTTGAAAGAGAACGCCTATTTGTTGGGTCTGGACCTTAGAAATATCATGAACCAAGTAAGGGCGGGCTTTTTTGGCGTACAGGCGCAGCGCTTTCAACGATCCCAAGATGAAATACGGGTGTGGGTAAGGTATGACCGTGACAACCGTTCCTCTATTTCAGATTTGGATGAAATGCGTATCCTTACCCCGAGTGGTAATAGGGTCCCTTTAAAGGAGATAGCCGATTATACCATAGAACGTGGGGATGTGGCCATTAACCGGTTAGAGGGCCGTAGGGAAATCCAAGTATCGGCAGATTTGAAAAATCCCAAGGACAGCCCCACGGATATCATGGCCGAGATTCAGAACGTGATCATGCCAGAGATCCAATCCAAATATCCCACCGTAACGGCTTCCTATGAGGGCCAAAACCGGGAGCTGGGTAAATTAACAGGTTCTCTGGAGGTCGTGGGCCTCTCCGTGCTTTTGCTCATTTACATTACCATAGCCTTTACCTTTAGAAGTTTCAGCCAACCTTTGATGTTGCTATTGTTGGTTCCGTTCAGCCTTATTGCGGTGGCCTGGGGTCACTGGATCCATGACTTTCCGATCAACGTACTTTCCTTATTGGGCATCATTGCCCTTATTGGTATCATGGTCAATGATGGCTTGGTGCTCATTGGGAAATTCAATACCAACCTTAGGGAGGGCATGACCTTTGATGACGCCATTTATGAAGCAGGCCGCTCTAGGTTCCGGGCCATATTTTTGACTTCCATCACCACCATAGCAGGGCTGGCCCCGCTCATGGCGGAAACCAGCAGGCAGGCTCAGTTCCTAAAGCCCATGGCCATATCCATAGCCTACGGTATTGGGATTGCCACCATACTCACCTTGGTCATGTTGCCACTGTTCCTGTCCTTCAGCAATAATTTAAAGTCCAATAATAGAATGTTGTCATCCGGGTATAAAATCACAAAAGAAGAGGTGGAACGCGCCATAAAGGAAAGGAAGGAAAAACAGCATTTGGAAGGAATGGCCCACCAACAACCGAAAGGCCAGTTGCCCGCCCATGAAAATGGCCAATTAACCGAACACCAATTAGAAGAACAGCATAATGATTAGATTACGACTATGGTGCCTACTGGTCTTTTTGCCAGTGGCCAGTCTATTTGCACAAGAACAAGTACTCACCAAGGAAGAGGCCGTAGCGTTGGCCTTGGAAAATAATTTCGGCATTTTGGTGGCCAACAATAACCTTAAGGTAGCAGAAAACAATCAAAACATCTTGAACTCCGGTTTTTTGCCCAGTTTAACAGGAAATGCTGGTGGAAATTATGATATAAGCAATCAAGAGGCCACTTTCCAAGATGGTAATGTTAGGGCCATAGATGGCGCTGAGACCACACGTTACAACGCTTCTTTGAACTTGAACTACACGCTGTTTGACGGTATGGGCCGTTGGTATGATTACAAGAGGCTCAAGGAACAGTACAACCTAAGTGAACTGGAAACCAGGGAGACCATAGAAACCACCATCTTACAGCTGTTCACTGTTTATTTTGAGGCGGCCAGGTTAACTGAGAACATACAGGTGCTCCAAGAGACCTTTTCCAACACCAAGAATAGGTTGCAGCGGGCGGCCTACGGATTTGAATTTGGCCAAAACAATAAATTGGATGTGCTGAATGCCGAAGTGGATTTGGTGAACGATAGCATCAACCTCATGAACGAGCGCCAGACCTACAGGAACACGAAACGTGATCTAAACCTCCTGCTCAATAGGGAATTACAACTGGGTTTTGAAGTGGACACGGTCATAGGTTTCACGGATCCCCTGCGTTTAGAGGCCTTTTTAGAGGACGGCATTGTCAACAATGTGCGTATTCTGCAGGCGGAGCAAAATATAAAGATCAATGGGTATACCTTAAAATCGAACAAGTCAGTGTTCTTGCCTACGTTGGGCCTTACCGGTGCTTATGGATGGAACCAAGGAAATTTTCCGGCCACCAACTTTTTGGCGTCCAATAACTCCACTGGGTTCTCAGCCGGACTGAACCTTACATGGAACCTATTTGATGGGGGCACCGGCATTACTCAGGTAAAGAACGCCAAACTCCTATTGGAAAACCAAGAGACCTTACAGGAGCAAATATCGCAAGAGGTACGGAGGGACATTGCAAACGCAAAGGACGACTACATGAACAGATTGCAGATATTCAACCTACAGCAACAGAATGTGCTAACAGCTGAGAACAATTACAACAGGTCTAGTGAACAGTATAAATTAGGCCAGATCACCTCGGTGGAGCTTCGGCAAGCCCAGATCAACCTTTTGAACGCCCAGACCAATAAAAACTTTGCCAAGTATGATGCCAAGTTGGCCGAGCTGCAATTGTTGCAACTGACCGGGCAGTTATTGAACGTAGAACTTTAATTGCGGAAAGCACCAACGGCAAAACGTATACCAACGAACATGTACAGCGAAAAAACAAACAAAGAGCTTGTGGAATTTTTGGAACAGGCCCATATGCTCACCTTTGAGTCGCAGCTCAATCTCAATGATGAGTTCAATACCAGAAAACTGCCTGTGGACAAAAGTGGGTTAGAGGCCCTTATTTCCGAAAAACTGGAGCGCATCAAAAATTTGGAATACCTTAAGGACTTTGGTTTTGTGGCCGAATTGCAGGAAGACCGTGTGGTCATCACCAGGACCACTAGGGCCAAACTTCTGGATATTTTTGCCGTAGTGGTGGGCCTACTCGTGTTTTTGGCAGGGGTCTATGGGGTAGCTTCTTTAGTATCCATAGTTGTAAACGGGGAGGATATCAACGTCTTTACCCTAGCCATAGATTTTGCCATGGCCAGCCTTCTTTTTACAGGCTTCAGATTCTTTAGTGGCCTAAAGCGCCTTTTGGATTTCAGTGGGTTCCAGTTATCCCATACACAGGGGTTGGTGACCTTGAAGAAGAGGATGGACCTGAAACTTGAGGAGATACAGAAAGCGGCCTCGGATATTGCTTTGGTAACGGATGGGGATGTCATGTCCATCATGTTGGGGAAACACACGATTTTCAAGTCGAACGCAGAAAACCTTATCCAGCGCATGACGTTGGAGGAATTGGCGAACAGACTGAAATCATAATAGCCAAGCATGTACGAACACTTTTTTCAATGTCCACATTGTTGGGAGGAAATATCCATGCTGTTGGATGTATCCGTATCCCAGCAGACCTATATTGAGGATTGTGAAGTGTGCTGTAATCCCATAGAAGTGGTACCCGTATTTTCCAATGGGGAATTGGTTTCCTTTGATGCTTCGGACATAGCCCAGTGATCACTCCATCAAGAGGAGTTCCCCTCCATAAGTGGTGTCCATGACCTTTTTCTTTGGTTTTCCAAAAACCTTTATGGTGCCGCCGGACTTCGTCTGTGCTTTAATGACACTTGTGGCGTTTACCTCGGCCAAACCACCACCCATGGCCATGGCCACGGTTTCCTTGGAAAAAAATGCGCTGTTCAGCACAGTACCTGCCGTTAGCGCGGACACCTCTTGCTGAACACACTCCCCGGTAAGGGAAATGCCGCCGCCGGTCATGGCCTTGGCCCTTATAGTGGTCATGGTAAGGTTAAGGGTGATCATACCACCGCCCTGCGCCTGCAGTTCACATGTTTCGCCCGTTAGGTTCCCCGTATTTTTGATGATGGCATTCGCATGGGCAGTAATGAACCGCAACGGCCCGGAATAATACAGTGTGGCATTCACTTCACTGTTTATGGCACCTTGGTCTGGATCCAACCTTAATTTCAGCAATTCACCGTTTTCAGTACGCTGCAGCTCATAGGCATTGTTGCCATGTACCAAAAGGGCATCTGTATCACTTTTCTCCAACGTCAGGATGATCTTGTCATAGACCTTTAATTCAGAGAAGGGCCTTAATGCAATGCTCTGGGGCACTTCTTGGCCCAAGCCTGTCATGAAAATAAAAATGGCAAATACCGTTAGGGGCCTTGTTTTCATAGGAGTGTGTTCATGGGCAAATTGCCGGATTTTGAAGGAAAAAACCAATTGCCCTCTTAAAAATAGTGGTTTCAAGGTAAAAAGAAATGGAATGATGCTAAGAAATTACCTATTTTAATGGGCCAATTATAAAATGGAACCCAAAGGAAAGTCTTCGGGGCATGATCATGATCATATATGGGACGTACGTTAGCCAATAAAAATATTATCATAACAGGGGCCGCCAGTGGCATAGGCAAGGCCATAGCCATGGTTTTGGCGGGCGAAGGCGCCATTCTGCACCTGTTGGACATCAATGGTGACACACTGAATGAGGTGGTGACCGAACTTCGAAAACAGGGAGGGAGCTGCCATGGGTATCCTTGTGACATCACACAGCAGAAAGCGGTAATAGCTACCATTGCGGCCATTGCGGAAAGGGGCCAGATCAACATATTGATCAATAACGCCGGCGTGGCCCATATTGGCACTGTGGAACAGACCAGAGAAGCTGATTTTGATAGGGTCTTCAACGTGAACGTCAAGGGGTCCTACAACTGTATGTATGCAGCAATTCCCTACTTAAAGGATAAAGGGGGCCTTATTTTGAATATGGTTTCCGTTGCGGCAAGTGTGGGCATTGCGGAGCGTTTTGCCTATTCGGCCTCCAAAGGCGCCCTCTTGACCATGACCTATTCCGTGGCCAAGGACTATGTGGATAAGGGCATACGTTGCAACAGCATATCGCCGGCAAGGGTGCACACCCCTTTTGTGGATGGATACCTGCGGAACACCTACCCAGGGGAAGAAGAGGCCATGTACAAAACGTTGGAACGCACACAGCCCATAGGCAGAATGGCCCAACCGAAGGAAATTGCCCATTTAGTACTTTATCTATGCTCTGATGAGGCCAGCTTTATAACAGGAACGGATTTCCCCATAGATGGGGGCTTTATAAAACTAAATTCTTAATTATGAAATTAATACGATTTGGGGAAAAGGGCCAAGAACGGCCAGGGGTTCAGACAGAGGATGGCATTTGGAGGGATGTCACCAATTTTGGCGAGGACTATAACGAGACTTTTTTTGAAAATGAAGGTACGCACCGCCTTTCTGAATGGTTGAACCTCCATGGGGAATCTTGCCCCATCATATCTAAGGATACGCGCTTGGGACCACCGGTGTGCCGGCCCAGTAAACTGATCTGTATTGGTCTCAATTATGCCATGCATGCCAAGGAAAGTGGCATGGAAATCCCTAAAGAGCCCGTTATCTTTTTTAAGGCCACCTCGGCCATCGTGGGTCCCAATGATGACGTAGTGATTCCCAAAAACAGTGAAAAAACGGACTGGGAAGTGGAACTCGCCTTCGTCATTGGCAAAAAGGCCTCCTATGTTACGGAAGAAAGAGCCATGGACCATGTGGCCGGTTATCTTTTACATAATGATTATAGTGAAAGGGCCTTTCAGTTGGAGCGTTCCGGGCAGTGGGTAAAAGGGAAGAGTTGTGATACCTTTGCCCCCTTGGGGCCTTTTCTAGTGAGCACAGAGGAGATCAAGGACCCCCATAACCTCGATCTTTGGTTGAAGGTCAATGGCAAAATACTGCAAAAGAGCAATACGGCAGATTTTGTGTTCAATATACCCCAAGCCATAAGTTACATTAGCCGGTTCATGACCTTGTTGCCCGGAGATATCATTTCCACAGGTACCCCTTCTGGAGTGGGCATGGGCCTTAAACCTCCCAAGTATCTACAAGCCGGTGATGTGGTGGAATTGGGCATAGATGGTCTGGGCACCTCCCGCCAAGTGGCAAAGGCCCACTCCTAGGCCTTTAAAATGGGGTTTGTTGGGCCGTATTCACCAGTGCCAGCACAATCAGCGAAATCGATTTCGCAAAATGGGTGGTGCACTTTATTTTATTAAAAACCAGGTAATCAGCACCTTAGAAAACGGCATGGTGGGTAAGGCTCTTCTTTCTATTTGTAAAATAGAGGGCAATGACAGAAACTGTGGCAACATTTTATACATTTGATAGTAAAGGATAAAACGAACATTCATGTATTTCT
>CAKZLG010000067.1 GCA_937125035.1 uncultured Maribacter sp. | reverse complement strand
ACACAGAAATAACTTTTGGGCAGTTACAGCAAAATCGTGAAGCCAGGTGGTAAACTGGTTTACGCCACATGCTCCATACTCCCCCAAGAGAATACAGACCAAGTAAAGGCATTTCTGTCTTCAGAAGCCGGCAAGGATTTCTCCTTGGCCACAGAAAAGAAAATTTTCGCCTCCAAAAAAGGATATGATGGTTTTTATATGGCCCTTTTGGAAAAGTCCATATGACCCTTCCCCTCCTATGGTAAATAACATCTCCATAAACAGGGACTTATAACCTTATTTGGACTTTTTTTTAATCCTTAAGGGTAGGGTACTCCACACCCAATTGCTCCAAATAGGAATCATATTTGGTCTCGTCGTAATAGAAGGACTCCAACGCAGGCCGAAACTGGTCTTGTTTATCCTTATTTAAGTAGATGGGCGGCAGATCATCTTGTGCTATCATGGGTTTGTACTGAGTCTCTTTTTGCTGTTCGTTGTTGAAATAATCCCACGCCCCTTTTAATAGTTCTGGCCGCAGCAAAAAATCCAGAATGGTCATGGCCTCGGCCTTAGCGCCCGCAACAACCCCTTTGTGGGCAATGGGCGTTGCCATGGCAATGGCATTGCTCCAATGGTGGCCTTGCAGGCCGGGTATATTGGAAGGAAAGCGCATGGTGACCGTAGGCACTTTCCATGAAATGTCACCAATATCATCAGAACCACCGCTCACAGGCTCCTCAACGGGCAGTCCCAAGGGGGCCAATTGCGTGGGCAGCCCCTCAATTTTATCAGCTTCCACTTCGGTCTGTACGGCTTTTGCCAGCATCTGGTCCTCGTTGGACCAACTGGGGAGCCCAACGGATTGTATGTTTTCATACATGGTTTCCGCAATGACCTTATTGTAATGCCGTGGCCACGCAGTACCCAGCACCTTTGAGGTCATGGTGGTCCCGGTCATGAGTGCAGCGCCCTTGGCCATATCATTGGCCATGGCATACATTTCCATAATGCCCTCATATTTTATATCCCTGAAATAAAACCATATGGCAGCCTTGGATGGTACCACGTTGGGCTGATCGCCGGCCTCCGTAAATATGGAGTGGGACCGCTTTAAGGGGTGTAAATGCTCCCTTTTGTAATTCCAGGCTATGTTCATGAGTTCTGCGGCATCCAAAGCACTTCGTCCGCGCCAAGGGGACCCTGCGGAATGTGCAGCCTCGCCCTCAAAGGAATACTCCACGGATATGAGCCCCGTACCACGCGTAGGGCCGTAAGAAACACTTAGATTGTTGCTGACATGGGTAAAGATGCACATGTCTATGGTATCAAAGAGCCCATCGCGCACATACCACGCTTTCGCCGCCACAAGTTCTTCGGCTATGCCGGGCCAGACCACCAATGTTCCTCCAATATTCTCACGCTCCATGAGTTGCTTAACAGCCAAGGCGGATGAAATATTGAGGGGAATACCGGCATTATGCCCCTCACCGTGGCCAGGCGCCCCTTCCACAATGGGCTTGTGATAGGCCACCCCAGGATATTGGGATGCCTTTGGAATACAGTCCACATCACTGCCCAAGGCTATGACAGGACCATCACCGTTGCTCCATTTGGCAAACCAAGCCGTGGGTATCCCCGATATAGAGTGCTCTATGGAAAATCCGTTCTGCTCCAATATTCCTGTAAGATAGTTGCTGGATTCCACTTCCTGAAAACCCAGTTCGGCAAAACTGAACACCTTGTCCACCATTACTTGGGCTTGTTTTTTGTTGTCATCCACTAGTGTGGCCACTTCAGATTTCAGCCGGTCTATCTGTTTTTTGGAATATTTTTTTTGACCTGTTGCCACACTACTAAGGGCCAAACAGCACGTAATAAGGAATACATTGGTTTTCATGGGTTGGTTTTTGAATTAGCGTTCAAAAGATACTTAAAAAATAGCCCCCAGCATCCAATGGGGCCATACAATTCGCTTTTAGGGCAATTTGTTCGCAGGAAATTGGTGATTTTAAAATGGGGAAGGTCTAAAAATGGGTATATGTAAAAAACATGGATGGTCTCTTACACCGGTTAAGACGGACTTTGGAGATTTTATGATCAAATTCCGATTATTTCAAGAACCCCATAAAAAGAATGGGGTATCCTTGAAAACCTCCAAAAAAGTGGGGATTTAGGACATTGCAGAGGATTATGCCCCTTAATATTTTGTACCTTCGCAGGTATGACGGTAAAACCTCCAAAGGAAAAAAACCATAGGATTTTCAGTTTCAACTACCTTGTTTTCAGAAATCAGTCTGAAAAATTCATCCCTCCGGCCAACTGACCACCCACTGTAAGACCTAGTCTTGTGCCCTTGTACCCTAGTGCATTGGCCAACTTTGCACGTATCGTCCCGTATTGGGCCTAGAATGATCATACCGCACCAAAATCCTAGAAATGCACTTTAAAACTTACGATGCCTTTTCGCGTTTGTCACTTCTGCAGATCAATAAACTGACCAAGTTCATCCATCAGTACCAGTTGCAAAATGATTTTACCGAACAGGGCATACGTAGGTCCATCGAGTACGCGGCCAAAGAGAGGCCCGGATTTGGTGGGTTGATCGTAACTGCGGAAGAAGGCGACGAGGTCATTGGCGCAGCAGTGTTGAACAAAACAGGCTTTGAAGGCTATTTACCGGAAAACCTTGTGGTTTCCATTGCCGTGCACCAAAACTATAAAGATGATGGGGTGTACCGGAAAATAGTGGATTATGTGGTCAACTACTGCTGTGGAGACATCGGGGTGCAGTTAAAGGAAACCAACCCTTTGGTCAGATTTTTCAAAAACCAAGGGTTTACCAATAATTACATACAAATGAACTTAAAACAATAACATATGCTAAAGATTGAAGTAAAAGAAGGAGAAAGTATTGAAAGAGCCCTTAAGCGCTACAAGCGGAAGACCCGTAAGGTGAAGCTCTTGGACCGTTTAAAGGAAAACCAGTACTACACCAAAAAATCAGTGGAGCGCCGCGTGGCCAAGAAAAAAGCGGCCTATAGGGAACAATACCTAAGGGAGCACGATAATGAATAGACGTAAGCCTACGTGCTACAGGATTTCAGAAAAACAAGGTACTCACTAAATAAACCGAATGAAAGTATTAGTTGTAGGGGCCGGGAACATGGGGCTCACTTATGCCGAAGGCATGTCCCGATCCAAGTTGCTCAAAAGACGTAATATCATGGTGTTGGATAAGTCTGAGGAGCGCATGCAGGAGGTGGACCGTATGGCCCATTTTGATGCCCAAGACAATCTTGCCAACTGCGTTCCTGAAGCAGATGTAATCATGATAGCGGTAAAACCCTACCATGCGGAAGCGCTCTTCAAAGAACTTAAGCCCTTTGTGAAACAGGGGCAGGTACTTATTTCCATCATGGCGGGAATGAGCATCAAAGCCATAAAGGAATTTACCGGGCTGGAAAAAGTGGTACGCGCCATGCCCAACCTACCGGCCAAGGTAGGTAAAGGACTTACCAGCTATGTGGCTTCCAAGGAAGTTTCAAGATTGGAGCTTTTAACCGTGGAAGAATTGTTGAACACCACAGGAAAATCCGTAAAGGTGGAAAATGAAAACTACATTGACGCCTCCACGGGAATTTCCGGCAGTGGGCCCGCGTATGTCTTCTATTTTATGCAGAGCATGATGGAAGCCGCACTACAAATGGGCTTCTCGGAAAATGTATCGCGCGTGCTGGTCAGCCAAACCTTTACCGGGGCAGTGGAACTTTTTAACCAAGACACCATTTCACCGGATTCTTGGATGAAAAAAGTGGCGTCCAAAGGGGGCACCACACAGGCAGCCTTGGATAGTATGAAGGACAACAAAGTGGGCGATTTAATCAAGGATGCGGCATTTGCAGCCTTTGATCGGGCCGTGGAACTAGGTAAAGAATATTAGCATGTACGATGAACTCATTGTGGTCAAGGTAGGTACCAATGTCATGACCAACCGAGACAAAAGAATCGTAAGACCGGTACTTGGCAACCTCGTTAGGCAGATTGCCCAGCTCTATGAAAGGAACATTATGACCATCTTGGTCTCCTCTGGTTCCGTCATAGCAGGGAAAGAAGTTTTAGGAAAGGCCAAAATAAAGGACAAGACCCAGAAAAGACAAGTCTATAGCGCCATTGGCCAACCCCGGATGATGCGGCTCTACTATAATATCTTTCATCAATATGGAATGAAATGTGCCCAAGTATTGCCCACAAAACGTGATTTTAGCCCTGGGCTGCACCGGGACAATATGATCAATTGCTGTGAAGGGTTGTTATCTGAAGGGGTAGTGCCCATAGCCAATGAAGATGATGCGGTATCCGTTACCATGTCCATGTTCTCCGATAATGATGAACTGGCCACATTGATCGCACAATTGATGAAGGCGGATAAATTGATACTCCTCACGGATACGGATGGCCTGTATGATGGCCACCCGGAGGATGAACACAGTAAGGTCATTAAAAAAGTAAGGCCACAGGAAGATCTGGATGAATTTATTGAGGATCCCAATAAGGCAGAGGGCGAGGGTCGCGGTGGCATGGGCTCCAAACTGAACTTTGCGCAAATGGCCGCAGCAAAAAATATAACCACCTACATTGCCAATGGAAAAAAAGAAAATACTATTATTGACATCATAGATGGTAAGACCGTAGGGACCAAAGTAAGTATGTAAAAGAAAATGCAATGAAATTATTAGCAAGCAACTTGAAAAATAATGTCCTCCACACCATGGAAACGCTGCTGCAACAGCATGGCGGGGAACTCATTGCTGCCAATGAGAAAGATCTGAGCGCCTTTAACAAGGATGACCAAGCACTATATGACCGTCTTGTTGTGGATGAAAAAAAGGTGGCTGGGATGATTGCCGCCGTCAAAGCTGTGCGCTTACAGGACGACCCCGTAAACAAAGAGATTTCAAGCCTAGTATTGGACAATGGCCTAAAGGTGAACAACCGTACGGCCCCCTTTGGTACTATCTTGATCATTTATGAATCCAGGCCGGATGTGACCATAGAAGCGGCCGTGTTGGCTTTTAAGGCCAATAACAGGATTTTTCTTAAAGGAGGTAAGGAAGCCTTACACAGCAACACTTTTTTAGTGGAACTATGGCACAAGGCACTAGAGAAAAATGGATTGTCAAAAGACTACATCCAATTACTGAACCTGAACAGGGAGGAGACCCAAGCTTTTTTGAAAACGCCCCCGGTGCCGCTGGACCTCATTGTGCCACGTGGCGGGGAACGATTGATCACCTTTGTGAAACAGCATGCCCAATGCGCCGTACTGGTGAGCGGTAGGGGAAATAATTTTCTGTACGTCCACGAAGATGCAGATTGGGAAATGACCCTTAAAGTGGCCCTGAATGCCAAAACCCATAAAATATCCGCCTGTAATGCCTTGGATAAAATCCTCATCAACGCGCAAAGACCGGATTTTGAGAAAGAGGTACAGGAAATAGCAGCTACTTTGAAGACCAACGGCGTGGTTGTTTTAGTAGACAAGGCTCTGCAGGAGTTGGTTCCTGATGCACAGGTCATCTCAAACCCCCAGATTTGGAAAGAGGAATTCTTGGCAATGAAATGTTGTCTTGGTGCCATTGGCAGCATGCCGGATGCCATTCAGAAAATCAACGATAATTCCGGAGGCCATTCCGCCACCATCATGACACCAAATGAAGAAACGGCATTGGTCTTTATGCACCAAGTGGACTGTGCCGCGGTGTACCAAAATGCCTCCACAAGATTCACCGATGGGGGACAAATGGGTGTGGGCGCGGAATTGGCCATCAGTACGGATAAATTGCACCATAGGGGGCCCTTGGGTCTAAAGCAGTTGGTCACCAATAAATACTACGTTTTTGGTAATGGGCAGATACGGGAATAGTACAACGTACCTGTGCAGACAGGAATAACGGGCCTGTTTCCAAAAAAAGTGCGACCCTAAAAAACTCTTTGATCGCTTTCCTGGCCCCATGAAGTAATAGTTGATGAATAGGGGCTATATTATCAACGATCATGGTTCAAAACTGTTCTTTGGCCCACGACAATTTCTTTGATAAAATCGTAGCTTTGCACTTTAATTTCAGTAAAGCACCACATCAATATGATTCATTTCTTTGGGGACGCGGCCCACACAGTGTATGCCGTACAGACCGTACAAGAACTCCATGCTACGGATGAACAAAAACTAACTTGGTTGTTTGGCAACCGTTCCAAGATAAATGCGGCGTCCTTAGACGCCTTTTTTGTTGGTCCAAGGGCGGCCATGGTGACCCCATGGAGTACCAACGCCACCGAAATTACCCAGAATATGGGCATTGAGGGTATTTTGCGCATTGAGGAATTTAAAGCCGAAAATAAGGAGTTCACCGATTTTGATCCCATGCTCTTTCAAAAATACGAAGCGTTGGACCAAGATATCTTCCACATAGCCATGGTACCCGATCCCATTTTGGAAGTGGATGACATTGCCTCCTACAACCAAAAAGAAGGCCTTGCCCTCAGTGCAGAGGAGGTCTCCTACCTAGAAGGACTTGCAACGAAATTGAACCGAAAACTCACGGATTCTGAAGTATTTGGATTTAGCCAAGTAAATTCAGAACACTGCAGGCACAAAATTTTTAATGGCACCTTTATCATAGATGGAGCGGAAATGCCCACTTCGCTCTTTAAGCTCATAAGAAAAACGTCTGAGGCACACCCCAATGGCATTGTTTCAGCCTATAAGGACAATGTGGCCTTTATTAAGGGTCCAAAAATTGTGCAGTTTGCGCCCACAAGGGCCGATATGCCCGATTATTACAGCGAAACCGATTTTGAATCGGTGCTGTCCCTCAAAGCGGAAACGCACAACTTCCCTACCACGGTAGAACCCTTCAACGGTGCCGCCACAGGATCCGGGGGGGAAATCAGGGACCGGCTCGCAGGGGGCAAGGGCTCACTTCCTTTGGCGGGCACGGCGGTATATATGACCGCGTACTCCCGTTTGGAAAAAGAACGCCCGTGGGAACAGGCCATGGAAGAACGGCCGTGGCTGTACCAAACGCCCATGGATATTTTGATAAAAGCATCCAATGGAGCTTCCGATTTTGGGAATAAGTTCGGCCAGCCGTTGATCGCGGGGTCCGTACTTACCTTTGAGCATGAAGAAGCCGGTAGAAAACTTGGGTATGATAAGGTCATTATGCAAGCCGGTGGTATTGGCTATGGGAAAATGGACCAAGCGCTCAAGGACACTCCAAAAAATGGGGACGATATTGTGATCTTAGGTGGTGACAACTACCGCATTGGCATGGGGGGCGCAGCGGTTTCCAGCGCGGATACCGGTGCGTTTGAGTCGGCCATTGAGCTCAATGCGGTACAACGTTCCAACCCAGAGATGCAGAAACGTGCGGCCAACGCCATTCGCGGCTTGGTGGAAAGTGAGGAAAACCCCATAGTATCCATACATGATCACGGTGCCGGCGGACACCTCAATTGTCTTTCGGAATTGGTGGAGGAGACCGGAGGTCATATAGACCTGGACAAGTTGCCTGTGGGAGACCCTACCCTATCCGCCAAGGAAATCATTGGCAATGAAAGCCAAGAACGCATGGGCCTTGTCATCGGCACCAAAGGAAGGGCGCTTTTACAGCGCATTGCAGATCGTGAACGGGCCCCCATGTACCAAGTAGGGCAGGTGACCGGAGACCATAGGTTTACCTTTGCCTCGGCCACTACGGGAGCAACACCTATGGACCTTGAACTTTCTGACATGTTCGGAAGCTCCCCAAAGACCATCATGGAGGATCGCACACAAAAAGCCACCTATAATGAGCCCCAGTATGCCCTAGAACATTTCCATGACTATTTGGACCAAGTACTGCAGTTAGAGGCCGTGGCCTGCAAAGATTGGCTCACCAATAAAGTAGACCGCTGTGTGGGCGGCCGCGTGGCCAAACAGCAATGCGTTGGGCCGTTGCAACTGCCCTTGAACAATTGTGGGGTCATGGCGCTGGATTTCAAGGGAAAGCAGGGCATAGCCACCAGTATTGGCCACTCCCCTATCTCTGGGCTCATAGACCCGGTTGCGGGCAGCAGGAACAGTATTGGGGAAGCCTTGAGCAATATTGTTTGGGCCCCTTTGAAAGAAGGCATTTCATCTGTATCCCTTTCCGCCAATTGGATGTGGCCCTGTAAAAACCCGGGCGAGGATGCCCGGTTGTACACTGCGGTAAAAGCCGTATCCGATTTTGCCATTGCCCTGGGCATCAACGTCCCCACTGGGAAGGATTCCCTTTCCATGAAACAGAAATACAAGGACAGTGAGGTCATTGCCCCAGGCACCGTGGTCATCAGCGCGGCAGGATATTGTGATGACATCACCCAAGTGGTGGAACCCGTGCTTCAAAAAGGGGGCGGTGCCCTTTATTACATCAATCTATCTAAAGATGCTTTTAAAGTTGGCGGTTCCTCCTTTGCCCAAGTAGTGAACAAGCTTGGCTCAGAAGCCCCCACCATCAATGACCCTGTCTATTTTGCACGTGCTTTCAACGCGCTGCAACAGGCCATACGGAACGGGCAGGTCCTAGCGGGCCACGATGTGGGTTCTGGTGGTCTTCTGACCACCCTGTTGGAAATGTGCTTTGCCGATACCGCCCTGGGAGCGGACCTTCAATTGGACACCTTGGGCGAAGCCGATACCATAAAGCTACTCTTCTCTGAGAACATTGGTCTCGTGGTGCAGGCAAAGGACGGCCAATTAGAGGAGGAGCTCACCGCGGCAGGGGTGGAACTCCATAAATTGGGCACGGTGAAGAACGAAGCCCAATTGACCCTCAAAAACCATGGTAGTGAGATTGGGCTGAACATAGCTTCCTTGAGAGACACATGGTACAAGACCTCATATCTATTGGATGAAAGACAGACGGCCAATTCTTTGGCCAAAGAACGCTACGCTAATTACAAGGAGCAACCACTACAGTATTCCTTTCCAAAGAACTTTACAGGTCTGCCACGGGTGACCACAAAAACAGAAAAAAGGCCCAAAGCCGCCATTCTTCGTGAAAAGGGAAGCAACTCTGAGCGGGAAATGGCCAATGCCATGTATTTGGCAGGGTTTGATGTAAAGGATGTTCATATGACCGATCTCATTTCTGGGAGGGAAACCTTGGCGGACATCCAATTTTTGGGCGCCGTTGGCGGATTTTCCAACTCTGATGTTTTGGGAAGTGCTAAAGGATGGGCGGGTGCCATAAAATACAACGACAGGGCCAATAAGGTGATACAGGATTTCTTTGCCAGACCAGATACGCTATCCGTGGGCATCTGCAATGGTTGCCAACTCTTTATGGAGCTTGACTTGATCAACCCAGAACATGGCCATCAGCATGGTAAGATGACCTATAATGACTCGCACAAACACGAAAGCAGTTTTACATCCGTCAAAATAGCCAAGAACAACTCCATTATGCTGTCCAATTTGGAAGGCTGCACCCTTGGCGTTTGGATTTCCCATGGCGAAGGAAAGTTCCACCTACCGCTGCGCGAGGAGTCTTATGGCATTGTGGCCAAATATGGGTATGGGGACTACCCCGCCAATCCCAACGGAAGCAGTTATGATACGGCCATGCTCTGTGACACCACTGGTAGGCATTTGGTGACCATGCCGCATATTGAGCGCAGTATTTTTCCTTGGAACTGGGCCCATTACCCAAAAGGACGGGAAGATAAGGTGTCCCCTTGGTTGATAGCCTTTGAAAATGCCAGAAAATGGATAGAAAAAACCCGATGAACCCAACGGGCCCATCGGGTTTTCACCCCGTGTTTTGTCTCCGTTAATTTATGGCATACACCGTGTTGTCCACTATTTGGATAACACCGTTGGAAGCTTCAATATCCGGAACTATGATTTTAGCTCCCCCTATGTAGACTTCATCATTTTCTCTCTTTATCCTGATTTTATCATTGGCATATTTGCTGATGATATGGTTGGATGTCAGTTCATACTTCATCACTTTAGAGGGGATATTGTGATCTTTGATAAAAGCAATGAGCTTGGTTTTGTTTTTAGGGTCTGTCAACTCCTTAAATTCTGCAATGGTCATCTCTTTGAAGGACTCATTGGTAGGAATTATCAGGGTATGCTCTTCGGCAAAAAGCAAGGATGTTTCCAACCCGGATAATGATAAGAGGTTCATAAAAGTGGTTAAATTCTTATCCATATGGGCCAGCTCAAAAGTGGTATAGTTCCCAGGAGATTCTATGTGTCCCAAAATGTCCTCTTCCTGTGCCACCAAAGGCGCACTGAAAAAGAGCAGAATAAGACCTATGTACATGTGTTTGATAAATTTCATATTGTTCTATGTTTTAATTAAGTTCAAGTGGAATATAGGAACCTTATATTGGTTGGCTTTGCTCCATACCTGACCTTCTTAGCTGTATCACAAAAAACATGTTTGTTTTACGATAAAACGCTCACATTGTTATGCTCACCGGCCTGGTAAGCCTGTACTGTTGGTTCTTTGGATTGAAATATTCACAATTATTAACAGTCTATTTTATACTTTCAGTTGTAAAATATCATGTTCTTTCCCTATTTTGCATTGGCTATTTAAAAATAACTATGCAAACCGTAACCAGATTATTCGATTTCCCTTACTACCAATTGGAAAAATACAAGTTGCAAAAAGCCTTGGTGACCAAGAAAAATGGGGTTTGGGAGGCCACCTCCACCCAAGATTACATTGATAAGGCCAATGCGGTGAGCCGCGGACTCCTGCGGCTGGGCGTGCAGCCCAATGATAAGATCGCCGTTATTTCCATGACCAACAGAACGGAATGGAACATCATGGACATAGGCATTCTACAGACCGGGGCGCAGAACGTACCCATTTACCCCACTATTTCAGAGGAGGACTATGAATATGTGCTCAACCATTCAGAGAGCAAGTATTGTTTTGTATCCTGTGATGAGGTCCTCGAGAAGGTCAACGCCATAAAGCCCAATGTAAAATCGCTAAAAGGGGTGTATTCCTTTGATGACCTTAAAACCTGTGAGCATTGGCTCAAAGTGCTTGAGTTGGGTGCGGATGCTTCCAACCAAGAAGAAGTGGAGCAAAGGAAGGCGGCAGTGTCCGGAGATGACCTTGCCACCCTCATATATACCTCGGGCACCACAGGAAGACCCAAAGGGGTCATGCTCACGCATGATAATATTGTGAGCAATGTGATCGCCAGTGAGGAACGTGTTCCTTTTGAGGCTGGTGGGGTAGCTTTGAGCTTTCTGCCCATTTGCCACATTTTTGAACGCATGATCCTGTATCTATACCAATACTGTGGCATCGAAATTCATTTTGCCGAAGGCTTGGACAAGATCAGTGATAACCTCAAAGAAGTGAGACCGGAAGTCATGACCGTAGTGCCAAGGCTCTTGGAAAAGGTATATGACTCCATCATAGCCAAAGGGGGAGCGCTCACGGGCATTAAGAAAAAACTGTTCTTCTGGGCCGTGGAACTCGGATTGCAATATGAACCCTACGGGGCCAATGGCTGGTGGTATGAAAAGAAACTGGGGCTTGCCCGTAAGTTGATCTTCAGCAAATGGCAAGAAGGTCTGGGCGGAAACCTGAGCACCATGGTATCCGGTAGCGCAGCGTTACAGCAACGATTGAGCCGTATTTTCGGGGCCGCTGGCATTCCGGTCATGGAAGGATATGGGCTCACAGAGACCTCTCCTGTAATTTCCGTGAACCAGGTGAAGAACGGCGGTTGGAAAATTGGATCGGTAGGGCGCATCATAAAGCATGTGGAAGTGAAAATTGCAGATGACGGGGAAATCCTCTGTAAAGGGCCCAACGTCATGAAAGGCTATTACAAAGACCCTGTTAAAACGGCCGAAGTGATCAAGGACGGTTATTTCCATACCGGGGATATTGGAGAAATAGACCCTGAAGGGTTTTTAAGGATCACGGACCGGAAGAAAGAGATGTTCAAGACTTCTGGTGGTAAGTATGTGGCGCCCCAGTTGTTGGAGAACCGGTTTAAACAATCGCGCTTCATAGAGCAGATCATGGTGGTGGGCGAAGGCGAAAAGATGCCCGCCGCACTTATACAGCCCAATTTCGAATTCCTGTATGCGTGGGCGGAAAGGCATAACATCACCTTGGGAGAAAACTCGGATATCGTCCACAATGAAAAGGTCATAGCCCGTATACAGGAGGAAGTGGACCTGGCCAATGCCGATTTTGCCAAATGGGAAAAAGTAAAACAGTTTCGTCTAACCCCTGATGTCTGGAGCATAGACGACGCCCATCTAACCCCTACCATGAAACTTCGCAGAAAGATCATTAAAGAGAAATATTTGGCCCTCTACAATGATATTTACGGTCATCCGCAGTAAATACGCTATGGCTAACGATCTTGGAGCAATGTACCCCGAGGCCAATTAAAAATACTGAAAAGCGTTGCTAACTGCCTTTGTTCGTGTACACTCAGTGCCCATGATTTTTGAATTGGTCCATGACGTAGAGGCGTGTATGAACACCCCTACTTTTCCCTTTTTGACATCCCTTTTTTTATGCCTTAGCGCCAGTATGGCCCACCCTACTCTACAAACTTCAAAAAGGGAATGACGAAAACGAAGCCCTTTGCCCAAGGAGGCAGTCCATTTTTAGGTAGCCTAGAACATATCTTCCTTCCAAAAATTTATTATGCATGCATAATAAATTTTAGTATATTTGGTTCACAGGAAGAACAGAATGAAGGAATTGACCATTGACTATGCCCTACGAGCGACTTGGCAGGCGGTTACAAAAATGTACAATGAAGAGGCAAAGAACTATGGCCTTACCATGGCCATTGGTTTCACCTTGCTGAGTATAGACCCAAAAAAGGGTACGCCAAGTACCTCTTTAGGGCCTAAAATGGGTATGGAGTCCACCAGTTTGTCCAGAATACTGAAAGGACTGGAGGAAAAAGGCTATATCGTTAGAAAACCAAATCCCCAAGACGGCCGTGGGGTATTGATCTACCTTACCGACTTGGGACAGGAGAAAAGAAAGGATTCCAAGGAAGTGGTCCTTAGGTTCAACGAAGTGGTCAGGGAGCATTTGGATGCAAACGACCTCACTGGTTTTTTCAACACGGTGGATACGATCAATAAGCTCATTCTTGATAAAAAGATATATCAAAAAACAACAACTAATTAATTACGGAAGTATATGAAAAGGCATATCAACAACGTTGCCGTTATTGGTTCGGGCATTATGGGAAGTGGCATTGCCTGCCATTTTGCGAACATCGGGGTCCAAGTACTGTTATTGGACATCGTTCCCAGAGAACTGACCGAGAAGGAGAAATCAAAAGGACTCACCCTTCAGGATAAGGTCGTCCGGAACAGATTGGTGAACGATGCCCTGGCAGCCGCTTTAAAATCAAAGCCTTCCCCAATTTACCATCAGAAATTCGCGCAGCGCATACAAACTGGAAATCTAGAGGATGACATTGCCCAAGTGGCCCATGTGGATTGGATCATTGAAGTGGTGGTGGAACGTTTGGACATTAAAAAACAAGTATTCGAGACCTTGGACAAACATCGTACGCCAGGCACCTTGATTACGTCTAACACCTCGGGCATTCCCATAAAATTCATGTCAGAAGGACGTAGTGATGACTTCCAGTCCCACTTCTGTGGTACGCACTTCTTCAATCCTGCGCGTTACCTTAAACTTTTTGAGATTATTCCAGGGCCAAATACCCAACCGGAAGTTTTGGAGTTCCTCAATGGATATGGGGAACAGTTTTTGGGCAAGACCTCTGTAGTGGCCAAGGACACCCCGGCCTTTATTGGTAACCGCATCGGTATTTTTAGCATCATGAGCCTTTTCCATACCGTAAAGGAGATGAACATGACCGTTGAGGAAGTGGACAAGCTCACGGGACCTGTTATTGGCCGACCAAAATCAGCTACCTTCCGTACGGTGGATGTGGTTGGGCTGGACACCTTGGTACACGTGGCCAATGGTATTTCGGAAAACTGTACAGAGGATGAACGCCATGCCCTATTCTCCCTGCCCAAATTTATCGATACCATGATGCAGAACAAATGGTTGGGCAGTAAAACGGGACAGGGCTTCTACAAAAAAGTAAAGGACGATAAGGGCAATAGCGAAATTCTAACGCTGGATTTGGATACCATGGAATATCGGTCCAAAAAAAGTGCCAAATTCGCCACATTGGAACTTACAAAGACCGTTGACAAGGTGGTGGATCGATTTTCAGTGCTTACAGGCGGGCAGGATAAGGCCGGGGAGTTCTATAGAAAAAGCTTTGGGCAGTTGTTCGCCTACGTTACGCACCGTATTCCTGAAATAACCGATGAGCTCTATAAGATAGATGACGCCATGAAAGCGGGTTTTGGATGGGAACACGGCCCCTTCCAAATTTGGGATGCCGTGGGGCTGGAAAAAGGCCTGGAATTCATTGCATCGGAAAATCAAGAAGCGGCCCCATGGGTCAAAGAAATGAAAGAGGCGGGGCACACGGCCTTTTACACCGTGAAAGAGGGCAATACCTACTACTACGATATTCCCAAAAAGGAAATGGTAAAAGTACCCGGCCAGGATGCCTTCATCATTTTGGACAACATTAGAAAGTCAAAAGAAGTCTTCAAAAACAGTGGCGTGGTCATAGAGGACCTCGGAGACGGTATTCTGAACTGTGAGTTCCAGTCTAAAATGAATACCATTGGGGGCGATGTGCTGGCAGGGCTCAATAAAGCCATAGATTTGGCGGAAAAGGATTTCCAAGGCCTAGTAGTGGGCAACCAAGCGGCCAATTTCTCTGTGGGTGCCAACATCGGCATGATCTTTATGATGGCAGTGGAACAGGAATACGATGAATTGAACATGGCCATTAAAATGTTCCAGGATACCATGATGCGCATGCGGTACTCCTCCATTCCCACGGTAGCGGCACCACATGGCATGGCGCTTGGCGGAGGGTGCGAGCTGTCCTTGCATGCGGATAAGGTCGTGGCCGCGGCAGAAACCTATATTGGTCTGGTGGAGTTTGGCGTAGGGGTCATTCCCGGTGGGGGCGGCTCCAAGGAGATGGCCTTGCGGGCCTCCGATTCCTTCAGGAAAGGCGATGTGGAACTCAATGTGCTTCAGGAATATTTTCTCACCATTGGTATGGCCAAGGTCTCCACCTCGGCCTATGAAGCCTATGATCTGGGTATCCTTCAAAAAGGAAAGGACATTGTGGTTGTGAACAAAGACAGGCAGATTGCCACCGCCAAGGCACATGCCAAACTAATGTCAGAGATGGGCTATACCAAGCCCCCGGAACGTAAAGATGTCAAAGTCTTGGGCAAACAGGCTTTGGGCATGTTCTTGGTGGGTACGGATGCCATGGAAGCCAGCAGTTACATAAGCGAGCATGATAAAAAAATCGCAAATAAATTGGCCTATGTTATGGCCGGGGGCGACTTGTCGGAACCTAGCTACGTTTCTGAGCAATACCTGTTGGATATTGAAAGGGAGGCCTTCTTATCCCTTTGTACAGAGCGTAAGACCTTAGAAAGAATTCAGCATATGTTAAAAACAGGTAAACCATTGCGAAACTAAAAAACCTCCACCCCATAAGGAAGTGGAAACCTTAACGCATGAAAAAGTTGGAATCAGCGAACAATTTTAGAAATAACAACTAAAATCCTATTGACCCCTGATAGGAATTCCCCCTAAGGGGGGCCAGGGGGCCCATATGAAACAAGCATACATAGTAAAAGCATATAGAACCGCAGTAGGGAAAGCCCCAAAAGGAGTTTTCCGTTTTACGAGAACCGATGAGCTGGCGGCGGAGACCATACAGTACATGATGAAAGAGCTGCCCCAGTTCGATAAAAAACGTATTGACGACGTCATTGTGGGGAATGCAATGCCGGAAGGTTCACAGGGGCTCAATATGGCGCGACTCATTTCCTTAATGGGACTGGATATTGTGGATGTACCCGGTGTTACCGTGAACCGTTTCTGCTCCTCCGGATTGGAGACCATTGCCATGGCCACGGCCAAAATACAGTCTGGCATGGCCAACTGCATCATTGCAGGAGGTGCTGAAAGCATGAGCGCGGTACCCATGACAGGGTACAAAACAGAATTGAACTATGACTTGGTGAAAGAGGGCCATGAGGATTATTATTGGGGCATGGGCAATACCGCGGAGGCGGTGGCCCAAGAATTTAAAGTCTCTAGGGAAGATCAAGACCAGTTTGCCTATGATTCCCACCAAAAGGCCTTAAAGGCGCAAGCAGAGGACCGCTTTCAAGATCAGATCGTTCCCGTTGAAGTGGAGCAGACCTATGTGGGGCCCAATGGCAAAAAAGCGACCAAAAAATATACGGTATCAAAAGACGAAGGTCCAAGGGCGGACACCTCGTTGGAGGTTTTGGCCAAGCTTAGGCCCGTATTTGCCGCCAACGGCAGTGTTACCGCGGGCAATTCCTCACAAATGAGTGATGGTGCCGCATTTGTATTGATCATGAGCGAGGATATGGTAAAGGAATTGAATCTGGAGCCCATTGCAAGGTTGGTCAACTATGCCGCAGCAGGCGTACCGCCCCGCATCATGGGCATTGGTCCCGTGGCCGCAGTACCCAAAGCCTTGAAACAGGCCGGTTTAAAACAAGATGCCATTGAACTGATAGAACTGAACGAAGCCTTTGCCTCACAATCCCTTGCAGTGATGCGCGAGCTGAACCTGAACCCGGACATTGTGAATGTGAACGGGGGCGCAATTGCCTTGGGCCATCCCTTGGGCTGCACCGGCGCAAAACTATCGGCACAGTTATTTGATGAGATGCGAAAGCGCCAGATGACGGGCAAGTACGGCCTGGTGACCATGTGCGTGGGAACAGGACAGGGTGCTGCGGGCATATTCGAGTTTTTGAACTAAAGCCCTTGGGGCTGCATTGTCCAAAGGAAGGATAAACCGCTGTTAACCAACAGTATAGTATTTGAAAATAAACAACACCGAACCGAACAAACCACTGGCAAAACCTATTTGAAAATAGGAATTTGCCTGAAACATTATATAAGACCATTTTAATAACACATAAAACCTATTGACCCCTAATAGGCATTTCCCCACCGGGGACAAAGGGGCCCAGCGTATGGAAACAATGGACAAAAAAGAGGAATTGCTGCGCGGCGGCCAATTCTTGGTAAAAGAAACACAGAGTGAAGATGTTTTTACCCTAGAAGACCTTAATGAGGAACAAAGAATGATGCGCGAAAGTACCAAGGAATTCGTGGACCGCGAACTTTGGGCGCACTGGGAGCGTTTTGAGAAAAAAGACTATGGCTATACGGAGGAGTGCATGCGCAAGGCCGGTGAACTGGGCTTGCTCAGCGTGGCCGTGCCTGAAGCCTATGGAGGCATGGGCATGGGCTTTGTAAGTACCATGTTGGTCTGCGATTATATCTCGGGGGCAACCGGCTCTTTCAGTACGGCCTTTGGTGCACATACGGGCATTGGCACCATGCCGATCACCTTATATGGCACCGAAGAGCAAAAGCAAAAATACGTTCCAAAATTAGCGTCTGGGGAATGGTTCGGCGCCTACTGCCTAACGGAGCCGGGAGCTGGCTCGGATGCCAACTCCGGCAAAACCAAGGCGGTGCTTACAGAGGATGGTAAGCACTACCTCATTTCCGGGCAGAAAATGTGGATTTCCAATGCGGGCTTCTGCAGTGTTTTCATCGTCTTTGCACGTATTGAGGACGATAAGAACATTACCGGTTTCATAGTGGAAAACGACCCTGAAAATGGTATAACACTGGGTGATGAAGAGAAAAAATTGGGGATACACTCCTCCTCTACCCGCCAAGTTTTTTTCAACGAGACCAAAGTGCCTGTTGAAAACATGCTCTCAGAACGTGGCAACGGATTCAAAATAGCCATGAACGCCCTGAACGTAGGCCGTATAAAATTGGCGGCCGCCTGTTTGGATGCGCAGCGCAGAGTGGTGGATGAAGCCACCAAATACGCCAACGAACGCATACAGTTCAAGACGGCCATCATGAATTTTGGAGCCATAAAGGCGAAAATCGCAGATATGGCCACCAATGTCTATGTGGATGAAGCGGCTTCGTACCGCGCGGCGAAAAACATAGAAGATCGCATTGCTTTGCGAGTCGCCGCTGGCAATACACATCAAGAAGCTGAGCTGAAAGGCGTGGAGGAATATGCCATTGAATGTTCCATCCTAAAAGTGGCGGTTTCAGAACACGCACAACAAACAACCGATGAAGGCATACAGATTTTTGGAGGAATGGGCTTCAGTGCGGACACCCCTATGGAATCTGCTTGGAGAGATGCCAGGATTGCCCGTATCTACGAAGGCACCAACGAAATCAACCGCATGTTGGCCGTTGGCATGCTGGTGAAAAAGGCAATGAAGGGCCATGTGGACCTCTTGGGGCCAGCCACGGCGGTGGGGGAAGAATTGATGGGCATCCCCTCTTTTGACACGCCTGATTATTCCGAGCTTTTTGCGGAGGAAAAAGACGTGGTGAAACGTCTGAAAAAAGTGTTTTTAATGGTAGCGGGCAGTGCCGTTCAAAAGTTTGGGCCGCAGTTGGAGGAACACCAACAATTGTTAATGGCCGCTTCTGATATTCTCATACAGGTCTACTTGGCGGAATCCGCCCTTTTAAGAACCGAAAAAAATGCGAAACGTTTCGGAGAGGAAGCCCAGGCAACCCAAATTGCCATGTCCAAACTCTTTCTCTATAGAGCCACGGAAACCGTGATCCAAAAAGGAAAGGAAGCTATTGTGTCCTTTTCCGAAGGCGATGAACAGCGCATGATGCTCATGGGCCTTAAGCGTTTTACCAAATACACCAACAACCCCAATGTAGTGGCCCTACGCACCCAAATAGCGGACAGGGTGGCTGCGGACAATGGTTATACATTTGACTAACTCAAATGACCCTGTGGTGGTGAACCACAAGGTTAGGAACCGCTCCAATAGGGGCGGTTTTTATTTGTCCATATTCGCCAAACCGCCTACATTTAGCAGATGGAAAAATCGCTTTTGGAAAAGGCCTACGACCCAGAGGACTTCCGGGAAAGAGGGCACCGACTTGTAGACGAACTGGCCGATCATTTGGCGGATAAACTCAGTGGGGAATCAGGAAAGGCCATTCATTGGAACGAACCTGAAGAAGAATTGCAATTCTGGCAAAAATTTTTGGCCAACGGGGACAAAAACGCCTTGTTCCCAGAAATCACAAAACGTATCACCCACATTCATCACCCCCATTATATTGGGCACCAAGTAAGTCCCACTGCCCCCATCACCTCACTTACCGCCATGATCAGCGGACTATTGAACAACGGTATGGCGGTTTATGAAATGGGGATGGCCCCTTCAGCAATGGAACGGGTGGTGACCGATCTCTTGTGTAAAAAAATAGGGTACGGTGACCTCTCCGGAGGCTTTCTAACCTCAGGAGGTACCCTGGCCAACCTCACCGCTCTTTTAACGGCACGGAGAATGAACGTTGACTCCGATATTTGGAACGGCGGCATGCACCACCAACTGGGTATTATGGTAAGCGAAGAAGCCCATTATTGTATAGACAGGGCCGCTAAGATCATGGGGCTGGGAGAGGATGGTATCATCAAGGTTCCCGCTACGCAGGATTATAGGATGGACACTGGATTGCTGGAAAAAAAATATAGGGAAGCCACGGCAAAGGGCGTTCATATATTCGCCATAGTAGGGAGTGCTCCAAGTACCGCCACGGGCATGTTCGATGATCTTGGGGCCATTTCCGCCTTTGCAGAGAATAAGCAGCTGTGGTTCCATGTGGATGGCGCGCACGGGGGTGCGGCCATTTTTTCGGACAAGTACAAGGGGCTTTTAAGCGGAATCGAAAAGGCGGACTCCGTGGCCATAGACGGTCATAAGATGCTGATGATGCCCACCATCACCACGGCACTACTCTATAAAAAAAGCAGTCACACCAATGCTACTTTCAGTCAAAAGGCAGAATACCTGTTAACGGAATCCGAGTTGGAGGATTGGTGCAACTCCGGTAAAAAGACGTTTGAATGTACCAAGACCATGATGAGCATTCATTGGTATACCTTATTAAAAATGTATGGGGAAGAAGTGTTCAATAACTTCGTGACCCACCTGTTTGACAAGGGAACGGAGTTCGCGGAAATCATTTCCACCCACCCCAATTTTGAATTGGCCGTAAACCCTATGTGCAACATTGTCTGTTTCCGGTACGTGGATAAGGACTTGAACCAAGAACAGCTCAACCAGCTCAATGCGGGCCTTAGGAAACAACTACTGGAGGAAGGGGAATTCTACATCGTACAGACTAAGCTAAAGAGCGTCCACTACCTGCGCGTTACGGTGATGAACCCCTTTACCACCAGAACGCACTTTCAACGATTATTGGCAAAAATGCTTACATGGGCCGAAAGGACGGGTCCTTGGGCCTTATTATAGACGCAGGGATTCCCTTACTTGTTCTTCACTCTCCTTACGGGAGAAATTGATCGCACAGTCTATCAACGCTAGATGGGAGTAGGCCTGCGGAAAATTTCCAAGTAACCTTTTCGTTTTAAAATCAATATCTTCACTAAAAAGGCCCAAGTGGTTGCTGTAACTCAACAGCTTGTCAAAATAGACCCTTGATTTTTCCTCTTCCCCAATTTTAAAGAGACTGTTTATGAACCAGAAGGTACAGATGGTAAAGGAAGATGAGGGAAGTCCAAAATCGTCCTCATTTTTATAGCGATAGAGCAAGCCATCATTGCTGAGCTCACGTTCTATGGCCATTACGGTATTCACGTACTTGGGATCCTTGGCATGGATGAACCCATAGTGCTCCATTAGCAATACAGCGGCATCTAAATGGGGCGACCCATAGCTCTGCACAAAGGCGTTTACCTCCGGATTCCACGCATTTTCATGGATATCCCTTTTTATCTCCTGCTCTAAAATGGTCCATTTTTCAATTTTCCTGGTCTTCCTGAATATGCGGGCCACCTTAATGGCCCGATCAATGGCCACCCAACAGAGTACTTTGGAAAAGGTAAAGTGCCGATCTTCCGTACGGAATTCCCAGATTCCCTTATCTGCCTCCTTCCAGTGGTTGGATACGATCCAAACAATGCCCTTGGTAATGCCCCAGAGCTCCTCGCCATTCTCTATGTCGTTCGTATATTTGGCCAACTGCTCATAGATCACATCCATAAGAATGCCGTAGATATCATTTTGACGTTGTTTATAGGCCGCATTACCGATCCTCACAGGTTTGGAGCCTTTATAACCGCTTAGATGGTCCAAAGATTCCTCGGTAAGTATCTTCTCTTTGTTGATGCCGTACATAATCTGTAACTTTTCATCCTTGTCCGGAATCAGATCCACAATGAACTGCAGATACCTTCTGGCCACATTTTTATGACCCAGTTCGCCCACCACCTTTATGACCATGGAGGCGTCCCTTATCCAACAGAAACGATAGTCCCAATTGCGTACTTCCCCTATCGTTTCAGGGAGTGATGTGGTGGCCGCTGCCAATACCGCCCCAGACTTATCATAGCTAAGGAGCTTCAAGGTGATGGCACTCCTGTTGATCTGGGCATTGTATTCTTTGTAATTTGGCGTTTTACTGCTCCAATTGAGCCAGTACACCTTGGTACGTTCCATTTCCGTGTACATTTTACGCACCGTGGGCTGAAAGAGTTTTTCATTATAGCCCATTAAGAAATAACCATCGTCGGAAAGCTCTATCTCCCTACCCTCCAAAACGGCGTTCTTGTTGAAGGAAGTGTATAGAAAGCAGGTATCGAACTTTACGGCCTTTGTAAGGCTCACAATGAAGTTTTTCTTGACATAGGTATGTGTTTCCCCTTGGGCATACTCCAATTTTGGTTCATATTTCACACGGAACACCGGTTTCCCAGTAATATGTTTAAAAAAACGAACGACTTCTGGGGGTGAATTGTATCCCCCGCCCTCCTTACGGTAACGTGGCATGAAGTCCCTCACCTCAAAGCTGTCCCCACCCTTAGTGAATCTGGTGATCAATAGGGCGGTGTGCTTTTTATAACGTTGCGTAATGGTATAATCATCATCCACGAGGATTTCAAAACTGCCCCCTATGTTTTCATCCAACAGCTTGGCAAATACGGAGGAGGAATCAAATTCCGGCAAACAGCACCAATCTATGGAGCCTGTTTTTGAAACCAAAGCAGCACTCCTGCAATTTCCTATAATTCCGTAGTCCAAATTATCCATTCCGTAAAATTGTTGATTCATTTTCTGTTTCAATTGGTATTGCCCCAGTTTTTCCCGAAATTGAGAGAAATTAAGTTCAAAACAAAACAAAATCCCTGTTTTATGTCCAAAACTATCATAATCTCAAATAGACTCCCCGTACAATTGCAAATCAGCAATGGTGGCATCACTGCCACCCCCAGCGTGGGAGGGTTGGCCACGGGGATGAAATCCGTGCATTCCGGGGGCGACAGTCTCTGGATTGGTTGGAGCGGGCTTACGGATGAGGATATTCCGGAAGAGCTTATCCCGGATATTGACAAAGCCTTGGCCAAGCACGGTTCGTCCAAAGTGCAGCTCACCAAGAAAGAGGTAGATGGATTTTACTACGGCTTTAGCAATAGAACCATATGGCCATTGTTCCATTATTTCTTGGAATATTCTGAATTTGAACTTTTTAGCTGGGAAACCTACCAAAGCGTAAACCAGAAGTTTGCAGATGCCATTCTGGAGCACGCGGAGGATGATGATGTGATCTGGGTTCATGATTACCAACTTATGCTGGTGCCCCAAATGGTCCGGGAAAAGCGACCCAATGTGTCCATTGGTTTCTTTTTGCACATACCGTTTCCTTCCTTTGAAATATTCAGGACACTGCCTTGGCGCAGTGAAATACTGCTAGGGCTTTTAGGGGCAGACCTTATAGGCTTCCACACGTATGACTACGAGCGTCATTTTTTGAGTTCCGTACGCCGCCTCCTGGGTCTGGAAGTGAGTTTCAATGATATTTTCATGGGGGATAGGGAAATAAAGGTAGATTCCTTTCCCATGGGGATCGACTATAAAAAATTCCACGAAGCGGCCATAGAGCACACCCAGAGAAACGAAAAGGAAAAATCAGAATTGCAAAAAAGATTGGACACCCATAAGGCATCAACACCAGACGCCAAATTCTTTCTTTCCATAGACCGGCTTGATTATACCAAGGGCATTGCAAAAAGATTGAATGCCTTTGAATATTTCTTGAACAAATATCCGGAATACAAAGAAAAAGTGCGCTTGATCATCCTTGCCGTGCCCTCCCGATCCAACGTGCCCCAATACCAATTGCTCAAAAAGGAAGTGGATGAACTCGTGGGGCGCATCAATGGGGAACACTCCACGGTAAGCTGGACCCCCATTTGGTACTTTTATCGGTCAATGCCCTTTGACAATCTCATTGATCTGTACACTACCTGTGATATCGCTTGGCTAACACCCATAAGGGATGGCATGAACCTCGTGGCTAAGGAATATGTGGCCACCCGAACGGACCAAACAGGGGTTTTGATCTTAAGCGAAATGGCCGGGTCGGCCAATGAAATGAACGAGTCCCTTCTCATTAACCCCAACAATTTTGAACAGATCGCGGACACCCTGTACAAGGCCATCAACATGCCCAAAAAAGAGCAACAGAATAGAAACAAACTGCTACAGCAGAGGTTGGAGCGCTATAACGTGGAGAAATGGGCCAATGACTTTATGAACTCCCTATTGAACCAAAAGCAGCGAGACCTTACCTATGTCTCCCGCAAACTGTCCGTGGATATCATGAACACCATCATGAAGGACTACAACCGCGCCAAGAAACGTTTGCTGTTCTTGGATTATGACGGCACCTTGGCAGGTTTTCATAACGATCCTCAGCAAGCCGGCCCTGATGAACAGCTATATGCCCTGTTGGATGAGATTTCCGCCCAAGAGGGCACTGAAATGTACCTTATAAGCGGTAGGGACAAGGAAACATTCACCAAATGGTTCCTCCCCAAAGGCTATAATATGATCGTGGAACACGGCGTATGGATTTCGCAAGGAGGGGAGGAATTTAGAATGTTGGAAAATGTTAAGAACGACTGGATGGAAAAGATACGTCCCGTATTGGAGTCCTTCGTGGACAGGACACCGGGCAGTTTTGTGGAAGAAAAGAACTATTCCCTGGCATGGCATTATCGGCAAACCGATCCCGATTTTGGCCAAAAACGTTCCGTGGAGCTCAATACCGTGCTCACCAGTCTAATCGCCAATGATGACCTCAGCGTACTCAATGGCAATAAAGTCATGGAAATAAAGAGCAGTAACGTCAATAAGGGCAGGGCCAGTATGCGGGTCTTTGCCGATGCCGATTATGACTTTGTCTTCGCCATTGGTGATGATTGGACGGATGAGTTCATGTTCCAAGAACTGCCCGAAAGCACTGTTACCGTGAAAGTGGGCAGACAAAAAACCCACGCCCGCTATTTTGTGGATGGTACTAAAAGTGTTCGGGATATCTTGGCCAGATTCGTAGATAAAATTTGAAGATGGCAAACTCCATAGGCTGCGCAAACCCAAGTCTCCTTTTTTTACTGATCATTTCTACCCAAATGGCCGTTGGCCAAGGAAGTACAGATGTATTTTTGATGGACATAGCCATTGAAAATGGAAAGACCGTGTTGGCGTACCCCAGCAACATATCCAACAATGAGGGCTACGATAACCAACCTTCGTTCTATGATGACCACACGATTTTATTTTCCAGCAACAGAAATGGCCAAACCGATGTGGCCCAATATGATATCCTCACCGGCGAGAAGACATGGCTGACCCATACGGAGCTGGGAAGCGAGTATTCCCCTATGCGCATTCCCAAATCCCAGGACTTTTCGGCAATTAGATTGGACCAAACCGGGTTACAACGCCTCTATCACTACAATAGGGCAACAGGAAAATCCAAGGCCATACGTGAAGATGCCAAAGTTGGGTACCATGTCTGGCATTCATCCTCCATTTTGGTGCAGACCGTGCTTGTGGAGGACCGCATGGACCTTGTAATTTCTAATCTCATGGACAAAACGGATGTTCTCGTGCATAAGAATGTTGGGCGGTCTCTTCATAAAATTCCAAATACAAAGCTCATCAGTTATATAGCCAAGCAGGCCGGTATATGGAGCCTAAACTCCCTAGACCCCATAAGCGGAGCCACTCATACCATTGGCAGCCTACCTATAGGCACTGAGGATATATGTTGGCTGCCAGACGGTACGTTTTTGGTTCCCTCGGGCAACCTAGTATCCAGAATACGGCCTGGGTCAATGGAAAACCCCGAGGTCATTTCCCTTTCGGAACATAAGGAGATCGGTGCAATTTCCAGAATGGCCATAAGCCCAAGCGGAAAGCAACTTGCCTTGGTTTCCGAAGACCCCCCATACAAAATCGTTCAAAAACAGGTGGATGCCTATAATGCGGGGGATTTGGATGCCTTTATCAGCTGCTATGCACCCAACGTTAAGGTAAGCCATTACCCAAATCAGCTTTGGTATGAAGGACAGAAACGCATGCGTACCGTCTATGCAGGGTTATCCCCATCACACACCATGTATCAAGTAGAGGTGGTTAAACGCATTACCCTGGGTAATAAAGTACTGGATTATGAAAAAGTTACCGGCCAAGATAAAATCCTATGGCAAGCAGCGATCTATGAAGTGGAGAATGGAAAGATCAGCACGATGACCTTTATTTTTGAGGATACCCCCGTTCCCCAGCCGGAAATCATTGTGCAAGAACAATTGGATGCCTATAATGCCCGTGATATAGACGCGTTCTTGAATACCTATACAGATGATGTTCAATTGTTCAATTTCCCTGCAGAATTAAGGAGAAAGGGCAAAGCTGAAATGCGGGAAGGATATGGGGGCTACTTCCAATCCACCCCAGATCTGCACTGTCAAATAAAGAATAGAATAGTGATCGGCAACAAAGTGATCGATGAGGAGTACGTTACGGCAAATGGTGAACATTTCAGGGCTGTGGCCATTTATGAAGTGGAACATGGGAAAATCAATAAAGTCACTTTTTTACGTTGACTGCCCTTTGAAACCTGGAAAACATATCCTCCCTGTCATTATCGTGGCACAATTTGCAGGCACCTCCCTGTGGTTTGCCGGCAACGCCATTATACCCCAACTGGCCCTGCAGACTGGGTTGGGGCCTGAGATAGTGGGGTACGTGCTTTCCTCGGTTCAATTGGGCTTTATTATGGGAACCCTCCTCTTTGCCCTGCTGATGGTGGCCGACCGGTATTCACCCTCTAAAGTATTCCTGGTGTGTGGCCTTTTGGGGGCCCTTTGTAATCTGGGCCTGTTGTTGCCCTACCTCAACCAGTGGTCCTTGTTGTCCGTACGTTTTGGTACGGGGTTCTTCTTGGCGGGCATCTATCCCGTGGGCATGAAGATCGCGGCTGACTATTATGAAAAGGGTCTGGGCAGGGCATTGGGCTATTTGGTGGGTGCCTTGGTCTTTGGCACGGCCTTTCCGTACCTTTTGGGAGGCACTCCTTGGGGACAGGAAGGGCGTACCATTGTCTTGGCCACCTCCTTCTTGGCCGCCTTTGGCGCCTTGCTCATAGCGGTCTTTGTGCCCAATGGCCCCTTTAGAAAGCCAAGTGCCCGGCTCAAATGGAAGGCTGCGCCGGGCCTTTTCCGCATTAAGGGGTTTCGGAAAGCGGCATTTGGCTATTTTGGACATATGTGGGAACTATATGCCTTTTGGGCCTTTGTCCCCGTGGCCATCTCCTTCTACAACCAGCATCATGCCGCCTCTTTGTCCATACCCCTTTTCACGGGTATCATCATAGCGTTGGGTGGGGTGTCATGCATGGCCGGCGGACTCCTTTCACTGCGCTTGGGCAGCGGTAAAGTGGCGCGTTCGGCACTTTTCGTATCTGGTTTGTGCTGCCTTCTGTCTCCGTGGTTCTTTGTGGGCGGCCCCTTCCTTTTCATCGTGGCCTGGTGCCTATGGGGAATGGCCGTCACGGCAGATTCGCCGCAATTTTCAAGCTTGGTGGCCAGCGCCCTACCGGCAGAGCTCAAGGGAACGGGCCTTACGCTGGTGAACAGTATGGGGTTTGCCCTGAGCATTGTAAGCATACAAATACTGTCTTACGGACAACTTTGGGTAGGCCCCAGATACATGTTCCTTATATTGGCCTTGGGGCCCATTTTTGGATTGTGGCGTATGGGCAATGGGAAGTGAGTTTTATTTTTAATACTTTTAGCGAAATTCCGATGAAAAAATAAGCTGCCTTGCAGGTCAATGAGTTGGCTGGCACAATGCAAAACCTTACAACACCAATTGAAACCACGTAACTGTTAGAAAATTGTCTTTATGAAAAAAGTAACGCTTTTAGCCTTTTTTGCCTTAACCTTGACCTTAACCGCCCAGACCGATGGGCGCATCTACGATATTATCAATGCCGTTTCAGCAGAGCGAATTGAGCAGGATGTCACCACCTTGGCCAATTTTGGCACAAGACACACCCTGAGCGATACCGTTTCCAATACCCGTGGCATTGGTGCTGCAAGACGATGGATCAAAAGTGAGTTCGATAACATATCGGCAGCCTGCAACAATTGTCTGGAGGTTTCCTTTCAGCGGGATCTGGTAAAAGAGGGCACCAACCCAAGAATTGTAAAGGATGTGTATGTAGTGAATGTAGTGGCCGTACAAAAAGGCACCAAATACCCTGATCGATACGTCATTATGAGCGGCGATATAGACTCGCGGGTCAGCGACCCTACCAATTTCAAGGATGATTCCCCCGGGGCCAATGACAATGCCAGCGGAATGGCCGGGACCATTGAGGCCGCCCGGGTGCTCTCCAAATACCAATTTGAAAACAGTATTATTTATTTGGGCCTCTCCGGGGAAGAGCAAGGGCTTTTTGGAGGCAAGGGCTTAGCTGAAAAAATGAAGGCCGAAGGATGGGATATCATTGGGATATTCAACAATGACATGATTGGAAATATCACGGGCGTTGACGGGGTGATCAGCAATCGTGATTTCAGGATTTTTTCAGAACCCGTTCCCGCCACTGAAACCGAAGAACAACGCAAGGCCAGACGTTTTTATGGAGGTGAGGTAGATGGTATCTCCAGGCAATTGGCCCGCTATGTGCACAAAACTACCCAAACCTATATGCCAGAGATGAAGCCCATGATGATCTACCGGTTAGATCGTTTTGGCCGTGGTGGCCATCACCGCCCTTTCAATGATTTGGGCTATGCGGGCATTCGCATTATGGAGGCACACGAAAACTATACCCAGCAGCACCAGGACATTCGTTTGGAGGATGGTATTGCCTATGGGGATGTACTGGAACATGTCAACTATGAATACGCCTCAAAATTAACGGCCGTGAATGCCGTTAGTCTGGCTTCCTTGGCATGGGCTCCCCCAGCACCTAAAGAGGTAAAGATCGGGGGTATTGTAGAGCCCTCGGCCAAATTTCAATGGAGCAAGGTAGACGGTGCCAAGGGCTATAAAATTTATTGGAGGGACACCACCTCCCCCACTTGGGACCATAGCCGTTATGTGGGGGATGTCACGGAATTTGTCCTAGAGGGCATAGTCATAGACAATTATTTCTTTGGGGTCTCCGCTGTGGGCGAAAACGGATTTGAAAGTGTTGTGGTCTTTCCCAACGGTATCTTCAGATAGTTTACAAAGTCCACTACCGTTCCATTGATTCCTTTGACAACGCTCCCCAGAACAACGAAATATGAAAAAAAACCTTTTCTCTATTTTCATGCTTATCCCGTGGATGTTCATCCATGCCCAATCCTTCACGAGGCAAGATACCTTACGGGGCAGCATTACAGCAGAGCGGGCTTGGTGGGACCTCAATTATTACGACCTCCAGGTAACAATGGAACCAGACCAAAAATACATCAGTGGGCAAAACACGGTTCGATATAAGGTCTTAGAAGAACATGATGTGCTTCAGATAGACCTTCAGGAACCTTTGGCCATCACCGCTGTAGCCCAAGATGGTGTGCAGTTGGATTATGAACGGGAGGGTGCCGTTTATTTCATCAAGCTAAAAAAAGTGCAACGCCCTGGCATGTTCAATGAACTCTCCATCACCTACAACGGCAACCCTCAGGAAGCAAAAAGGGCGCCTTGGGACGGAGGATTCTCTTGGTCTACCGATGCGGATGGAAACCCATTTGTGGCCACTTCATGCCAAGGCCTCGGCGCCAGTATCTGGTGGCCCAACAAAGACCATATGTATGATGAGGTGGATAGTATGCGCATTGCCCTGAAAGTTCCTAAACCATTGGTGGCGGTGGCCAACGGCAGATTACGGAACGTGACCGAAATAGAGGGGCAAAGGGTATTTGAGTGGTTCGTGGACAATCCCATAAACAATTATGGTGTAAACGCCAATATCGCGGACTACGTTCATTTTACAAAAGTCTACCAAGGGGAAAAAGGTTCCTTGGACCTTTCCTATTATGTCCTTCCCCAAAATTTGGAAAAAGCAAAGGAACAGTTTAAACAAGTGCCCCTTATGTTGGCCGCTTTTGAACATTGGTTTGGGCCTTACCCCTTCTACGAAGACAGCTTTAAATTGGTGGAAGTACCCTACTTGGGTATGGAGCACCAAAGTTCAATCACATATGGCAACCAATACCAAAACGGCTATCTGGGGCGAGACCTGTCCGGTACCGGTTGGGGCTTAAAATTTGACTTTATCATCATTCACGAGTCAGGCCATGAATGGTTTGCCAATAATATCACCTATAAGGATATTGCCGATATGTGGATCCATGAGAGCTTTACCGCCTATTCGGAAAACCTTTATTTGGATTACCATTTTGGCAAGGAGGCCGCTGCAGCTTATGTCATAGGCACAAGAAGCAATATACAGAATGACATACCCATCATAGGGCCTTACCATGTAAACCAAAAAGGAAGCGGGGATATGTACTATAAAGGCGCCAATATGTTGCACACCCTCCGTACTTGGATTGGCGATGATGCACAGTGGCGCTCCATCTTAAGAGGCCTTAACCGTACTTTTTACCACCAGACCGTCACCACTGAGCAGATTGAGGAATATCTGTCCAAGGAAAGCAAACTGCCCTTGGGTCCGTTTTTTGACCAATACCTGAGAAGCACCAGAATTCCAGTTTTTGAATATCAAGTGAACGGGAAAGAACTGAGGTATAGGTACGGCCAAGTGGAAAAGGGTTTTGAAATGCCGATAAAGGTTCATATCAATGAGAATGCACAATGGTTGCCCACATCGCCAGAATGGCAAACTTTGACTTTTGACAGCCCCATAGATGAAGTGGCCGTTGATCCCAATTACTACGTCACCGTACAAAAAGTCCCCTAGCACCATTAAGGTGTTGAAAGTCCCCCCCTTTAATGGGCACGCAAAGTGCAATTACCCTTGCTGAAGTTCTGTTCTTTGCGCCAATTTCTTTACATTTCGCCAGCAACCTTGCGCGGAGGGTTTGGTTCTAAGGTCAAAATTGGACCATCAGCGCATCTTAAATTCAAAACATGCCATTCACTACCAAGCAGTTACAAGAGGCACAGACCAGAAAAGACCTGATTGCCATTGCTCGGAAACATGATATTCCCATAACCAAAACACTTAAAAAATTACGCTATGAGGCTGAGCTGCGCCTACTACAAACAGAATTCGTAAACCTGCAAAAATACATTGCCCAAAAAAAGATGCGGGTGGCCGTTATTTTTGAAGGGAGGGATGCCGCCGGTAAGGGAGGATCCATAAAAAGGTTCAAAGAACACCTGAATCCTAGGACCTCTAGGGTGGTGGCACTCACCAAGCCCACGGCAGTGGAGCAGGGCCAATGGTACTTTAGACGGTATATCAAAGTATTGCCCAATCCTGGGGAAATCGTATTCTTTGATAGAAGTTGGTACAACAGAGCCGTAGTGGAGCCGGTTATGGGATTTTGTACCACAGAGCAATACTATACGTTCATAGAACAAGTACCGGAATTTGAGCATCTCCTGTATGAGGATAATCTTAAAATCATCAAATTTTGGTTCTCCATCTCCAAAAAAGAGCAAAAAAGACGTTTTGAATCGCGTTTGAGCAACCCCTTAAAACAGTGGAAATTTAGTCCGGTGGATATGAAGGGACAGGAGCTTTGGGATGATTATACCCAATATAAGGAAGAGATGTTCAGTAAAACACATACCAATTTCAGCCCATGGACCATTGTGAAGACCAATGATAAAAAAGAGGCACGTTTAGAGAGTATGCGCCATGTACTATCACTGTTTGATTATGAGGGAAAAGGGTCTACCGGCGTAACGCTTTCCCCGGATCCCAATGTTATTATGCGCTACTATAGAAGCGTAGTGCAAATTGACAATTAAGCCATACCGTATGAAGAACATAAAACTGACGGAAGCAGAATTGGCCCTGCTCAACTCCAAATTTGGCAAGTACGCCCTTTTGGGCAACAAGCGCATTGACCTTGCCCAAGCCGTGGAGCAGGCCACCTATGTCTCTGAACTGAAAGAAAAGCAGGAAGAACTCATCAAACTACAGCAGTGGGTCATTGAAAATGACAAAAAAGTGGTGGTCTTATTTGAAGGTAGGGATGCGGCGGGAAAAGGAGGCGCCATCCGTAGGATCACCGAGCACATCAATCCTAGACATTACAGCATCGTGGCGTTGGACAAGCCCACGGAAGACGAACGTAAACAATGGTTCTTTCAACGCTACGTCAACCAATTGCCCAACCCTGGCCATATGGTTTTTTTTGACCGTAGCTGGTACAACCGAGCGGTCGTAGAGCCCGTAAACGGGTTTTGCTCGGCAACGGAATACCGAAATTTCATGGACCATGTCAACGATTTTGAGAAAATGCTCATTACTTCGGACACCTATCTTATAAAAATGTACTTTTCCATTACCAAGAAAGAACAGGCGAAACGTTTCAAGGATATGCACAACAGTCCTTTAAAACGCTGGAAGATGACCCCTGTAGATGCGAAAGCGCAGGACTTGTGGGATGATTACACCCGGTACAAGGAAACGATGTTCAAGCGTACCCATACAGAGCTCGCCCCGTGGAAAATCATAGATGCCAATAAAAAATCCGCCGCACGCCTTGAGGCCATTGCCCATATGCTAGAGACCATTCCGTATAAGGGTTAGGGCCCCATTGGGTTGTCTGGGTTCATAAAAAAAGGGCCCACATGCTGTGGGCCCTCTTCGGGTTGTTGGTCGGGTATTGGTTTTCTTCTAATTCGCTCAATTGAAAGTGGCGTTCAACAAGCCTATATTTTGTGGCTCACCTCCACTCACACTATACGTAACGAAGAGCTCGTCCTCAGGGGATATAGTTCCTGTTATAGGTATCATGGCCCCTCCGCCGGGCTGTCCTTCTACAGCTTGCAAGGTTCCACTGCCCACAAGGGTACCCTCTGCACTGTTCTTGTGCAGTTCAAAGGTATAGGTAACGGTAGGAGGCGTCTGCCAACCTGCCCCTATGATAATGGCCTTTACGTTACTTAAGTTCAACTCAGGCAACTTCAACCATCCTTTGTCGGCATTAGTCAGGTACAGGTCCATCCCATTGAAAGAGATTTCCTGCAGCCCGTTCTTCTCCATGCCTGGAACAAAGTTCAAGGTATTGCTGGGTATGGCAACGGACTTGCTGCCCGTTAAAGGTATCGTACCTTCTGCGCCGCTGTCCGTGTAGCTGGCCGTTATGACCAACATATTGCCAGGTGCGGATGGTGCTGCGGTGATAAGTCCCTTGGAAGGCAAGGATCGCTCCTTTTCCCCGTCACTGGTAAGACTTTGGATATACATGGCGATCTGTCTACTTTCGTCTGATGTGATCTTGGGATGCGCGGGCATCATGACCTCTCCCCATACACCGCTTCCCCCTGCCACGATCTTTCGCTGTAGGTAAGAAATGGCATTACGTCTTTCTTTGTACTTTTCGGAAACCTCGGTATAGCTTGGCCCTATGGATGCCCCAATCTCCTTATGGCAGGTCTTACAATCCATAGCCTGGGTGAGGGCCTTTCCCGTAACCGCGGCAGATACCTGCTGGTGGCCTAAGTTCATGGCCACTTTGTCCATACCCTCCAGATAATCCACACTCACAAAAATGTTGTCAGGGTCTATGTTCCCATCCCCATCTGGATCGGTTACCGTAACGTCATAACTTAATTTCTGCCCTGGAATGTAGAATGCGCCATTCTCATTGTTCACGGAAATGGCTACCTCTGGCCTGGAATTTCCTGCCACCACGGTGGTACTCTCGCTAACAGCCTCTTTGCCCTCTTCGTCCTTTACGGCAACATTGAGCTTGTAGGCCCCATTATTGGTGTAGGCATAGCTCACGGTGGGCTCTTGCGTTTCTTTTGTATTTCCATCCCCAAAATCCCAAACGTAGGTCATGGCATCCCCTTCACGATCAACGGCCGCTACCGTGGCATTGATTTCCAAGGGTAACTTGCCCGAGGTTTCATTTACGGTGATACCGTCTATCCTAGGCGGTCTGTTGCCACCGTTATAATCAATATAGCCCAAGGCGGAGTTGGCGTTCTGTGAGAACCAACCACTGCCATACTCCAGTAGATAGACTTTTCCATCTGGGCCCACCTCCATATCAATGAGGTTGTTGACCTTGATGTCTGATGCAAAAGGTTCCATTTTATTGAAAGATCCATCCTCAAACAGGTGTACCGCGAACATCCATCCGCGCATCCAGTCATAAATGATCACCTTGCCATCATAATAACTGGGCAATTTGTTGTTGCCCGAATAAAGATCGGAATAGTAGGTAGGACCCGCCATGGCATTCCTACCTCCGGTATCCGTTTGTGGGAAAGCCGAACTTTCCACGTATGGATAATAGACGTAGGCAGGCTGTGCCGGGGGCAATTCGGTTAGCCCTGTGTTGTTCTTAGAGTCGTTTATAGGCTTCTCGGGGTCAAATGTTGGTCCGGATTCGCCGGTTTCATAGTCGTAATCATGGTAGGCGAAATTATTACCGATGAACAGGGGCCACCCAAAATTACCGGCCTGCCTGGCTTGGTTCATTTCATCGTACCCCCTTGGCCCTCTGGTGGCCAGACTATCGGCACGGGCATCCGGGCCCACATCTCCCCAATACACATAACCTCTTTTTGCATCTACCGAGATCCTGTAAGGGTTTCTATGGCCCATGGTATAGATTTCTGGTCTGGTCTTTTCTGTTCCCACGGGGAACAGATTGCCTTCCGGAATGTCATAACTGCCGTCTTCGTTGACTTTGATCCTTATTATCTTTCCACGAAGGTCATTGGTGTTACCCGAAGAACGCCGTGCATCATATTGTTCATGTCCGGGAGAATCGTTCAAAGGGGCAAAACCATTGTTCACATATTTCTCCCCCTTCTCATTGAAGGGTGTAGAGTTGTCACCAGTAGAAAGATAGAGTAGGTCATCTGGTCCAAAGGCTATGGAACCTGCAGTATGGCAACAGATTTCCCGTTGACTGTCCACCTCAAGGATGATTTGCTCCGAGGCAAGATCAAAATTACCTTCTTGGAATTTGAACCTGGACAATCGATTGACCCATTTATCGCCCGTAGGTGCATAATAAAGATAGATCCAATGGTTGTTGGCATAGTCCGGATCTTTCTGCAGCCCCATGAGGCCTTCTTCCGCATTAACGCCGGGGGTATTCAGTGTTTTATGGTATACGTCTAATTTAGCCACTTCACGCAGCTCCTGTTTTTCGTTGTCCCATAGCATCACCTCTCCCCTGCGCTGGGCCACCAACACGTCAAAATTGGGTAAAATGGTCATTTCGGTGGGCTCAAAAAACTGGCCTTCCGTCAACGTGGCTTTGGAAAATCTGTCTATTTCGGGTGGCATTTGTGAGCTTGCCTTGGCATAGTCCAATTTTAGGTTTTCCCCTATGGCATACTGTATGCCCCCCAAAAGGTGCTTGAGGAACAACGCTTCGGAAAAGCTTTCATCGGTATGGCCAGCTCCGGTGTAGAAAGCACGGCCACCATCAAACTCATGGTACCAAGAAATGGGATGGAAATCGCCGTTTTGCCCCCCTTCATAACTGCTTTCGTCAAGGGTCATCAAAACATTGACATCCTCATTGATGTTTTTATAATTGTACAATTCATCGGTACGATGCCAAACGGAATCCGTAAAAAAAGAAGTTGCCGGAAAATTGGTGTCCTTGATGATGAAATCGGCTTCGGGGGTTCCGGAAGGGTGACTCAGAAACTGTGCGCCCGCCAGCTTGTTGTACCAACCCCAATCGTATTCCGTGTCTGCCGCCGCATGTATGCCCACATAGCCACCACCAGCCTGTATGTAGCGCTCAAAAGCCGCCTCTTGGTAATGGTCCAAAACGTTGCCCGTGGTACTCATGAAAATTATGGCCGCGTACTGTGCCAAGTTGTCTTCTGTGAACATATTGGCGTTCTTGGTGGTATCCACTTCAAAACCATGTTCCATACCCAACTTTTCTATGGCAGCGATTCCTGCAGGAATTGAGGCATGCTTAAAACCCATGGTCTTGGAGAAGACCAGTACTTTGGGATTGCCTTCACGTTTATTGTTACCACATGAGACAATAATGAGCGCCAGTAAGATGAGTAGTGCTCCAGATATTTTTTTCATTCGATAAGGATTTTTTGAAAGTTCAGTTTAAGAAGGGTTAAAAATAAACATTTAACCCAATAAACTACAACCCAATGTCCAATCCCTTAAAATTTTAACAAAATAAGGCCATCGTCAGAATCGTTCGGTATGAAGAAAAATTTTAACTCCTTTGCAATTGTGTCATAAAATAATGCGTTTACGTTAATTTAACCTTAACTTTGCATTGACCAAGGAGATTATGGCCAGCGTGTTTTCGTTCCATGCCCCATCTTGGTTTTTTCCAGCCATGTCCAAATTACCCAAAGAACATCAGTTCATAGACCTCTCTGATTATGGGAGACCCATTGCCACACGAATTGCCCGTTCCTTAAAAGACACCTCATTGACCCCTATAGATGTCACCATTGGCTTCATCGTTTCAGGTCTTATTGGTATATTCTGTATGCTCAACCACTTTTATTGGGCAGCCGCCTTTTTTCTTGTTTTCAAGTCCATACTTGATGCTGCGGATGGTGAATTGGCCCGGATGAAAAACAGTCCCAGTCACACCGGAAGGTACCTTGACTCCATTGCGGACATCCTTCTGAATTTTCTCATCTTCGTTGCCATCTGGCATTTGTGCGATGGCAACCTTGCCCTGTCCCTTTTGGCCTTTATGGGATTGCAGCTTCAGGGAACCCTTTACAACTATTACTACGTTATCCTAAGAAACCGTCACAAAGGGGATACCACAAGCAGGGTGTTTGAGAATGGTGCCCCTAAGGCCTTACGAGGCGAAAAGCAGAAGAATGTAGATACACTGTTTGCCATTTATACCCTCTTCTACGGTTTTTTTGACCGAATCATCTATCATTTGGATCGCCACGCCATACATGGAAAGCACATGCCCAAATGGTTCATGACCTGCCTATCCACCTTTGGTCTGGGCTTTCAACTTTTGGTTATAGGCCTGTTTTTGGCCTTGGGGTACAAGACCTATATTGTTCCCTTCTTCTTGGGATACACCCTATTGGTCTTCGTTTTTATTGGCTTCAGGAAGCTCATCAATCTATAATTCTTACCTTTCCATCCTTTAAAATCAATGGGATATGTGTAATAAGTATCTGATCTTATGGGCGTTGTGCCTCATAGGATGTGCCGGCCCCCATCAGGAAGTCTATGATGTGGCCCTCATCAATGGTAGGGTGATCAATTTGGAGACGGGGGCCCTAGAACCAAAAGACGTCTATATTAAGGCGAATAGAATTGCGAAAGTGAACGACCGGGACCAGGCCGGTGCAGCCCATGCCAAAGAAACAGTGGACCTCAATGGCAAGTACATCCTTCCCGGATTTTGGGACAACCACGTCCATTTCAGGGGCGGGGATTCGCTCATAGGGGAAAACAAGGAATTCCTCAATTTGTTTTTGGCCAACGGCATTACCAGCGTTCGTGATGCGGGTGGCGACCTTACCCCTGCCGTACTCCAGTGGAAGGACGAGATAGAAAATAAACAGTTGCAGGGCCCTACCATCTTTACCTCCGGTCCCAAATTGGATGGCAAGAACCCAACTTGGGCCGGCTCCCTTGAAATTGAAACACCGGCGGACATCCCAAAGGCTCTTGATTCCCTCCAAGCCATCCCCACTGATTTTGTGAAGCTCTATGAGAGCACTTTGACGGGAGAAAACTATCTACACATTATCAGGGCCACGGAACAGCGCGGCCTCATTACCTCTGGCCACATGCCCTTTACCGTTACCCTTGCTGAGACCGTGGAGGCCGGTATTGATGGTATAGAACACCTTTATTATGTGATGAAGGGCTGCGCTGCCAATGAAGCGGAAATCACTGCCAAAATGAAAGCAAAGGAACTGGGGTTTTGGGAGGCTATGCCCCTACTGCTCTCCGCCTATGACGACTCTGTGGCCCAAAGTACGTTCAAACGCCTCAAGGACCATCGGGTCTTTGTGGTGCCCACCTTACACATTGGGGAAACATTGAGTTATCTGGATGAAGTGGACCATACCCACGACCCCTATCTCAACTATATGGGCCCAGGTATCCGTAAAACCTATCAGGGACGCATCAATGGTGCCATGCGTGCTTCGCAGGAGCAACGCAGGGACCGGAAGCAACTACAGCGTTTTTTTGGCCAACTCGCCAAATCCCTGCATAGTGCAGAGGTAGCCCTAATGGCAGGATCGGACTCTGGGGCCTATAATAGCTATACATACCCGGGCATTTCACTGCACAAAGAACTGGAGGCCATGGTAACCGCAGGAATCCCCCCATTGGATGCCCTGAGAACCTCTGCTCCCAATGGAGCTTTGTTCCTTGAAAAGGATGCTGATTATGGATATGTTAAGGAGAATAAAATAGCGGATTTGGTCATTTTAAATGGCAACCCCTTAGAACGTATTACGGAGACTAAGAACATACATATGGTGGTGAAAGAGGGCGTTGTTCACAATAAAATGAAGCTGGACGCCCAATTGAAATCCCATTAAAGACCGCTAAACCCTCTTGTAGCGGATCCATTGAGCCTATCCAAGGAAAAATATAAAAATGTAGATTATCAACTAAAAAAAGAATACCTATGAAGCCTCTTCTTACCCTCTTGGCCATTTTGGTGCTGCACACTGTAACCGGCCAGGTGATGTTGCATCCTGATCGTGTCTTTGACGGCAAGGATATGCATACGGACTGGGCCGTGGTGGTCACAGAAGACCACATTGCATATGCGGGCCCTTTGGCCAGTGCCCCAAAATCAAAGAACACCCAAATTTTACGGTTAGAGGGCACCACCCTTATGCCCGGCATCATTGAAGGCCATTCCCACGTACTGCTCCATCCCTACAATGAAACCCCTTGGAACGATCAAGTACTCAAGGAATCACCCGTGGAACGGGCTGTCCGGGCCACAGTGCATGTCAAAAAATCGCTCATGGCCGGTATTACCACCATGCGGGACCTTGGTGCGGAAGGAGCTGGATACACAGATGTATATATAAAAAAATGCATAGACCAAGGAATCATAGATGGGCCACGCCTATTGGTCGCAGGTCCTGCCATTGTGGCCACAGGGGCCTACGGTCCCAAAGGATTCCATGATGGGGCGCAAGTGCTGTTGGGCGCGGAAACTGCCAGTGGTGTTCCACAGGTCATTGAAACCACACGGCGACAAATGGGGCATGGGGCCGACCTGATAAAAGTCTATGCCGATTACCGTTGGGCCACCGGGGCACCCTCAATGCCCACTTTTCTTTTGGAAGAACTACAAGCCATAGTGGCCACGGCCAGCAGTGCCGGTAAATCTGTAGTGGCCCATGCCAGCACTCCAGAAGGGATGAGGCGTGCCATTGCTGCCGGTGTGGAGACCATAGAACATGGGGATGGTGGAACCTTGGAACTATTTGAGAGCATGAAGCAAAAAGGCATTGGCCTATGCCCTACCCTGGCCGCAGGGGATGCCATTGCACAATATGGAGGTTGGGACAAAAACAAAGGCCCGGACCCGCAACGTATCGCACAAAAAAAGAAATCGTTTCAATTGGCCCTTCAATCTGGGGTGCCCATTGTTTTTGGGGGCGATGTAGGCGTGTTCCCACATGGTGAGAATTATCGTGAAATGGAACTGATGGTGGATTATGGCATGGCTCCGGGAGAGGTGCTGACCTCAGCCACTTGGGGCAACGCCCAAATGTTCCATTTAAAGGAGTTGGGCAAGCTGGAAAAGGGCTTTTTGGCAGATATCATTGCTGTGGAAGGCAACCCATTGAAAGACATCCATGCCATGCGTAAGGTGACCTTTGTAATGCAGGGGGGCATTATCCACAAAACACCTTAATGGCATGATGTGTTATTCCAACACAGATGATTGGCCCCTTATGGCCATTTCGTTCTTGGAACATTCCCTGAACTATTATATTTCAGCCCCCTTGTTATTGGTCGCGGAAAATAAGGGTTTACCTATGCAATCCTTTTCCACAACAGAATCAAAAACGGGTAAAAGCCAACAAAACCAGTAATTGGTAAAACCTATAAATTAAAAATTCACCATTGGACAAAGAACAAGAATATTGGACACAGCGTTATAAAGAAGACCGGACCGGGTGGGACATTGGCCACCCCTCCACTCCTTTAAAAGTTTACATAGACCAACTGCACAATAAAGAGCTTCGGATATTGCTGCCCGGAGCGGGGAACGCCCATGAAGCGGAGTACCTATGGAAGCAGGGCTTTCACCATGTACATATTATGGACATCTCCAAAATTCCCTTGGAACGGTTCATGGCCCGGAACCCGACATTTCCGAAAGCACAGGTACACCATACGGACTTTTTTGACCATGAGGGCCAGTATGACCTTATTCTGGAACAGACGTTCTTTTGTTCATTGGTACCTACCGATGCCAACCGATCCGCTTATGCTCAAAAAATGGCCGATCTTCTAAAGCCCGAAGGAAAACTGGTGGGGGTTTGGTTCGATTTTCCCCTTACCAACGATATGGAAAACAGGCCTTTTGGTGGTGACAAACAGCTTTACTTGGACTATTTGAAGCCATATTTTGAGAGTGTGGTCTTTGAACCCTGCTATAATTCCATTCCGCCCAGACATGGAAAAGAGCTCTTCGGGATTATTCAAAAAGGCCCTAAACCTGTGGTATAAGGCCATTTTAATCTTAACTGGACTCAGTTCCAAGCACGACCGGGCGTGTATGGAGCGCCAGCAGCCTCCAACTGTTTTTCAAAGGATTGAAACTTTTCCATATACGTTTTCATTGCTGTTTTAAAGCTTTCAAAAGATGTTTGGGCCAAGGCCAATTGCTGCCTTTGGGTAGCGGTAGGGCGCTGTGTGGTTTCCCAGTGGCCATAGACCACTTGACCTAAGCGTGATTGCATGGATGGTTCTGAGGCCTCATTGAGCTTTTGCCGCATGGGGTCTCCGGCCAAGGATTTTTTGAGCTCGGCCAATTGGGCCTGCAGAGCGTCATACATGGCAAAAAGTTCGGATCCCTTCTTTGGAGTCTTTAACAGCGCAGCTTGGATATAGCGTAAACGATCTTGTACCTCACGCAGTTTTCGCCCTGCGCCGGCCATTTCCCGAGAGAGGTCGCTCGTATTTTTTTGAAAGTCCGCCACCGCTGCATAATCCGTTTCGGTTTTATGCACAGGCTTTACCTGAAAAGCTTGTGGTTCTCCTTGTGGCAATAGGGTGCCCTCATCCAAAAGGTACAATTGTACACTGTAGCTTCCCGGAGGGGCCATGGGCCCAACATCCTCTCCGGCCCATGGGGGCCTAAACGCGGGTTCCTCCAAATTGATAGGGTCTGGGGGCGGCAGCCTTAGGTCCCAATGTGTTCTGTGCAATCCCTTTTTCGCTTCGCCCTTGAGCCAACGTAGCGGTTCACCTTGGGCATTGGCCACCAATAATAAGAGCTGTGGTCCTTGGGACCGTTCTTCGTTACCCATACGTTCAAAGCCAGGGAAGGGAATGCTCTTGCCAGCTGCCCTTAGTGCCTGTTCCGTTTCTTGCCGCTGTTCCTTTCCTGTCTTGGGCACCTGTTGCACAAAATAGGTGATCAAGGCCCCAAAAGGTGGATTCTCTGTCCTGAAGCTGGTGGTGCCCTGCCCAGGCATTCCTTTGGCCTGCATGGGCACGTTGGGCATATACCACCATGCATCACGGATGGGGAAAAGTGTATTTTTCTCTTGGGCCAAGACCTTTTTCATGTGCCGCAAAGGCGTATAGTCGTCCAAAATATAAAATCCCCTGCCAAATGTGGCGCCCACGAGATCATCATCCCGTTCGTGCAACTCCAAATCCCTAAAGGGAATGGTGGGCACTCCAGACCCTAAAGGAATCCAATGGGTGCCTTTATCTGGTGTGAAATATATCCCGAATTCCGTTCCTATAAAAAGGAGGTCCTCGTTTTCATGATCCTGTTTTATGACCCATACAATCGTATTCTTGGGGAGGTCACCCGCAATGGACTTCCAGCTGGCCCCATTATCGGTGCTCATAAAAAGCAAAGGACTGTAATTACCGAATTTATGGGCATCGGCCACTGCAAAAACTGTGGCTGCATTATGCTGAGAGGCCTCTATATCGTTGATGAACGAGCGTTCCGGCACTTTGGGCAAGGCCGCGGCCCTTTGCCAAGTGGCCCCTCCATCCTCACTGACATGGACCAACCCATCATCCGAACCCGTGTACAGTAGGCCTTCTTGTTTTGGCGACTCCGCAATGGCCGTCAATGTGGCATATTTGGACATGGCCCCGGTATCATACAGCGCATCAATGCTCCAGACCCGGTTGTCAAGGGTTTCCAATGTATATCTATTGGTATTTGTGGTAAGGTCCTTACTGATGGGGGTCCAGGAATCACCCCGGTCATCACTTTTCCAAAGCCGTTGCGAACCAAAATAAAGTCGCTTACTATTATGCGGACTCACCAACACAGGGCTATCCCAGTTCCAGCGTTCGGGCGCATCTCCTGGAGCGGGCTGCGGTTGTATGTTCAGCACCTCTTCGGTTCTTCGGTCCAATCGGTGCAAGAGCCCTTGTTGTATTTCTATATAAGCTGTATTGGGGTCCTCAGGGTCAAAAGTGCTATCGTAACCATCGGCCCCCAAGGGCACGTACCAATCCTGGTTTCGTACACCTTCTGTGTTCATGGTCCGTGAAGGTCCCAAAAGCGTCCCTAAATCCTGTGCCCCTCCCACAATATTATAAAACGGAAGAGCATTGTCCAGCCCCAATTTGTAGAACTGGGATATGGGCATATTGGGAAAATGGCGCCATGTAGTGCCCTCATCGTAACTTTCATAGAGCCCTCCATCGGTTCCGGCTAGAAGGTGATCACCATTTTGGGGGTCGATCCACAGGGCGTGGTTGTCACTGTGCTTTTCCCGTCCCGTGCCCAGTACTTTAAAGGTTTTGCCCCCATCGCGGGTCACATTCAGGAAAACATCCATTTGGTAGACCAACTCAGGATTTGAAGGGGAAACCTCAATCTCCTGATAGTAATGGGGGCCCGTTCCGCCTGAAGTATAGCTATTTCGTTTCTCCCAGCTTTCACCGCTGTCCGTAGACCTGTAAAAGCCCTTTTGAGCGTCATTGGCCTCTATAGTGGCATACACGATCTTAGGATCTGCTGGGGTAACGGCGAGACCGATCTTGCCCATGTCCCCAGTAGGGAGTCCATTGGCCATTCTGCGCCAAGTGGCGCCTTGGTCGGTGGACTTATAAATACCGGATTTGGGACCGCCAGCCAACAAAGACCAGGTCTGTCTACGCCGCTGGTAGGCCGCAGCATAAAGAACGTTGGGATTTTCCGGGTTGAATTCCACATCAGTGACTCCTGTATCAGCGTCAATTTCAAGGACCAAGGTCCAAGTGGCGCCGCCATCCACGGTCTTATAGAGACCGCGTTGCCCTCCTGAAGACCATAATGGCCCTTCCGCTGCCACATAGACCACATCACTATTGGTGGGGTCCACCAAAATTTTACCAATATGTTCCGATCGGTCCAGGCCCATATGCCGCCATGTGGTACCGCCGTCCCTGCTCTTGTAAACGCCGTCTCCCCAGCCCACATGCCTACCGCTCACATTTTCACCAGTACCCACCCAAACCACGTTGCTTTGGTTGGGGTCTATGGCCACCGTGCCAATGGAATAGGACTTTTGCTCATCAAATATAGGCTGCCATGTAATACCACTATTGGTGGTCTTCCAAACACCGCCAGAGCCAACGGCAACATACCAAGTGCTTCGATCAATGGGATCTACCGCAATATCGGCTATGCGCCCCCCCATAAGGGCAGGGCCCACGCTGCGTAAGGAAAGACCCTGGGCCACTTCGCGCATCCCAGAAAGGTTAGGGTCCTGCGCCCTTAGGCCAGGTGGGTAGGACATGAATACGATCAGTGCGAACATGATGAGGGAGTATCTGCCGCTCGTTGTACTTTGTTTCATTTTGGTAACTGTTTGGAATGTTATACTAGGGGTTTGAAAAATGCACAAGGTACTAAAACCACAGGACATTGGCGCGGTTTAAACGTATTCCCCTCTCCTTTGAAATATCAGCTATAGGGCTTTCATTTTCCATTTGGGGCTTTGCGGGGAGAAGGCCCCATTTTTTTATGCTCAAAGGATTTCCCTTAACATGGATTTAAGAAATATCCCAAGGCATTTCCCCTATATTTAGCCCCTTTAACCAACGTTTTTCAAAATGATCAGAAAAGTACTTTCCCTCTGGATGTTCTTGGCATCCATTACCCTATTTTCCCAAGCCTTTAACATGGACCTCGCGCAAGACCTAAAACCTAGAAATATTGGTCCCGCTGGCATGAGCGGACGAGTAACTGCCATAGACGTGGTCACTGAAAATCCGGATATCATGTATGTGGGCACTGCTTCCGGTGGCCTTTGGAAATCCACCTCAGGGGGCATCAAATGGGCGCCCATCTTTGATAAGGAGCTCACAGGTTCCATTGGTGCCGTGGCCATACAACAATCCAACCCCTCGGTCATTTGGGTGGGCACCGGTGAGGGCAATCCCAGAAACAGTTTAAACGGTGGCTTTGGGGTATACCGCTCCTTAGACGGTGGAAAATCTTGGCAGTCCATGGGCTTGGAAAAGACCAGGCACATTCACCGCATCAAAATAGACCCCACGGACCCCAATACCATTTATGTGGGTGCCATAGGGTCCCCATGGGGAGAACATCCGGAACGCGGGGTGTTCAAAACCACGGATGGCGGACAGACGTGGGAAAAAATCCTATATGTAAACAACAGCACAGGGGTGGCCGATCTGATCATGGATCCCACCAACCCCAACAAGCTCATCGCAGCCATGTGGCACCATAAGAGAGACCCTTGGTTTTTTAAATCGGGCGGTCCGGGCAGTGGGCTCTACATGACCCATGACGGGGGAAAAAACTGGAAGCAACTTACTGAGGACGACGGTTTGCCCAAGGGCGATCTGGGTCGCATTGGCGTGGCCATAGCCCCAGGAAAGCCCAACGTGGTCTATGCATTGATTGAAGCCAAGAAAAATGCCCTGTACAAATCAGAAGATGGCGGTTTTACATGGAAAAAAGTAAACGATAAGAGTGATATTGGCAATAGACCTTTTTACTATTCGGAAATTTATGTGGACCCCGACAACGAAAATAGGGTCTTCTCCGTGTTCACCTATGTAAACGTTTCACAGGACGGCGGCAAGAATTTTGAAGAATTGATGCCCGCCTACGGGGTGGACAATGGCATTCACCCAGACCACCACGCCTTTTGGATACATCCGGATAACGGACAGTTTATGATGGATGGCAATGATGGCGGACTCAATATATCAAAAGATGGTGGTAAGACGTGGCGGTTCATTGGCAATTTGCCCGTGGCACAATTTTACCATATGAACGTGGACAATGAGTTCCCCTACAACGTGTACGGCGGTATGCAGGATAATGGTTCTTGGAGGGGACCCGCCTATGTGTGGAAGTCACAAGGCATACGCAACAGTTATTGGCAAGAGATCAGCTTTGGCGATGGCTTCGATGTAGTTCCGGATAAGGACGATGCCCAATTTGGCTATACCATGAGCCAAGAGGGCTTTGTGTCTCGGTACGATTGGAAAACCGGCAATAATTACATCGTGCGCCCCACCCCTCCCGATGCCGATACCAAACTCCGGTTTAATTGGAACGCCGCCATTGGCCAAGACCCATTTGATAATGGGACCGCCTATTTTGGGAGTCAGTTTGTACACAAAACCACGGATAAAGGGCTTACATGGGAAGTCATTTCGCCCGATCTCACCACCAACGACCCCGAGAAGCAAAAGCAGAGTGAGAGTGGCGGCCTCACTATGGATGCCACAGGAGCCGAAAACCACTGTACCATTTTGGTCATAGAACCATCCCCAGTTGAAAAGGACATGCTCTGGGTAGGCACGGATGATGGCCGTGTGCACTTCACCCAAAATGGGGGAAGCTCTTGGACAGAGGTTTCAAACAACATCAAAGGATTGCCCAAAGGCAGTTGGATACCCCAAATAAAGGCATCCACCAGAAATAAGGGCGAAGCCTTGCTCATAGCCAATGATTACCGCAGGTTCAATTACACGCCCTATGCCTATAGGACCAAGGATTATGGCAAAACATGGACCCGTATTGTTGATGCGGATGACGTACAAAGCTATACCTTAAGTATAGTGGAAGACCCTGAAAACCCTCATTTGGTCTTTTTGGGTACGGATGACGGACTCTATATTTCCTTTAACGGAGCGGGCACCTGGCAAAAATGGACCGCGGGATACCCCACGGTATCCACCAAAGATTTGGTCATTCACCCCAGGGAGCATGATTTGGTCATTGGCACCTTTGGCCGTGCGGCCTGGGTCATGGACGATATACGTCCGCTGAGGGCCTTGGCAACAGATCTAGCCATCTTGAATCAAGAGGCCAAACTGTTCCCAGCACCAACCGCTTACCAGGCGGCCTACCAACAGCCAACCGGCAGCAGGTTTGGCGCAGATGCCCTCTACCAAGGTGAGAACCGTAAAGAAGGGGCCATGATCACCTACTACCTTAAAGAAGGCAAAAAAGATAAGGACACGGCCAAAACAGCAAGCGATGCGGATGAAAAGGAAGGGGAAGATGGCACAGGGGACCCCAAAGAGAAATTAACTGGGGTACAGAAAAAGGATTCCGTGCAATTTGACATTTTTGATGGGGCGCGTCTCATCCGCACGTTGAAATACAAAACCCCTGAAAAAGCCGGGCTGCACCGTATTTATTGGGAAATGGACGAAAAAGGTCCAGATAGGCCATCACGCAAAATAAGCAAGAACAAGACAGAGCGCGGGGGCGTACGCGTAAAACCGGGCACCTATACCGTTAAAATGAGCTATGGTACGGCCACGGATGAGACCCAGGTCACCGTAAAGGCAGACCCCCGATTGCCACTCAATACGGCAGCCATCAATGAAGTCTACACCTATGGCAAAACCATTGAAGCTTTGACACAAACCGCCGCAGATGCTGTAGAGCAATTGGTGGAGAGCAAGGAGACCGCAGAGGAATTCCAGAAAAAGTTCAAGGAACTGGATGCTGAAGCGTATCAAGAAGCCCTAGAAGACAGCAAGGAAATAGTGAAGAAAATAGACGGTCTTATAGCTCTCTATTTGGGCAAGGAAGATAAGCGACAAGGCATTACCATGGATACAGAAACCAATGTCATGGAGCGTCTTGGCAGTGCGCGTTACTACACCAATACCAGACAAACGGGCATTACCAAAACGGAAAAGGACCTCATTGCCTTTGCGCGAAAGGATCTAAAGGATGCCCTGGAACAGACCAATGCCTTTTTTACGGAAACCTGGCCTGGGTTCAAGAACAAGATGGAAGGAAAAGCCCCCTCTCCTTTCAAGCAAACAAAAACTTTTGAACTCAATTAAAACAAGAAAAGATGAACAAAATATGGACCTTCGTAGCCGTGGCCGCGCTCTGGGGCTGCAAGGAAGATGCAGCACCATCGGCACCGGATATTGCCAGCACCCTTAAGACGTATACCATTGAGCAGATGATGGACAATGAGTCCATTTCAGGAGGCAGTTTTTCACCGGACAATTCAAAGATACTGGTGTCCAGCAACCGATCCGGCATTTACAACATGTACCGTATTCCCAGAGCGGGTGGGGAGATGACGCCCATTACCCAATCGGATAGTTCCTCCGTGTTCGCCATTTCCTATTTCCCGAAGGATGAGCGTATTTTGTTTGAGATGGATGGCAACGGAGACGAAATCTACCACCTTTATGTAAGGGATACATTAGGCAATCAGCGCGATGTGACCCCCTATCCCGGGGCACGGGCCAATTTCTATGGCTGGTCTGCCAATGAGGACCGTTTTTTCTTCACCTCCAACAAAAGGGACGCCCGTAAGGACGATATGTATGCCATGGACCTCGCCACCATGGAACCCAGTTTGGTCTATGCCAACAACGACAGTTACAACGTAGATCTTATTTCAGAAGACGGAACGTACTTGGTGCTCTCCAAGGCTTTGAACACCAACGATTCCGATCTCTATCTATACAACTTGGAAACCCAGGAAATGGTGCAGATCAATGAAAGCCAGAGCGCCAACAGCGGATCTGATTTCTCTCCAGATGGCCAAATGCTATACTATATCACGGATGAGGGGGCCGAATTCGCCTATCTGAAAAGCTATGACATCCGCACAGGACAAAGAAGCACGGTCTTGGAGAAAGATTGGGACATCATGGGAAGTTATTTTACCGAGGGTGGCACCTATCAAGTCACCTACATCAATGAAGACGCCAAGAACACCATAATGGTCACGGAGGTCTCCACGGGAAATGTAGTTGAACTCCCCTTGTTGGATGATATGGAGATCACCAATGTCTCCTTCTCCAAAGATGAGGCCTTTATGCGATTTTATGCCGGCGGCTCGCACACCCCATCCAATCTTTACGTCCTTGACCTAAAATCTCAAGAGCGGGTGCAACTCACCAATGTCCTAAATCCAGAAATACAGGCCCAAGACCTCGTTAAGGCAAGCGTGGTGCGCTACCCCTCTTTTGATGGTTTGGAAATACCGGCCATTTATTACAGGCCCCACCAAGCATCTGCCCAGAACAAAGTGCCCGCCTTGGTTTGGGTACATGGGGGTCCAGGGGGCCAATCGCGACAGAATTTTAGCAGTTTCATCCAATACATGGTCAACCATGGCTATGCCATTTTAGCGGTGAACAACAGGGGCAGCAGTGGCTACGGTAAGACATTTTATAAAATGGACGACCTTAACCATGGCGACAAGGATTTAAAGGACTGTGTGGAAGGGAAGAATTGGCTGGTGCAACAACCTGAAATCGATGGTGAAAAAATAGGGATCATAGGGGGGTCTTACGGAGGTTACATGACCATGGCCGCGCTTACCTACACTCCAGAGGAATTTGCCGTGGGCGTAAACCTCTTTGGGGTCACCAACTGGATACGCACCCTACGGAGCATACCCCCTTGGTGGGAATCGTTCAAAGAGGCCCTGTACTTGGAGTTGGGTGATCCCAATAGTGCAGATTCCGTTCGGTTAAAGGAAATTTCGCCGCTATTTCATACGGACAAGGTCACCAAGCCCTTAATTGTACTGCAAGGATCGCAAGACCCTAGGGTTTTACAGGTGGAATCTGATGAGATTGTGGCCGGGGTTAGGAACAACGGTGTGCCCGTGGAGTATGTACTCTTTGAGGACGAGGGCCACGGCTTTGTGAAGAAGGAAAACCAGATAAAGGCCTACAGTGAAGTCTTGAAGTTCTTGGACATGCATCTTAAAGGAGATGCGGGTACGCCCATTCAGGACGGCGAATCACCAAGCCAGCAACTACAATAGAATTTGATAGTCAAAAGACCCATCTGTTGCACGGCCATAAAAAGGCGACCATGAAAAAATCAGTCACGATCATCTTGGCCTTGGCCTTCGCCAGCACACAGGCCCAAGTTACCGGAGAAGAGGATTGGGGGAGTTGGTACATGTATTTCGGCATGAACCGTATTTCGGAGAAATGGAGCCTGCATACCGAGGCCCAATTCCGTTACTATGAACAAGCACGGAACTTCAACCAATTGTTGCTGCGGACCGGGGGCAATTACCACATCAATGAAGACGCCATTGCCACTTTTGGTTATGCCTATATTGAAACGGACCCCAGTTTTTTGGAAAGCCCCAAGGCCGCAAATATAAGTGAGCACCGTATCTTTCAACAGTTCATTTTAAAAAACAGGGTTTGGGAATTTTTATTTGAGCACCGCTACCGCTTGGAACAGCGCTTCATTTCTCAAACGGACATCCTTAGTGACCCTGAACAGGATTTGGGCAGAACGGAGCATCGCGCCCGCTATAGATTGCAAGTGACCCTGCCCTTGACGGATGTATTCTTTTTGAACTTCTATGATGAAATTTTCATCAACCTACAAAATAATGCCTTTGATCAAAATAGGCTCTATGCGGCCTTGGGCGTTCAAGTAACCGAGGCCTTGAGTGTCCAAGCAGGCTATCTGAAAAACCATTTTAGAAATAGTGATTTTGATAGGTTTCAGCTGGGGCTTTTTTACAACCCCGATCTCCGGGGCCTATTCAAGTAGACACCATGCTTATGGGGATGAGCCAAATTTCAGGGAGACGTTTTGCCCATCATCCATGTACAAGAGGGTTGTCACTCCGGTACGGATGATGTTAAAATCATTTTGATTAAAGTTAAATAACCGTGTTAATTTTCTTAATTTTAGGGGAAATTCAATTTAAAATAAAACTAAACCATCTTACAATGAAAAAAATAGTACGACTCCCTCTGTTATTATTGGTCGCGATGACCATCTTTGCTTGCAAAGAGACCAAAAAAGAGACACCGGAGACCATGGATGCCATGGAAGATGAAATGGAAGAGGTACAAGCCGAGGTTTCCATGGAAACGGTCAGTTTCATGATGGAGCCCAAAAGTGATAGCGATGTACAAGGAAACGTCACCTTTACGGAAGAGGACGGAACCGTGACCATGACGGCACAGTTCAGTGGTCTATCCGAAGGGGAGCATGCCATTCACCTCCATGAAAAAGCGGATTGCTCTGCGGCGGACGGCACCTCCACAGGAGGTCACTGGAACCCTACCAACGAACCCCACGGCCAATGGGGAGATGAAGGGGGCTATCATAAAGGTGATATTGGCAATATGAGTGCTGATGCCCAAGGCAATGCCACAGTGGAGTTTTCAACGGATCAATGGTGCATGGGCTGCGACGATGAAAACAAGAACATTATGGGCAAGGCCGTCATCGTTCACCAAGGCGTGGATGATTACACCTCCCAGCCCAGTGGCGCTGCCGGCCCACGTATAAGCTGTACCGGTATCATACAATAAAGGGCACAAAAAACATGAATGACGCCGTTCCAATGTGGGGCGGCTTTTTTGTTTTCTTTTCCATTTTCTTCGGTGGCCATAATGATGGTTTATACTACCTTTTTTCAGATTCTGAAGGGACACTGAAACGTTCTCCCATGGCCACTTGATGTTAGAAGCAATGCCTATGGAATTCCAGCACTTGCCCGTTTATACCGCAATGTATGGTTTAATCCTTTTGGGAAGAAGACGTCTTGATCAAAAGATCATGGAGCCGTTGTAGCTTCCTGCTGGGATATCCTGCCCGGAAGAGCAGTACCAGCAGCAAATTGGTTAGATTTACCCGCCAATACGAATTAAGGTCATACTTCCTGGCGGATACCACCAAATTGTTCTTGACTATGGTATAAGGTACCTTGTGGGAGCGCATTCGTTTAAAAAACTCAAAATCCTCCATGAGCAACTGCGCCTCATTAAAACCACCCAATTCCCAGAAAAGGGTGTTCTTGATAAAAAGACACTGATCTCCCCCACCCGTGAAAAAACCGTCTTTGGTGGTAAAGGATGCATTGATGTTCAAAAGAGGGTGGTCACGGTCAAAAACATAGGAGAAAAAACCCGCCTCATGACCGCTTTTCAAGGTGCACTCCATATCGTTGACGAACGATTTTGGCGGAAGCACATCAGCATGCAAAAAAACAATACAGTTGCCCTTGGCACGGCGTGCGCCCTCATTCATCTGGGCCGCCCTACCTTGCTTTGCGCAGTTGAAAACCTGACCTTGAGCCCCTATGGAAAGGGTTTCGGAACCGTCATGGGTATTTGGGGAGAGCGCCACTAACACCTCCGTATCCTTACCGTTGCAGATCTCCAGTAACCACGGAAGCAGTTTCTCAAGATTCTTCCTTTCATTGTGCGCTGGTATGATTATGCTCGTCATGCCCAATTATGATAAATGGTTTTATAAACTTACGGAAATATGGGCCGTAAGGTTTTACATTGGCACCTATAAAATTTTCTTTTTGAAAGGTTTTTCCTTTAGCCCGACTTATTTCACAACCTTTCACGTCCCGTTATCGTACGTAATGGAAAACAAACATTGGATTCATGAAAAAAGCGTCATATAGCAAGTTAGTACTATGCCTATTGATTTTCTTCCCCGGGGCTTTTATGGCCCAAGTCCAACCTCAGGGTTCCAAGGATTACAATGCGCTCTCCGAAGAATTTGTACAAAAGGCCATGAACGGCGAAAATACCCAAGAGATCAGGAGAACCTTGGCGCTTACCACTGTAAAAAAACTGGACCAAGCCTTGGACACCAATGAAAAGCGCTTGGCCTTTTGGGTGAATGTCTATAATGCCTACATTCAGTTTTTCTTAAGGGATGATCCGAGCCTTTATGAAGACCGAAACGAATTTTTTAAAAAAGACCAGATACGTATTGCTGGGGAAGTGATTTCCTTTGCCAAAATGGAACATGGCATCATTCGAAAATCGCAATGGGAATACGGCCTAGGTAATGTGGGCAAATTGTTCACAGATGACTTTGAACGCACCCTTAGGGTGGAAAAGCCGGACTACCGGATTCATTTTGCCCTGAATTGTGGCGCGGTGGACTGCCCGCCCGTGGCCATTTATAAATGGGAGCGACTCAACGAGCAGTTTCAAAAAGGAACAGCACGTCATTTAAAAAATACAACAGACTATATACCCGATGAGCATACCGCAAGGGTCACGACCCTATTCAGTTGGTTCCGGGGCGATTTTGGAGGCAAGGACGGCATTAAGGAAATCTTGAAGGACCAAGGTCTGATTCCTAGGACAGAAGAGGTGGATCTGGAGTTCAAGGATTATGACTGGACCTTGTACCTTGACAATTTCACAACGTTATAGATACCCCAATGAATATGTATGCCATAGTCGCTTTTTGGCACTTCTCCCCTTTTATATGCCCATGTTCCCTATGTTTGCCCCCATTGGATTCAGTTGGCCTTAAATGGG
>CAKZLG010000066.1 GCA_937125035.1 uncultured Maribacter sp. | reverse complement strand
AAAAAAATAGTACCTATGGAAAAAATGTGGTTTACCATTTCAGTCTACTCAGAGAACAATGTGGGTCTGTTGAACAGAATTTCGGGCATTTTCTTAAAAAGGCATATCAATATAGAGAGTCTTAATGTCTCCAAATCTGAGATAGACCATGTTTCCAAGTTCACCATTGTGGTCTATACAACAGAGAAATGGGTACGCAATATCGTGGGCCAGATTGAAAAGCAGATAGAGGTGATACGTGCTTTTTACCATACCGATGATGAAACCATCTACCAAGAATCGGCTCTATTTAAAATTGCTTCGCATCTGTTGTTTGACGAGCGTCAGATACAGAACATCATCAAAGAGAGCAATTCGCAGATCGTTACGGTAGCGCGCGAGTTCTTTGTGCTGGCAAAATCCGGTAGAAGACATGAGGTAGATGAGATGTACGACCAATTGAAACCTTTTGGCATTATGCAGTTTGTGCGTTCCGGTCGTATCTCCGTAAGCAAAGATGAGATGCAGATCAGCGCAATCTTAAAGGAATTTCAACATAACTAATCCTATTTATAAATAAAAATCATAACAAAAGATGGCAAACTATTTCAATTCACTATCGTTACGGGACCAATTGACCCAATTGGGCAAATGCCGGTTCATGGAGCCTGCCGAGTTTTCTGATGGTGTCACTGCCTTAAAAGGAAAAAAAATCGTCATTGTGGGCTGTGGTGCGCAGGGCCTTAACCAAGGCCTCAATATGCGGGATTCCGGTCTGGATATTTCATACGCCTTGCGGGATGCCGCCATTCAAGAAAAAAGGCAATCGTATTTGAATGCCTCTGAGAATGGATTTACGGTGGGCAACTATGAGGAACTCATTCCCTCTGCGGATTTGGTCATTAACCTTACCCCGGATAAACAGCATACCGCGGTGGTGGGTGCCGTAATGCCCTTAATGAAAAAAGGTGCTACATTATCCTACTCCCATGGCTTCAATATTGTGGAAGAGGGCACCAAGGTCCGTGAGGACCTTACCGTGATCATGGTGGCCCCTAAAAGTCCCGGATCAGAGGTACGGGAAGAATACAAGAGGGGTTTTGGCGTTCCAACGCTTATTGCGGTGCATCCGGAGAATGACCCTGAGGGCAAGGGCTTGGAACAGGCCAAGGCGTACGCGGCGGCTACGGGCGGCCATAAGGCAGGCGTTTTGGAATCTTCCTTCGTAGCAGAGGTGAAGTCGGATCTAATGGGGGAACAGACCATATTGTGCGGGCTGTTGCAAACAGGCTCCATTCTTTGTTTTGATAAAATGTTGGAGAAGGGCATTGATGCGGGCTACGCCTCCAAACTCATTCAGTTTGGTTGGGAAACCATTACCGAAGGCATGAAATACGGGGGCATCACCCATATGATGGATCGCTTGTCCAACCCTGCAAAAATAAAGGCCTTTGAACTTTCTGAGGAATTAAAGGAGATCATGAGGCCCTTGTTCCAAAAGCACATGGATGATATTATGACCGGACATTTTTCCAAAACAATGATGGAGGATTGGGCCAATGATGATAAAAATTTGTTGACCTGGAGGGCGGAGACCGGAGAGACGGCCTTCGAGAAAACCCCTGCTGGGAATGATAAGATCAGTGAGCAGGAATTTTACGATCATGGCGTACTTATGGTGGCCATGGTGCGGGCAGGAGTGGAGCTGGCCTATGAATCCATGACCGAATCCGGTATCATTGGTGAATCCGCTTATTACGAGTCGCTCCATGAAACCCCACTCATTGCCAATACCATTGCCAGGAAAAAGTTGTTTGAGATGAACCGGGTCATATCGGATACGGCCGAGTATGGTTGCTACCTCTTTGACCATGCTTGCAAGCCTTTGTTGGCCGATTTTATGAAGAACATAGAAACGGATGTCATCGGCGAGCATTATGGCGAAGGAAAGGATACCGGGGTGGACAATGCCAAATTGATTGCCGTGAACAAAAAATTACGGGAGCATCCGGTGGAAATTGTGGGGGCGCGACTAAGGGCATCCATGACGGCCATGAAGCCCATTGTGTAGGGCATCGATTTTTAAGGGTCCGCATGGGACCCTTTTTTTGTTGAACCATAAAACAGGGAATGACATCCCTGCTTTTAAATATTTATTTGATGTGAGCTTGTTTTATTGCTTGGAACAGGAAGTCCTTGTAGTTGCCGTTCGCAGAAAGATAAAACCGTAAGTTGAGAGGATTGACCTAAAAATCAAGGGTTGATCACGCGCTACCTGACATCATTATCGTATATTGAATATAAGGGACAGTTGTTATTCTTTTAATCGGAAAACTAAAAAACCAATACCATGAGCACTACAATACCTGAAGTCTATCAAATAAAGGAGACCATAGACCAAAAACATTACCTGATTGATGGCAAGCTTAGAAAATGGGAAGGGGAGACGACGCAGGTCTTCAGTACCATTTCCTCTACGGATCCCTATACGCCCACCCTCTTGGGAAGTATCCCCAACATGCAGGAGGCGGATGCCATGGAAGCCTTGGAGGCGGCCTTGAGTGCTTATGATAAGGGGCAGGGCATTTGGCCCACCATGAAGGTAAAGGATAGGATCGAATGCATGGAATCCTTTGTGGAAAAAATGGTGGAAAAGAGACAGCTCATCGTAAAGCTGCTCATGTGGGAAATAGGCAAATCCCTCCCTGATTCAGAAAAGGAGTTTGACCGTACGGTGGAATATATTTACGATACTATTGAGGAATATAAGGATTTGGACCGTAGCAGTGCTAAATTCCAAAGGCACCAAGGGGTATATGCCCATATTCGCAGGGGCCCTTTGGGCGTAGTGCTCTGCTTGGGGCCTTACAACTATCCCTTGAACGAGACTTTTGCCCTCTTGATTCCTGCCATTATCATGGGCAATACCACCATATTTAAGCCTGCCAAGCATGGAGTACTTTTGATCACCCCTTTGTTAGAGGCCTTTCAGAGCTGTTTTCCAAAGGGTGTGGTGAATATTCTATTCGGCAGGGGCCGTGTAGTAGCGGCTCCCATCATGAAAACGGGAAAGGTGGATGTGCTGGCCTTGATCGGTAACAGTAAATCTGCCAATGCACTTCAGGACCAGCACCCAAAAAGCAATAGGCTGCGCTTGGTATTGGGATTGGAGGCCAAGAACCCGGCCATTATCCTACCCGATGCAGATTTGGACCTTACCATTGAGGAAGTCATTGCAGGGACCACCTCTTTCAACGGTCAGCGGTGTACCGCTTTGAAAGTGGTTTATGTGCACGAAGCGGTAAAGGCGGAATTTCTGAAACGCTTTTCCGCCAAAATAGATGCCTTAAAATTTGGAAACCCCTGGGAAGACGGGGTAAAACTTACTCCGCTACCAGAACCGGAGAAACCCGCTTATATCCAAGAACTGCTGGATGATGCTTTGGCCAAAGGGGCCACCATTCAAAATGAAAAGGGGGGGCAACATTCGGACAACTATATTTGGCCGGCCGTTCTCTATCCTGTCACCAAGGACATGAGGGTCTATGAGGAAGAGCAATTTGGACCAATCATTCCCGTGCTTTCTTTTTCAGATATCTCCGAACCTCTGGATGATATGGCCGAGTCCAATTATGGCCAGCAGGTAAGTTTATTTGGTAAGGATGTGTACACCTTGTCCCCGTTGATCGATACCTTGGCCAATTTGGTGTGTCGTGTCAACCTGAACAGTTCCTGCCAACGTGGCCCGGATGTGTACCCGTTTACCGGCAGAAAGGATTCCGCACAAGCTACCTTGAGCGTACATGATGCCTTGCGTTCCTTTTCCATTAGGACGTTCGTTGCCTTTAAGGATAATGAACTGAACAATGAGACCATAGAGAATTTGTTGGATGCCAAGGCAAGTAATTTCTTGAGTACGGATTATATCCTATGACCCATAGACCGTAGGCAACCCATATTTTTCTAAGTCCACGCATAGGTTTTTCTTTATCCGCGTCGCCTGCTGTTCCATCATTTTTGGTAATACGGCATAGCTATCTGGCAATATTGTAGGGGACAGCTAGGGTTATGTGCCTTACTTTCGCATGGGCAATATGCCATGTTTCAACTAAAAAGTACATACGGCCTTGGGCCTTATTATGAAGATACATCCCTCTAACAAAAAAGCCTTGTTTGCTTTGGCCATGGGCGGATTTGGTATAGGACTTACCGAGTTTGTCATCATGGGCATCCTTACGGAGGTGGCAGAAGCCCTCCAAGTGACCATTGCGGAGGCAGGCCATTTTATAGCGGCTTATGCCCTCGGGGTAGTGGTGGGCGCTCCCACCTTAACGGGGCTGGGCTCCAAATTGGCGCCAAGGCGTATGCTTTTTTTATTGATGGTCTGGTTTACCGTATTCAACACCTTGTCCGGTTTGGCAGACAATTACCACATGCTCATGGTACTCCGGTTCTTATCGGGAATACCCCACGGTGCTTTCTTTGGTATTGGTGCCGTGGTGGCCACCAAACTTGTAAAAGAAGGGAAAGGGGCCCAAGCCATTGCGGTGATGTTCACGGGTCTCACCGTGGCCAATGTACTTGGCGTGCCCCTGGGCACCTATTTGGGCCACCATTTCAGTTGGAGTGTTTCCTTCTATATGGTGGGCGTCGTAGGACTGATCACCATGTGCAGTCTTTATTTTTGGGTGCCAAAAATCAGCATTCCCGTTTTACCCGATACCGGTTCCATGGCAGCGCGACTCAAAAATGGCGAGCTTTGGGCACTTATTGCCCTGACCACTATTGGCACGGGCGGATTCTTTGCTTGGTATAGCTATATAGCGCCCTTGGTGAAGGAAGTGGCCGGGCTTCCAGACCATTTCGTGGGCTATGCTATGATGTTGGCGGGCCTGGGGATGGTGGCCGGAAATTTTTTGGGAGCTAAAATGGCAGAGCGGTTTTCACCTTTGCCGGCGGTGATCATGAGCCTTTCGGCCATGGCGCTTATCTTGGTCGTCAATATGATCATTGCCACCAATCCTTGGCTACTTCTAGCGTTCACATTTTTGATAGGAGTGGTTTCCTTTACCGTTTCGGCACCCATACAAATGGCCATTATCAATAGCGCCAAAGGATTGGAGATGTTGGGTTCTTCCATGAACCAAAGTGCCTTTAATATGGGCAATGCTTCTGGGGCCTATTTGGCCGGTCTGCCCATTGCCCTGGGCTATGGCGTTGCTTTTTCCAGTCTTGTGGGCGCTTTTCTAGCAGCCCTTGGAGTGGCCATTGCCCTATTGATCCTAATGGCCAGGCGGCATAGGCAAAAAAGGGCCAATGAGATGGAGTTGGGGTCTCGTTAATTGGCCCAAACGTTAAATGAAAAGGCCCCAGAGCAATCTGGGGCCTTTTCTTTTCTGTTAGATGTTTTTGGCCAACCAACTGCCCACTTCACTGGTCTTATAGCTTATTCCTCCATCGGCAAGATCTTCTGTGACCATTCCTTCGGCCAAGGATTTGTTGACCACTCTTCGTATGTCTTCGGCCTCACTGGTAAGGTCCATATCCTCAAAGAGCATGGCTGCTGAAAGTACAGTGGCCAGGGGGTTGGCAATGTCTTTTCCTGCCGCCTGTGGATAAGAACCGTGGATGGGTTCATAGAGGGAGACTTTGTTTCCTACGGAGGAAGAGGGCATTAAGCCCATAGACCCTGAAATGACGGAAGCTTCATCCGTTAAAATATCCCCAAACAAGTTTGCCGTGATGATCACATCATACCCTTTGGGCCATTGAATGAGACGCATGGCCACAGCATCAATAAATTCATAGGAAACCTCCACTTCCGGATAGTCCTTTTCCATACGCTGCACGGTTTCCCGCCACAATCTAGAGCTTTCCAGAACATTCGCTTTGTCCACACAACATAGTTTCTTGGAGCGTTTCATGGCCATCTCAAAGCCTTTTTTCGCCAAGCGCTCAATTTCAAAACGTTGGTAGGTCATGGTATCAAAAGCGGTGTTGCCGTCATCTTTTCTGCCCCGCTCGCCAAAGTAAACACCCCCGGTAAGCTCCCGCAGAATAATGAGGTCCGTTCCTTCTATGCGTTCCCTTTTTAAGGGCGATTTGTCTATGAGTGATGGAAAAGTGAAAGTGGGCCGAACATTGGCGAAAAGCCCCAATTTCTGGCGCATCTTCAACAGACCTTGTTCAGGCCTTACTTTGGCCGATGGGTCATTGTCAAACCTGGGATGCCCTATGGCCCCAAAAAGCACGGCGTCCGCATTGGCACAGATTTCGTGGGTCTCGTCCGGATACGGCTCCCCAACGGCATCTATGGCCGCAGCGCCCGTAAGGGCAGGCTGCCAGCTGATCTCATGGTTGTATTTTTCGGCTATGGCATCACATACCTTTACCGCTTGGTCTATCACTTCTGGGCCAATACCGTCTCCTGCCAATAAGGCGATGTTCATTTTCATAATGGTTTACTTTACGCTTTTTATCCTACGCTGAACGTAGGAACTAGTTGTTTTTCGTTTTATTTTGAGCCCTTTGGCCCTTCCATGGCATATGGTGCCACTTTGATGGTTGCCCTTAACCGGTACCCGTTTTGAGGACTAGGGGGCTATGATGTTCAACATTTTCTCCGTGGCCTTGATCGCGCTGACCGTTTGGTCGGAATCCAGCCCGCGAGAGGTAAATTCCTTGCCCTCCATTTCCCATGTGATCACCGTTTCACACAGCGCATCGGAATTACTTCCGGGCGGAATGCGCACCGCATAGTCCACCAATTTGGGCAGGGTTAACTTTTTTTGGTCGTATATTTTGCGCAGGGCGTTCATAAAGGCATCGTATTGCCCGTCTCCTTGTGCGTTGGCCTCAAAAGACTTGCCTTGAATCTCAACAGATAGGGTAGTGGAAGGCATAAGTCCTTTGGCATGGGTAAGCACATAGGATTTTACGAATACTTTTTGTTTGTGGGTATCGGTGTCCAATACGTCCGAAATGATGAAGGGCAGGTCATCTTTGGTAACGCGCTCCTTTTTATCGCCCAGTTCAATGATTCTGGCAGTTACCTTTTTCAGTTCGTCCTCGTTTAAGGTAAGGCCCAGCTCCTGCAGGTTCTTTTCAATATTGGCCTTGCCCGACATTTTTCCTAGGGCGTATTTGCGTTTTCTGCCAAAACGTTCGGGCAATAGATTGTTGAAGTAGAGGTTCTTTTTATTGTCCCCATCCGCATGGATTCCCGCTGTTTGGGTAAATACGTTATCACCCACAATGGGCTTGTTGGGGGGAATGCCAAAACCCGTGAAGGCAGACACCAATTTACTCACTTTATAGAGCGATGATTCATTGACCGATATCTCCACATCCTCCAAAAAATCGTTGATGACCGCAATGGCACTGGCCATTGGGGCATTCCCGGCGCGTTCGCCCATACCGTTTACAGTAAGGTGCAGGCCGTGGGCCCCCGCCTTTACCGCCTCCATGATATTGGCCACGCCCAAGTCGTAATCATTATGCCCATGAAAATCAAAGTGCAGATCTGGATAGCGTGTTACGATTTTTTGGATGTATTCATGGGTTTCGGTGTGGGTCAAGATGCCCAAAGTGTCTGGCAATAATATCCTTTTTACGGGCTGTGTGGCCAGAAAGTCCAGAAACTGAAAGACGTACTCTGGGGAGTTGCGCATGCCATTGCTCCAATCTTCCAGATAGATATTGTTGATGATTTTTTTTTCCGAGGCCGATTTGAAGAGTTGGGCGATTTCGGCAAAGTGCTTTTCCGGAGTTTTTTTAAGTTGATGGGTCAAATGGTTCAGGGAGCCCTTGGTAAGCAGATTTTGTGATTTGGCGCCCGCCTTTTCCATCCATTTCAGGGAGACCCCCCCATCCACAAAGGTGAGTACCTCAATCCGGTCCAGATACCCTTTTTCCTTTGCCCAAGCCGTAATCTGTTGAACTGCTGCCAGTTCGCCCTCTGAAACGCGCGCCGAGGCCACTTCAATGCGGTCTACTTTCAGCTCATCCAATAAAAGCTTGGCCAAGGTGAGTTTTTCCGATGCCGAAAAGGATACCCCCGAGGTCTGTTCCCCATCCCTTAGGGTGGTATCCATGATTTCCAACTTTCTCTTCATTTGTGCTCCCGTTAAAAACTATGGATTATAAGGGGGTATTGGCAGCAAAGGTTTCAATATCTTCTTTAATGTTCAACAGGAAATCAATGTCATCAAACCCGTTGAGCATATTGTTTTTTTTGTACTTGTTGATCTCAAACGATTCGCTTTCCCCTGTGGAAAGCAAGATAATTCTCTGTTCCGGTAGGTTAATCTCCAACTCGGTTTTTGGATTTTCTTCCACGGCATCGAATATCTTCTGTAGAAAATCGGCACTCACTTGCACGGGCAACACCCCAATGTTAAGACAGTTGTTTCTGAAGATATCGGCAAAAAAGCTGGAGACCACACAGCGAAAGCCATAGTCGTACACGGCCCAAGCGGCGTGTTCACGGGAAGAACCCGACCCAAAGTTTTTTCCACCCACCAAAATTTTCCCGCTGAAAGTAGCATCGTTCAGAACAAAATCCTTTTTTGGTGTATTGTCTTGATTATACCGCCAATCCCGGAAAAGATTGTCGCCAAAGCCGGTGCGCTCCGTAGCTTTTAGAAAACGGGCGGGAATGATCTGATCGGTATCCACATTTTCTATGGGCAGGGGTACCGCGGTAGATGTTAGTATGTTGAATTTATCGTATGCCATTATATGAGCTTTAGGCCGAAAGCTTTACGCTTTAAGCTATTTTAATTTTTTTATTAAACTGTGTAAACTTCTCTTTACTAGATTGATTTGTTTGTCGAATTTCTCAAATTCAATATGGTCAATAATCTCTAAATCCCTCGCCAAAATATTAAAATACTCCAACTCTGATGCCGACCCTTGGGAAATGGTTAAAAATCTTTTGAATTCAGGTTCAGATTCCCTTCCACAACCTTCAGCAATGTTGGCAGGAATAGAATAAGAGGATCTTCTTATCTGGGAAGTTAATCCGTAAATCTCTTCCTTTGGAAATTTTCGTGTAGATTTATACATATCCAACGTCAATTGATGTCCAAGTTCCCAAACCTTATATTTTTTAAAGTTCCTCATATCAAGTAATCAGCAGTAGCTAAAGGCTAACGGCTTTAGGCAAAAAGCTTCTCCATCAATTCCCTTGGGTCTGTGACCTTTCCAGTCACGGCGGCAGCGGCGGCCACCAGTGGACTGGCCAAAATGGTCCTTGAACCTGGGCCTTGTCTTCCTTCAAAGTTTCGGTTGCTGGTGCTCACGGCCAATTTACCGGCCGGTATCTTGTCCTCGTTCATTGCCAGACAGGCAGAACAGCCAGGTTCCCTTAAGGAAAAGCCGGCTTCCTGCAATACCTCCAAAAGACCTTCTTCCTTGATGGCGGTTTCCACTTTGTGTGAACCGGGTACTAACCATGCTGTTACATTGTCCGCTTTTTTCCTTCCTTTGACAATGGAGGCAAAAGCCCTGAAATCTTCTATTCTACCATTGGTACAGCTGCCCAAGAAGACATAGTCTATGGTCTTGCCCATCATACTTTCCCCCTCATTGAAGGCCATGTACTGCAGGGATTTTTTATAGGTGCTGACCCCGCCCTGTACCTCATTGGCATTGGGGATGGCATTGGAAATGCCCATGCCCATACCGGGATTGGTACCGTAGGTGATCATGGGCTCGATCAAGGAGCCATCAAAAGTGAGTTCCTTATCAAAAACGGCATCCGCATCGGTATGTAGGGTCTCCCAATAGGCCATGGCCTTGTCCCAAGCCGCTCCTGTTGGGGTGAATTCCCTTCCCTTAATGTAGGCAAAGGTTTTATCGTCTGGTGCGATCATACCGCCACGCGCGCCCATTTCTATACTTAGGTTACAGACGGTCATACGCCCTTCCATGCTCATGTTCTTGAAAACATCACCCGCGTATTCCACAAAATAACCAGTGGCCCCAGAGGTGGTCAACTGCGAAATAATGAACAAGGCCACGTCTTTTGGGGTAACCCCAAATTGAAGTTCACCTGTTATGTTGATGCGCATGCGCTTGGGTTTGGGCTGCATAATGCACTGAGAGGCCAATACCATTTCCACTTCTGAGGTGCCTATACCAAAGGCAATGGCACCGAAGGCCCCATGGGTGGAGGTATGGGAGTCCCCACAGACTATGGTGGCGCCGGGCTGGGTAATGCCATATTCCGGTCCTACTACGTGCACAATGCCATTCTTTTCATGGCCCAGCCCCCAGTAGGATATACCATGTTCATTGGCATTTTCTTCCAACATGCGGAGCTGATTGGCAGACAATGGGTCTTCTACAGGTAAATGTTGATTGATGGTGGGGGTATTGTGGTCTGCTGTGGCAAAGGTTTTTTCTGGGTGCATGACGGGAATTCCCCTGTTCTTCAATCCCAAAAAGGCCACGGGACTGGTGACTTCATGAACCATGTGGCGGTCTATGAACAGAACGTCCGGACCATCTTCTATTTTATGTACTACGTGGGAATCCCACACTTTGTCAAACAAGGTTTTTCTTGAGCTCATACATTCTTATTTCTAAACCTACAAAGCTAATGAAACTAGGTGTTTTCAGGAAATAGCACGCTTTAAAATTACGATGTTCAACGTATTTGTTAGGTTTTGAAAATTGGGTAATGGAGCAAAGCCAAGTGGAACTATATCAATCTTTTTAAAATAGCTATGAAACCTTTGGGTTTCTACGATATAATTTGAACCATTTTTTCTTGGTTATGGCTATTCCATTGGAGGTTTCAACTAATATAATTCCAAATGTTCTTGTACTTTACCAGTTGGGCATAGGCATGGCGAATGTTCAAATGCCCTGGCCGTTCTAAAAGGGGGTCTTCCCTTAACAGGAGTTGGGCATGGTAACGTGCGGTCTTCAAAATATCGTTGTCCTTCACGATATCGGCGATCTTAAGGTTCATGATGCCGCTCTGCTGTGTGCCCATAATGTCGCCAGGCCCACGGAGCTTTAGGTCTACCTCGGCAATTTCAAAACCGTCATTGGTGCGCACCATGGTCTCCAACCGTGTCTTGGCCTCGTTGGAAAGTTTGTGCCCCGTCATTAAAATACAGTAGCTCTGGTCGGCACCGCGGCCCACACGGCCCCTTAATTGGTGCAATTGGGACAGCCCAAAGCGTTCCGCGCTCTCAATCACCATGACACTGGCATTGGGCACGTTCACCCCAACCTCTATGACGGTGGTGGCCACCATGATCTGGGTCTTGCCCTTCACAAAACGTTCCATCTCATAATCCTTGTCTTGGGGCTTCATTTGCCCGTGCACAATGGAAATCTGGTATTGGGGTTGTGGAAATTCGCGCACAATGCTCTCATAGCCGTCCATAAGGTCCTTATAATCCAGCGCTTCGGATTCTTGGATGAGCGGATAGACAACATAGACTTGCCTGCCCTTTTGGATCTCCTCCCGTATAAACCGAAATACCTTTAGTCTATTGGTATCATATCGGTGTACCGTTTTTATGGACTTTCTACCAGGAGGCAGTTCATCAATGACGGAAATATCCAGATCTCCATACAGGCTCATGGCCAAGGTTCTGGGTATTGGGGTGGCCGTCATGACCAATATATGGGGAGGCATTTCATTTTTATGCCATAATTTGGAGCGTTGGGCCACCCCAAAGCGGTGCTGTTCATCAATAATGGCCAAGCCCAGGTTCTTGAATTTGACCTTGTCCTCCAAAAGGGCGTGGGTACCTACCAAGATGTGCAAACCGCCTTCCTGCAAGGACTCGTGTATGGGTTTTCTGGCTGATTTTTTAACGGAACCCGTCAGTAGCGCACAAGTAACACCCGTGTCCTCCAATAATTCTGAAATACCTTGGTAATGCTGGTTGGCCAAAATTTCAGTAGGGGCCATGAGACACGCCTGAAAGCCATTGTCCAAAGCCAAAAGCATCGCCATAACGGCCACAATGGTCTTGCCAGAACCCACATCGCCCTGGAGGAGTCGGTTCATTTGGGCGTTGCTGCCCAAATCGGCCCTAATTTCCTTGATGACCCTTTTTTGGGCATTGGTTAGGTCAAAAGGGAGGTGGTTTTCATAAAAATCTGAGAACAACTGTCCCACTTGATGAAAGGGAAAGCCTTTTATTTTTTGTTTGTGCAAGCGGTTTTTGGTGATGAGCTGTAGTTGAATAAAGAACAATTCCTCAAATTTCAACCGAAACTGTGCCTTTGCCAAGAGGGTTTGGTCCTTTGGGAAATGGATGCTTAACAAAGCGGCGGCCCTTGGCATCAGTTTTAACTGAAAGAGCATATCTTCTGATAGTGTCTCCGGAAAATCACCTTTGGCTTCAGAGAACAGCTGTTTCATCAATTTGCCAATGGCCCTATTTGTAAGGCCTGCATTGGAGAGTTTTTCCGTGGAAGGATAGATGGGCTGCATACCCATGGCTGTTGCTTTTTCATGGTCGGCCAACAGCTCCATGTCCGGATGGGGCATGGAGAAAGAACCATTGAACCAATTGGTGCGACCAAAAATGACATAGGGCACATTCAATTTCAGGTTTTCCCGTATCCATTTTTGGCCCCGGAACCACACCAGTTCCATTTCGCCCGTATCGTCCACAAAAGTGGCCACCAAACGAGTGCCCCGTTTTTGTTCCACGGTCTTCAGATGCACTATTTTACCGATCAATTGTACTTCGGCCGTGTTGCGCTGTAGTTGGTTGACCTTATAAAAGGTAGTCCTATCTATGTACCTATGGGGAAAAAAGTGCAGCAGGTCTTGAAACACCTGTATGCCCAGTTCTGACTGTAACGTGGCCGCCCTATTGGGGCCAACGCCCTTTAAATACGCAATGGGTGTTTGTAAATAACCGGGATTCATGCGCCTAAATTAGGGATAAGCGCCCAAATCCACAAAGATGGAAATGGTTTACCAGAACACAATTGGTCAACTAAAATGGTACATTTGGGGCAGTCTTTACAACCATAGTACCATGAGGCCGGTTATTCTTCTATCTTTTCTTCTTTTTCATAAACTTATCTTGGGGCAGGCCGATATTGCCGTGGATTTTACCAAGATCAATGTGGAAATCAAACCATTTTTTGACACCAAGGAAGTCCGGGGCAAGGGAACCTATGATTTTACGCTTTCCGCCCCTAAGGATTCCATTTTTTTAGATGCGGTAAACATCACCTTTTTGGATGTGACACTCAACGGAAGAAAAATTAAGTATACGAATTCAGATCAAAAATTGGGCTTCAAAGCTCCTACTAAAATGGGCCGACACCAGTTGTTCTTGAATTATATGGCCAAACCCAAACAGACCGTCTATTTTGTGACAACCACTCCCTACGGCAGCCACCTCAATGTTCAGGACGGTTTGGAAAGGAAATCTGATGGGCAAGCCCCAAAGCAAATTTGGACCCAGGGCCAAGGGAAATACACGAGCCATTGGTTGCCCAGTTTTGACGATATGACCGAGAAGGTGGAGTTTGATGTTACCTTAAAAATAGACAAAGGTCTTGAGGCCATCTCCAATGGGCAACTCCGCGAAAAAACCCTGCAAGATGGGCTGGTGGAATGGAAGTTTGATATGCTAAGCCCCATGAGCAGTTATTTGGTAGCTTTTGTTATTGGGGATTTTGACAAGAAGGTCCTGACTTCAAAATCTGGTGTTCCCATAATGCTTTACTATAATCCAAAAGATAGCGCAAGGGTTGAGCCCACTTATAGATATACCAAAGCGATTTTCGATTTTTTGGAGGAGGAAATAGGAGTGGCCTATCCTTGGCAGAATTACAAGCAAGTGCCCGTTCATGATTTTCTCTATGCCGGAATGGAGAATACCACGGCCACTGTCTTTTCAGACAGTTTCGTTATAGATTCCACGGCTTTTGTGGACCTTAATTATGTAAATGTCAACGCGCACGAAATGGCGCACCAGTGGTTCGGCAACCTTGTGACGGAAAAAAATGGTGAGCACCACTGGCTCCACGAGGGCTTTGCGACCTACTACGCCTACCTCGCTGAAAAGGCGCTTTTTGGGGAAGATCATTTTTATTGGAAGTTGCACCGCACGGCCGTTTTGCTCAGGGATAGGTCCAATAGGGGCGAAGGCGAGGCATTGACGGATCCCAAGGCCAATAGCACTACTTTTTATGAAAAGGGCGCTTGGGCCCTGACAATGTTGCGGGACGAAGTGGGAGAAAAGACCTTTAAAACGGGCATACGGGCTTTTTTGATGCATTATGCGTATTCCAACGCCACTATTGATGATTTTCTAACTGAAATGGAAGTCGCTTCGGGCAGGGATCTGGCTCAATTTAAGGAAACCTGGTTGTCATCCACTACCTTTCCTTGGGAAAAAGTAAAGACTTGGTTAATGCAAAAAAACAGTTCCATCCATAGTTTTCATACCCAAGGGCCCGAAAAATTAGACCTTAGGGACTTAGGGAAAAATAGTTCGGTGCCCTATATCTTGGCCGTTATGGAAAGGGACAGGGAACGCTTTACAGGTCCGGCCCTCCTGTCCTTCCTTAAAAGTGGTGATCCCATGGTAAGGCAAAAGGCGGTGCAGTTATTGGACAGTATTACGGACACCACCAAGAGCACTTTGGAAACCCTCTTAGTGGATGAGAGTTATGTGACCAATGAGATGACGCTCTACAAGCTATGGGCGAACTATCCCGCGGAGCGGAACAGCTTTTTAGACCGCACCCATGACATTATGGGGCTTCCCAATAAAAACGTGCGTCTGCTATGGCTCACTTTGGCCATGATCACCCCAGGTTATAATACCGAATCAAAAAGTGCCTATTTCAATGAATTGTCCCAATACACATCCCCAGTATACAATGCGGATGTGCGTATGGGGGCCTTTCAATATTTGAATGAAATAAAAGCTTTGAATGATAGCGCCCTGCTCAACCTGATCAGGGCCACAACGCACCATTCTTGGCAGTTCAGGAATTTTGCACGCCGCCTTTTGACCCAATTATTGCAAAATGAAAAGGAGCGAAATAAAATAAAGATGCTTTCAAAAGAGTTAGAAGATAACGAACTTAGCTTTTTGAAAACAAAAATAGGAGCATTATGAGGGCTTTGGTCATTTCTGGGGGAGGGAGTAAGGGTGCTTTTGCCGGTGGGGTGGCCCAATACCTCATGCAGGAGTCGGGAAGAACCTATGACATGTTCATTGGCACCTCTACCGGCAGCCTATTGATCTCTCACTTGGCCCTGGGCAAAATCGACAAGATCAAGACCATTTATTCTTCAGTAAACCAAGAGAGCATTTTTAGCAACTGCCCCTTCATCATCAGTAAAAAGTACGGCTCTGACATCATTGGCATCAACCATTGGAATGTTTTGCGAAACATGCTAAAGGGCAGTAAGACCTTTGGGGAGAGCGATAACCTGCGCAAGTTGATTGGCGAGAGCCTTACCCCGGCGGAATTTGAGGAACTTAAAGCCGGACCCAAAGATGTGGTGGTCACTGTCTCCAACCTTTCATTGAACCAAGTGGAGTACAAATCCATCAATGAGTGTACGTATGAGGAGTTTTGTGATTGGATATGGATTTCCTCCAATTACATCCCCTTCATGAGCTTGGTCCGCAAAGACGGTTGTGAGTATGCGGATGGCGGTCTGGGCAGTCTCGTACCCATAGAGGAGGCCATTGAACGAGGGGCCACCGAAGTGGATGTGGTGGTACTCCGTACAGAGGTAAGTTATTATAACCGTATGCCCTCCAAGAACCCCTTTGAGCTGTTGACGAACATGATGGGCTTTGTTCTGGACCGTATAGAAAACCAGAACATACGCATTGGCAAATTGGTGGCCACCCAAAAAGAAGCCATCATCAACCTGTATTATACCCCAACGGTGCTTACCACCAATTCGTTGATCTTCAACAAAGAGAAAATGACGCTCTGGTGGAAGAAAGGGTTTCTTTATGCCAAGAACAAGGATACGGAGAGCATGCCCATTGAGCCGGACTCCAATGAATGATAGGACTGTTGGTCAGTTGGGGTTCCAATTGATTTTGGAATGAGGCCTTGTTTTCTTGTTGTCATTTAGGGCATAATTTCACCACAATTCGCCGATTTCCTTTTTCACAAACGCCAAGGCCGTGGCAGAGGGTGAGGCCTTGTCCATGGTCTGGTTAAGGATATCCTCCCTAAGTTTGTCCGCTGTCTCGGATTCGCTCATGGCCGCTTTGCGGATCATTTGTATAGTGGCGCTTTTGGCCGCTTTAATGATGTTCCAACACTCATCCGTCATGTAGATCTGTTGGGTGAGGTTATGGTCAAACTCCGTCTCTATGGTCTTGGTGAGCAAATGTTCATAGGCATTTTTGTCCTTGGAAACAGGGGCCACGCGCACCACCAAATTGGGAATGGCAATGCGCTCCAAAAAGAGGGCCATGCGCTCATAGGCCTGCAAACGAATGGGTAGGGTGTCTTTTTGGGAATCCTTGTGCAATAGGAATCGCCGGCGGCCCTCTTCATTATTCGTGTGCATTCTAAAAAAATAGAAAGCAATGGCGCCGGTGACCACTGAGGGCAATAAGTAAGCAAAAAGCTGAAAAATTTGGTCAGAACTCATAAGGAATTGTTTAAGTTGGTCTTTTCTAGTGTTGTTGCAACTTTAACGTCCATTTTTCCCAATTAGTATAACCGTTGATCGATGAAATGCATATTTTTTCACTCCCTCACATCATCTCTGGCCTGTGCATAAAAGGCTGGATAATTGGGGTGTATCCGTACTTGTATCCCTTCTTTAAGTCCGCCATCCAGACCTTTGGCGGTCAATCGGCTACCCTCAATTCCATGATCTTTGAGCAAGGAAGCCGCCACAGCTGCGGCCTGTTGTAGCGCCATGTCCAACTCCCCTGTCATACTAAGGCCCTCAAGGGTCACTGCGGTATTGGGGTTGGCATTGAGTATTTTGGTCAAATTGACCAGCCAACCCTTTGCCCCTTCACTCAGTTGGGTGCCCATGCCATTGTCAAAGAAGAAATCCAAGGACTCAGAAATGACAATCACGCCACCCTGCAGTACTTGTACCTTGGCATTTTCACCTAGGGCCTGTTTGGTATGGGTAAGGACCACCACCGCAGTGGAATCATGGGCGGCCATAGTATTGAACATAGTTCCCAGCTGGGCTTCTCGTTGTTTTAGTGTGGCCAAGGTCTTATTGATGTTCTCGGTATTTTGTTTTGATAGTGTGGAAAAGCTATTCAAGTTCTTCAACAAGGTGGCGTTAGCGTCCTTGAGCTCGGATACTTGTTCCTGCAGATCTTGGGCCTGCTGTTTTGCAATGCGTTCATTTTTCTCCGCTGTAGAAACGGTTCTTTGAACGGAGTCCAGCTCAAATTTAAGTTTTTGGTTTTGCGCTATGAGTTCACTCTTTCGTTGACCGTTCACCGGCACGAAGGCCAATATTCCTAAAACGATAAAGGCAAATGTAGTTTTCATCTGTTATTTCTATTTTGTTATCCCAATCCCTGAATTGATTCCATACCCTGCACAAAGAAATATTCCTGATGGTTGGATACGGGTTATTTCCGGCCGCCAAGATACGAACAGTCTTTCAATTCCTGCATACCCGGAAACACTACTTTTTCCTTTTCATACCCATAGGTGTTGCGTAGATCTTTGCTAAGGTCGTCATCGTTCAGGTTTACTTGTATATCCTCCATATGGAATTGGCAGGGATGTTCGTAGCCTGCCGCATGGGTTATTTCCAGTAGTTCTTTACTAAAGGTCTTAAAATATTGCGCCAAGCGATTGGATTTCAAGGGAATGTCAATGCCTTTTTGAAGCCATTTGTTCTGTGTGGCCACCCCGGCGGGGCATCTGTTGGTATGACAGATTTGCGCCTGTATGCAGCCAATGCTCATCATGGCTTCCCGTGCTACGTTAATACAATCCACGCCCATGGCGAAGGCCATGGCGGCTTTCGCCGGAAAACCCAAGCGGCCACTGCCAATGAACACGATACGTTGGGTAAGCCCCCGTTTCAAAAATACGCGGTACAATTGCGTGAAGCCATATACCCAAGGTAGGGAAACATGGTCCGCAAAACTGGGCGGAGCAGCCCCAGTGCCCCCTTCGCCGCCATCCACAGCAATAAAATCCGGACCCTTTCCGGTCTTGAGCATGAGCTCTGCCAATTCCTCCCATTGGTCTAACTTGCCAATGGCGGCTTTGACCCCTACCGGAAGTCCGGTTTTTTCTGCAATGGCCTCTATGAGCTCCAATAGCTCCAAAACCGATGAGAAAGCGCTATGCGTGGCCGGTGAAAGCACGTCTTTCCCTACTTCAACACCACGGATGTGCGCTAGTTCCTTTGTGATCTTTGCACCGGGGAGCACCCCGCCCTTACCAGGTTTTGCCCCTTGTGAAAGTTTGATTTCAATGGCTTTTACGTTGGGATTGGCATGTACGAGAGCCACCAGTTTTTCCATAGAGAACCCTCCTTCTTTTGAGCGCACTCCAAAATAGCCCGTCCCAAAGTGAAAAATAACGTCCCCGCCCTGTTGATGATAGGGTGAAAGCCCTCCTTCACCTGTATTTTGGTAGGCGTTGGCCTTGGCAGCCCCTTTGTTCATGGCTTCCACCGCCGCCGCGGAAAGGGAGCCAAAACTCATAGCAGAGATATTGATGATACTGGCAGGGCGATACGGTCTTTTGCGTTTATGGTATTCCCCCATGACCTTGGCACACGGCAGAAAAGAAAGATCATGGGCACTGGGATGATGCTGTGGCGCCTTGAATGCCATCATTTGGTTTTTGATGAACACATGCTGGTGGGCATATATATCCCTATCCGTACCAAAACCTTCGTAGTTGTTCTCTCTTTTGGCACTTGCATAGATCCAACCTCGCTCAATTCTATTGAAAGGTAGCTCTTCGCGGTTATTGGCCACAAAATACTGGCGCATTTCCGGGCCAATGCTCTCCAACCAATACCTCAGATGGCCTACTATAGGGAAGTTGTGCCGTATGGTATGTTTTCTTTGGATAAAAACATCCCAAAGGCCGACCACCAAAAGGAATAAAAGGAGATAAGCCCACCAAGGTAGGCTTAAAACCTGTAAAATTGAATTCATGGTTATCCTCTAATAGGGGTTTCCAATCTGGGTGTCTTGTCGCTGTTCAGATAGTCCAAACTCATTTGTGTGAGGGTTTTTACGCCTAAAAGCAGGCCACTGTCGTCAATTAGAAAGTCTGGCGTGTGGTGGGGATAGGACTCCATAGTGCCGGGGGTCATTCCCCCTAAAAAGAAGAAAAACCCAGGGGCCTCCCTTTGAAAATAGGAAAAATCCTCTGCACCGGTAACCGCCTTTTGTATGACCACATTTTCAGCACCGGCCACCTCCTTTAAGGTGGGGAGCATTTGCTCCACCAATTTGGGGTGGTTGTAGGTAATATCCGTAGCATCTTTTATCTCACATGTGGCCTCGCCGCCATAGGCTTTTGCTATTGTGCTCACCATCTCTTTCATGCGGGCGTTGAGTTTGTCTTTCATGTCATAATCCAGCGTGCGTATGGTACCGATCATTTCAGCATCTTCCGGAATGATGTTAAATCGCACCCCACTTTTTATCTTGCCCACGGTGATCACCGCCGCTTCATTGGTCAATTCGGTTTCGCGGCTAATGATGGTCTGAAGCCCGTCAATGATCTTAGCGCTGATCAAAATGGGATCTACCCCAGACCATGGTTGTGAGCCGTGGCTTTGCTTGCCTTTTACCTTTATGGTAAAGCTCTGTGCCGCTGCCATGGTGCCGCCCGATTTGTATTTGATGGTGCCCACAGGGGTTTGGGAATTAATGTGAAGGCCAAAGATGGCGTCTACCTTAGGGTTATCCATGACCCCTTCCTTTACCATGAGCAAGGCCCCACCTTCTTCACCCGGTGGCGGACCTTCCTCTGCAGGTTGAAAGATGAATTTCACGGTACCTTTGATCTTGTCCTTGTTTTTTGAGAGCACTTCAGCTACGCCCATTAAAATGGCCGTATGGGTATCATGCCCACAAGCATGCATAACGCCTACTTTCTCCCCAAGAAATTCTGATGTAACGGTAGACTTGAAAGGTAGGTCGTTGCGTTCCGTTACGGGCAGGGCATCAATGTCCGCACGCAGGGCCACTACCTTTCCGGGAAGGTCTCCCTTTAAAAGGCCCACCACACCGGTATGCGCTACGCCGGTCTCCACTTCCAAGCCCAAATCTTTTAAATGATTGGCGATCTTTTCCGCCGTCTTGAATTCCCTATTGCCCAACTCAGGATTCTGATGAATGTCCCTTCGCCATTCAATGACCTTGCTTTCAATGGCCGCAAAGTCCTTTTGCAAGGCCTCGTCTTGGGCAGTGGCTGCGGTAGCGATGCCCAAAAGTCCTAGTACTATTAACTTTTTCATTCGTTCTATTTAAAATTTAATTAATCGATATCCGTCGTTCTGTAATTGTATCAAGGCCGTCATGGCCGATAAGGAGAGCTGTATGCCCGGTATGATATCTTCTTTGGGGTAGCCCCTTGAGAGCGAGGACTGTCCACAAAAAATAAACTGCACCCCAGCTTCTTGTAGGGCCTTGACCATCTTAAGATTTGGATTTTCCACGCCGTACCTTTCCGTATAGGCGGCTTGGCTCAAAATATCTTTTGATGCCTTATTGTGCACTACTAACGCCACTTTCAATTGTTCAGTAGACATGCCGCTCTGTGCGTGCATGTTCAAAAAACGGGCCGCGGTTTCCAAGCTGCGGTTCAGGGCTTTGGGGTCATCCGGACTGTCCATGATGTCAAACACCGCTTTTAAGGTTTCATCCGTGCGCAGAGCATAGTCGGTTTCGGGAACGGTCCATACGGCGCCATGGTCCTCAATGATGGGCCCACTTTGTTGGGTCTGCCCCAGCAAGCCACTGGTCAGGACCAGTGCAGCCACAAGGAACAAGGGTTTCACAATATTCAGGGACATACCATCTTCTTTAAAAGCTTAAATATATTCAAATTGAACTGAAATATGGACCATTGTTTATAATTCGGGAAAATAGGATTTCCCACATCTTGGGATTATGGCTAAATTCACACTTTAAAACTAGCACCTTTGAGTACGTTTATAGATGAATTGAATGATGCCCAAAAAGCGCCTGTTCTGCACAAGGACGGTCCGCTTATGGTCATAGCGGGCGCGGGCTCTGGTAAGACAAGGGTACTTACGTATAGAATTGCACATCTCATGGAGCACGGGGTGGACGCTTTTAATATTTTGGCATTGACCTTTACCAACAAGGCGGCCCGTGAGATGAAAAAGCGTATTGCCGATATTGTGGGTACTTCAGAAGCCAAAAACCTATGGATGGGGACTTTCCATTCCGTTTTTGCAAAACTCCTACGTTTTGATGGGGACAAGCTGGGCTTTCCCAGTAATTTCACCATATATGACACCCAGGACTCCCAAAGGTTGATCGCCGCGATAATCAAGGAAATGGGTTTGGATAAGGATGTGTACAAATACAAGCAGATACAGAACCGGATCTCTTCATTCAAGAACAGCCTTATCACTGTAAAAGCGTATTTCAACAACCCGGAACTGATCGAGGCCGATGCCATGGCCAAAAGACCACGGATCGGCGAAATCTATCAAGAATATGTGGACCGGTGCTTTAAGGCCGGAGCCATGGATTTTGATGATCTTTTGTTGCGCACCAATGAGCTGTTAACGCGGTTTCCAGATGTTTTGATGAAGTATCAAGATCGGTTCCGGTATATTTTGGTGGATGAGTACCAGGATACCAACCATTCCCAATATTTGATCGTCAAGGCACTGGCCGATCGCTTTCAGAACATCTGTGTGGTGGGTGATGATGCCCAGAGCATCTATTCCTTCCGTGGGGCCAACATCAGCAATATCCTTAATTTTCAAAGGGATTATGACAACGTAGGGATGTACCGGCTGGAACAGAACTATCGCTCCACCAAAAATATCGTGAATGCGGCCAACAGCATTATCGCCAAGAACAAGAACCAGTTGGAAAAGGTGGTGTGGACCCAGAATGATGATGGGTCGCCCATCAAAATACACCGTAGCATAACCGATGCGGAAGAAGGTAGGTTTGTGGCGGGCTCCATTTGGGAAAACCGTATGCAACAACAAAGGTTCAATGGGGATTTTGCCGTGCTGTACCGCACCAATAGCCAATCCAGGGCCATAGAGGATGCATTGCGCAAACGGGATATTCCGTACCGTATCTATGGCGGACTCTCGTTTTACCAGCGCAAGGAAATAAAGGACGTGCTGTCCTATCTGCGTTTGGTGATCAATCCCAAAGATGAGGAGGCCTTGAAGCGGGTCATTAATTTTCCGGCCAGGGGCATTGGGAGCACTACGATAGATAAGTTGGTGGTGGCGGCAAAGCAATATGACCGTTCCATATTTGAGGTCATGGAGCATATTTCAAAAATCGATCTGCGCATCAATGCGGGCACCAAACGTAAATTGGAGGATTTCGTTACCATGATCAAAAGTTTTCAGATCATGAACGAGTCGGCCGATGCCTTTGCCCTGGCGGAACATGTGGCCAAAAAGACCGGTATCCTTTTGGAGTTCAAAAAAGACGGTACCCCAGAAGGAATTGCCCGCATGGAGAATATTGAGGAATTGCTCAACGGGATTAAGGATTTTGTGGAAGGCCAAAAAGAACTGGCCGATGCCACTGGCAGCCTGCCCGAATTTCTGGAGGACGTGGCCCTGGCCACGGACCTGGACAAGGACACCGGTGATGATGATCGGGTGGCCCTGATGACCATTCATTTGGCCAAAGGGCTTGAGTTTCCATACGTGTACATCGTGGGTATGGAAGAAGATCTGTTTCCCTCTGCCATGAGCATGAACACCCGTAGTGAGCTAGAGGAGGAACGCCGTTTGTTCTATGTAGCCCTTACCCGTGCTGAAAAACAGGCCTATCTCACCTATACCCAGAACAGGTACCGCTGGGGCAAGCTCATTGATGCGGAGCCCAGTAGGTTCTTGGAGGAGATAGATGCACAATATGTGGAGAATTTGACACCCGTAGATGGGGGATATCGTTATAAATCATTGATTGATGCGGATATTTTCGGCGATGTGGACAAGAGTAGGTTGCGGCAGGTAAAGCCTCAGAACGGAACCCCTCCCACCACTAAGAAACCCAGTGAAACCCAACTAAAGCGCTTGAGGAAACTGAAGCCACAATTGGCGGAGCCCGTAGGAAACACCAATGTGGTGGACCCTAATCTCGATGTGGGTTCCTTAGTGAACCACACCCGTTTTGGCCGTGGCAAAGTATTGAAGATAGAAGGGGTGGGTAATGATAAGAAAGCGGAGATCCAGTTTGATCAGGGCAGCGTTAAGAAATTGTTGCTGCGCTTTGCCAAATTGGAGGTTCTTTAATTACATTTAACGGGTATGTACCATACATCTATACTTAGGCTTATCATGAATAAAATAGGGCCACTATTTCTTTTTTTGCTTTTGGGCACACTTTCTGGCTGCAGCAGTGCATTGGGCGCAGGATCGGACAATGAGCCCGAAACGGCCCAAGAGGATACCAAGATGCCGGCCCCTGTGGATGTTTTTGCCCCAACATATTGGGAGGGTGCCCAACTGGTCTGGAGCGATGAATTTGAGGGGAATGCACTGAATAGGGAATATTGGAAATTTGAGACAGGCAATCATGGTTGGGGCAATAACGAACTTCAAAATTATCTGGAAGATGCCAATGTTTCCGTTAGTGATGGCACTTTAAAGATCACCGCAAAAAAAGAGGAGGTTGGCGGCAGCAGCTATACCGCTGCACGGTTGAACAGCATTAGGGAATTCAAGTACGGAAAAATAGAGATCCGCGCAAAAATTCCGGAACATAAGGGCAATGGGCTATGGCCTGCCCTTTGGATGTTGGGCAATGACATTGGTACAGTGGGCTGGCCGGCCTGTGGGGAAATAGACATTATGGAATATGTGAGCTATAGCCCCAATGAAACCCATTTTTCCATTCACAGTACGGCCAACAACCATGTGAATGGCACCCAAATCACCTCGGGCCCTGTTCCTTTGGAGACCATAGAGGAGGAATTCCATACCTATGGTGTTCTGTGGACGGACAAATACCTCCGTTTTTACATAGATGATCCTGAGAATATTCAACTCAATTTTCTAAGGCCCGCTGTAGTGACCGCAGAGAACTGGCCATTTTCCAAACCGTTTTATTTTTTGATGAACATTGCCGTTGGTGGCAATTGGGGTGGCCAGCAAGGGGTGGAGGATTCCATCTTTCCAGCTACGATGGAGGTTGATTTTGTAAGGGTCTATCAAGTAAAGTAAATTTAACTGTAAGAGATGGCAGAATTCATAAGGATATATGAAGAAAACCCCAATCCCAAAGAAATCAAAAGGGTGGTGGACGTCCTGCGCAAAGGCGGATTGGTCATTTATCCTACAGATACGGTCTATGGCCTAGGGTGCGATATCACCAACTCTAGGGCTCTGGAGAAAATTGCGAGAATAAAAGGCGTTAAGTTGGCCAAGGCCAATTGGTCCTTTATCTGTGCAGACCTGAGCAACCTGTCAGATTACGCTCGGCAAATAGATACGGCCACTTTTAAAATCTTAAAGCGCGCCCTGCCCGGTCCGTATACTTTTATCCTGGCAGGCAACAATAACCTGCCCAAGGACTTCAAGAAGAAGAAAACGGTGGGGATTCGCGTGCCAGACAACAATATCGCCAGAAGTTTGGTGGAAACCTTGGGCAATCCCATTGTATCCACTTCCATTCGTGATGAGGATGATGTGTTGGAATATACCACAGATCCTGAATTGATCTACGAAAAATGGGACAATCTGGTAGACGTGGTCATAGATGGGGGGTACGGTGGCAATGTGGCTTCCACCATTATTGACCTTTCCTCGGGGGAGCCAGAACTCATCAGAGAAGGTAAAGGGGACATTGACATTATTTGATGAAAAATATAGGTAAGGCAGGAACAAAAAAAGCGGCCTAATAAAAGGCCGCTTTTCAATACGGTTCAATAATGGTTCACACCCTTATCTTCCTCCCCCAATGGCGGGATCTTTCATACCTTCTTCAATCATGCTGTAGAACTGATCTATTTTTGGAAGCACCACGATTCTGGTCCTTCTGTTCTTGGATTTTTCAGTCTGTGAAACTGGAATAAACTCAGCACGTCCGGCAGCGGTCATACGCTTTGGATCTACATTGAAATCATTCTGTAAAATCCTTACCACGGCTGTGGCACGCTTTACACTAAGGTCCCAGTTGTCCAACAACACACCACTTCTGTACGGTACATCATCAGTATGCCCCTCTACCATGAATTCAAAATCGGGTTTGTTGTTCACCACTTTGGCCACTTTGCCCAAGACCTCTTTGGCCCTTCTGGTAACATTATAGCTACCACTGCTGAAGAGCAATTTATCTGAGATGGAAACAAAGACAACTCCTTTCTCTACACTAACTTCAATGTCCTCATCGTCCAGGTTGCCCAAAACACCTTTAAGGCTCTGAACCAAAGAGAGGTTTACGGAGTCCCTGCGGGTAATGGCCTGGTTCAACTTTCTAATGGTGAGGTCTTTTTCTTGGAGGCTTTCCAAAGATTTCTCAAGGTTTTCGGCTCCCTTGGTGGTCAAGGTGGTCAGATTGCCCATGTTGTTGATGAGCTCTTGATTGTTGGCCTTAAGAAAGGCATTTTGGTCCTCAAGGGTCTGCAACCTTGCAGAGGAAGTGGCTTTTTCCTCCAAGCAATCATTCAATTTAACGGTAGCGGAATTAAGTAGATCTTGGGCCTCTTTATGTTTGGCCTCCAAATCCGCATATTTCTTTTGGGAAACACAGGAAGACAACAAAAGACCTATTCCCAGACAACCTAAAATGATTTTTTTCATAATTGTATAATGTATTAAAATTAGTTATTCACTTATTTTCAAACGACATCAAAATTATAGATTTAGCCCGTTGCTAACGTGCCCATATCGTTAATCTTTTACTAAATTGTCAAATCGCCTTACTTGATGTACGAAATAGGACCAGACAATGGATGTTGCTGCATGGTACTTTGTAACGAACTTTACTTTTTCCCGTTTCCGGTACATTTTTACAAATTGCCTATAGAAACTAAAGTGAGCCCTTAAAATGGCCCAGCAATGCCTCAAACGGCCCTGAACAATAAAGCGGGCCGCCGCAACGCCATCCAAAAGCAAGCGCAGTACGATAATAATGAAAGCTTTTCTTCTGGGCAAATTTTTTGTAATGGAAAATAGGGAATTTCTAAAGTTCAGGTACGTTTTTTTTGGGTTCATGTTACTCAACGTGGAACCGCCCAAGTGGTATACCGTTGCCGCCGCCACGTAATGCACCCTATGGCCATGGTTTTGGGCGCGCCAGCAGAAGTCCACTTCCTCTTGGTGTGCAAAATAATCCGTGTCAAAACCATCTAGCTCCCTGAATACCTTACTCCTTACGAACATACAGGCGCCGGTGGCCCAGAATATGTCCCTGTCGTCATCATACTGTCCCCGGTCCTCTTCCAAGGTCTGGAATATTCTGCCCCTGCAGAACGGATAGCCCAATTGGTCCAAATAACCACCGGCGGCCCCAGCATATTCAAAATGGTCTTTTTGTAAAAGGTCCAGCACTTTGGGCTGTATGATGCCAATATCCGGGGTTTCCCTAAACTTTTTGAGAACGGGATCCAACCAGCCTGGAGTTACCTCCACATCTGAGTTCAAGAGACAGAATACATCTTCCTTTAAAAGGGCCAGGGCTTCATTGTACCCTTTGGCGTACCCACCGTTTTCGCTATTTTGTAGTATGGTGATATGGGGATGGTTCGTTCTTATGAATGCAACGGAACCGTCTGTGGAGGCATTGTCCGCCACATAGATGTTGGCTCCCTCCGAGTATTGGGTGATAAAGGGCAGGAAGCGCTCCAACAACAGTTCCCCGTTCCAATTTAATATGACGACCGCTATGCTCAAATCGACAGCAAATTAACGGCTAAATTCAGGAATTTCAGGTATGAATTCATACTTTTCCAGGTCTCTGTGCATTTTACAGTAATAATGGCGTAGCCCATTGGTCACCATGAGGTAAGTGGCGTTCAGGCTCAAATTGTAGCGTGCCAGTTGATCAAAAGTAGCTTGGGAGATGGCCACTTGGGGCGCCTTGGTTTCCACGAGTACGTCTATGGACCCGTCCGGGGCATACACCACCACATCGTAACGTTTGTTCAGTCCGTTTATCTGTAGCTGTTTTTCCACATTGATAAGGCTCATGGGAAATTTCTTCTGCTCTGCCAAGTAGCGTACCACATGTTGCCGCACCCATTCCTCTGGAGTAAGGACCACGAACTTTTTCCGGACACCATCAAATATGAGGGTGTTATTTTGATTATTTTTGACCCTAAAGTTATATTGGGGAAAGCTGAGCGCTACCATACCACAAATTTGATGAATTTTTCTCAATGGATGAAGTAAAACGGATAGTTGCGGAAATAAGGAAGGGAAATATAAAGCCCATTTACTTTCTGTATGGGGAAGAACCTTATTTTATAGATAGGCTATCGGATTTCATCAGTAACTCGGTACTTACCGAAGAAGAAAAGGGCTTTAACCAAATGGTTCTGTATGGTAAGGATGTTACCATAGATGACATTGTGGGCCACGCAAAACGATATCCTATGATGTCCGAACGCCAAGTGATCATGGTGAAGGAGGCACAACATCTTTCCAGAACCATAGAACAGCTCACGCCCTATGCGGAAACCCCCCAGCCCACCACCGTCCTTGTGATCTGTTATAAGTACAAAAAGCTGGACAAGCGAAAGAAACTGTACAAGGAAGTTCAAAAAAACGGACAATTACTGGAGAGCAACAAACTCTACGAAGATAAAGTTCCTGAGTGGCTACGTAAAAATCTGCAGGCCGAAGGGCATGCCATTACCCATAAGGCGGCCATGCTCTTGGTGGAATATTTGGGAAACGACCTCAGCCGTATAGACAATGAGCTCAAAAAACTGAAGATGGTGCTTCCGGGCCAGATTGAAATTACACCAAAGCACATAGAGGAACATATTGGGATCAGCAAGGACTATAACAATTTTGAGCTCAAAAAGGCCATCGGCGAGCGCAATGTACTCAAGGCCACGAAAATAATCACCTATTTTGCCCAGAACCCCAAGGACAATCCCTTTGTGCTCACCGTAACGCTTTTACACAGCTTTTTCAGTCAATTGCTTCAATACCACGGCCTAAAGGACCATTCTAGTAAAAGTGTAGCCAGTGCCCTGCGCATCAATCCTTATTTTGTTCAGGAATACCAGGTTGCCGCAAGGAACTATCCAATGAAAAGAGTAAGTGAAATCATATCCTATCTGCGTGAGATGGATTTGAAAGGCAAGGGACTAGGGGCCAATGGAATGAGTCAATCCGATCTATTGAAGGAATTGTTGGTAAAGATCATCTGAGCATCACCCCTTATTTTCGATCCAAACTGAATTTGCCAGGTCCCAATAGGGCAATGGTGATAAAGCAGACCAGAAACAACATTGCTTTTTCCTTGGTGCCAAAGGGATCGTGCGCATGGACCACAAAGGCAGCCACCAACATGGTAAAGGCGGCAGGTATAGCGGCTAAACGGGTTCTTAGGCCTATGATGATGAGTACCGGGCATACAAACTCGCCAATAACGGCCAAGAACAGGGATGGTGCGGCACCTAGGCCCAATGGATTTCCAAACTCAAAATTTCCGGAGATCAATTTCATCAATTTGGGATAGCCATGGGTAAGCATCATGGCAGAGACGGTGATCCTGAAAAAGGCAAGACCAATATCTCTCAACAGGGGATTTTTCATGGGTTGTTCAATTAGTTGTTATCAAATGTATTGATTTTTATTGTTTCTCTAAAAGAAATTGGATATTCGATAAAAGCGTATTGGCATTGTCTATGGTAAAGGAAAGCGGTGGCTTTATTTTAAGGACATTGTCATACGGACCGTCCGTACTGATTAAGATATGCCGCTGTCTGAGTCCGTCTTTTAAATAAGCTGCCTTTTTTGCATCGGGCTGGCCATTGCTATCGCAGATCTCCACTCCCAGGAAAAGGCCTTGGCCTCGTACATCGGTCAACTCGGGATGCTTTTGGCCCAGAGCGACCAGTACTGATTTTAGATAGTCGCCCACTTCAAGCGCATTTTCTTGTAGCCCTTCTGAAGCAATGACATCCAAAACGGCTTCCCCAATGGCACAGGAAACGGGGTTGCCGCCAAAAGAGCTAAAAAATTCCAAGCCATTTTCAAAACTTTTGGCAATGGCTTCGGTCACGACCACGGCGCCCATGGGATGGCCATTGCCCATGGGTTTGCCGATTATAACGATATCAGGGAGCACTTCATACATTTCAAAACCCCAAAAACAGGAGCCCAGCCGCCCAAAGCCCACTTGTACCTCATCACTGATACATACCCCGCCCTGCTCTCGGATCATTGGATAGACGACATTGAGATAACCTTTGGGCAAAGGCACCTGTCCACCACAGCCAATTATGGGCTCCGCGATAAAGGCGGCCACCTCATTGGCATGTGCCTTCAACATAGGTTGGGTCTTCCGCGCAAAGTGTACGCCAGCGGTACCATCATCCGCATAGGTACTGCCAAATACCTTGGGCATGGGAGTTTCAATGATGTCTTGCTGCCTTCCCGGACCGCCCAGATGATTGTATTTGTAGGCACTGATGGCGATGCCCATCTGGGTGTTGCCATGGTAACCGTGTTCCATGACCATGATCTTGTGCTTTTTGGTATGCACTTTGGCCAGCCGTATGGCCAAATCGCTTGCGGCACTGCCCGAATTCACAAAAAACACCTTGTTCAGGGAAGGTGGAAATTTCTGCAATAGCTTTTCACTGTAGCGCAGCAATTCCTCATAAAGGTATCGGGTATTGGTATTGAGACGTGCCATGGTGCGCTGGCCAGCGGTGACCACCTTCGGGTGGCAGTGCCCCGCCAGCATTATATTATTGTAGGCATCCAAATAGGTGTTTCCTTCCCTATCATACATATATTGGAACGCGGCCCCATGCATCTGTATGGGGTCCTTATAGCTCAAGGATAGGGCGCTGCTCAGGTAGGTGCTCCGCTGTTGTAGTTGTTCTGATTTATCCGGTGTTTCTTTTTTTGGAAAGCCCGTGGCCGATCTAAAGGTTGCTGTGGCTCTAATGGGGTTGACGGCCAACCACTTCCGCAGCAGCTGCCAAGCCGGTTTTTCGCTGATGGTGATGTAGGCCAGTTCTGGATTTTTAAAAGAGCTGAAGGCAGAATTCAGGACACTGGCACACAACCGTGCGGCAATGAGATAATACAGGACATCGAGTTCTTTTTCTTCCAGAGGAAACTCTTGGTGGTACGCCTTCAATAACGGTGCGGCCATGGCCAAGGGGTCCTCCTTCTGCATCATAACGTATGTGAGGCCTATGGCCACTTCATTGATGAGCCATGTATGGCACATATCCCCAAAATCTATGATGCCCGTGACCTTTTGGTCCTTTAGCAGTACATTCCAGTCATTGGCGTCATTGTGAATGGTGCCCCTGCGAAGCGAGATGGCCACGGGGCGAACCTGTTCTTGGAACTGTAGCGCAAAATAGCGTACCAAACTTTGGTCTGCCGTATTTTTGATGTAGGGGAGGTAGGTTAGGTTGAGTTCAAAATGGCGAAGGTCCCATTGGGTTTCCTTAGTTAGGATACCCGCATGGTAGGTGGCGTGTATCGCTTGGTCCATTTTCCCTAGAAAGGTGCCCAGGGAGGCCGCAACCTCAGAGGTCTGATCTACATTGGCCAGGAAATCACCGTCAATGTAGGTCAATAGCCGAAAGAGGTGGGCCTTGTCCCGTACCATGGCTTCACCAGTACTACTCGGTATAAGTTGTGGAGTATCATATTCCGAATCCCCCGTAAGAATACCCAGAACTCGGTTTTCGCCTTCCAGTTCATACGCTGTCCTGGGCCCGTGGGCATATTTTTTTAGGACATAGGTCCTTTGTCCTGTTTCAATTTTGAAGTTGCTGCTTTCATAGCCTTCCATGGGGGTGATATCAACTCCGATGATACCATAGTGCTTTCTCAACAATCCCGCTAAATAACCAAAATCTTCCATCATGGTAGGTACTAACTTACGCCAAAAACCGTACTCTAAAAAATAGGTTCTTAACCTCTTTGGAAATTTTGGTCAAAGTTTGGAATGCTGGACGGTTTTTTCTTTGATTTAGTTTAAAAGTACGTCCGTCCTAAGCAATGAAAACGTAAGCGATCTTATCTCAATGCGGGATAATGTGCTGGGTTCACTTCGTTCATAATGGCATACACCTTCTCAAAAATATCCTCCACGTTGGGTTTCGAAAAGTAATCGCCATCAGTACCATATGCCGGCCTATGGGCTTTGGCCGTCAAAGTCTGTGGAGCACTGTCCAGATACTGGTAGCCCCCTTGTTTTTCCACCACTTCATTTAAGAGATAGGCAGAACATCCACCGGGCACGTCTTCATCAATCACCAAAAGGCGATTGGTCTTTTGGAGGCTTTTTACGGTATCTTGTTGCATGTCAAAAGGCAAGAGGGTCTGCGCATCGATCACTTCGGCATCAATGCCCACTTCTTGTAGTTCCTTTGCCGCTTGCTCTACAATGCGAAGGGTAGACCCATAGGACAACAGGGTAATGTCCGAACCTTCCCTCATAGTTTCCACCACACCTATTGGTGTGCAGAACGTACCTAAATTCTCCGGTTTTCTTTCCTTTAGCCTGTAGCCGTTTAAACTTTCAATGACCAGGGCAGGCTCGTCACTTTTCATCAAGGTATTGTAGAAACCTGCCGCTTGGGTCATGTTTCTCGGGGCCAACAAGTACATGCCGCGCAAGAGGTGAATCAGACCGCCCATTTCAGAACCGGAATGCCAGATGCCCTCCAATCTATGGCCACGGGTTCTTATGATCAAAGGGGCCTTTTGGGTGCCACAGGTCCTATAATGCAAACTGGCCAAATCATCGGTAAGGGTGGCCAGGGTATAAAAGATATAATCCAGGTACTGAATTTCCGCAATGGGCCTCAGTCCCCTTAGGGCCATGCCTATGCCTTGACCAACTATGGTGGTCTCCCTTATACCCGTATCTGCAATACGGAGTTCACCATATTTATGCTGTAATCCTTCCAAGCCTTGGTTCACATCCCCTATGGCACCGGTATCCTCACCGAATATGAGGGCATTGGGATAGGTTTTGAACAGTTGGTCAAAATTATCACGTAAGATGATGCGGCCATCTACCAGCTCTTCCTCTGTCCTGTAGGTTGGCGGTATGGCCTTTATTCTAGTGGCACTGTCTGCCCTAGGACTGTAGAGATGGCTGCTGAATTTCGGCTGGGCCTCCTGTAAGAACGTAGCCGTCCATTTTGCCAACGTTTCCTTTTCCGGAAATGATTCACCAAGTACGTATCTCAGAGCCTTCCTAGCGGCCACGGCCATATCTTTCTTAATGGGTTCATCTATGGCGATAAGATCGTTCTTTATTTTTTTTATGAAGTTTTTGTTCGTGCTTTTCTGGGCCATTTGATCAATAAGCAGTACCAGTTCCTTTTTGGTAGATAGGTGTTCTTCCAGAAATTCTGTCCATGCTTCCTTTTTAGCCTCGCGCACCCTACGTTTAATATCTTTCTCAATTTGTTCCAACTCCTCTGATGAAGCTATTTGGGAGTCTAGAATCCATTCCTTGAACCTCTTGTTGCAGTCATTGTCCCTTTCCCATTGCAGGCGCTCATGATCCTTATAGCGTTCGTGTGATCCTGAAGTGGAGTGCCCTTGGGGCTGTGTGAGCTCTGTTACGTGTATCACCACGGGTACGTGTTCTTGCCGGGCGATATCCGACGCGTTCTCATAGGCATGCATCAATGCGGTATAGTCCCAGCCTTTTACTTTGAGTATTTCAAAACCGGGCTCGTTCTCAGTACGCTGAAAACCGGAAAGTATCTTAGAAATGTCTTCTTTGGTGGTGTGGTGTTTTGCCGGTACGGAAATGCCAAATTCGTCATCCCAGATACTAACGACCATGGGTACCTGCAAAACGCCTGCCGCATTGATGGTTTCCCAGAACATACCCTCACTGGTACTTGCGTTGCCTATGGTGCCCCAAGCCACTTCATTGCCACCCTTAGAGAAGTTCCTACTGTCCAGTTCCGAAAGGTTTCGGTAGATTTTGGAGGCTTGGGCCAGGCCCAATAAGCGCGGCATTTGCCCGGCCGTGCAGGAGATGTCCGCACTGCTGTTTTTTTGCTGCGTGAGATCTCGCCAACTGCCATCCTCGTTAAGGCTATACGTGAGAAAATGACCCCCCATCTGCCTACCGGCGCTCATGGGTTCCTTTCCCATGTCCGTAGTGGCGTAGAGGCCATGGAAAAATTCTTTGGGGCCTAGGGCACCTATGGCCATCATAAAGGTTTGATCTCTGTAGTAACCGCTTCTAAAGTCCCCATTTTCAAAGGCCCGCGCCATGGCCAATTGCGGCAGTTCCTTACCGTCACCAAAAATGCCGAATTTGGCCTTGCCCGTCAACACTTCCTTTCTGCCCAAAAGACTGCAACTTCTACTTAAAAAGGCAATCTCATAATCCTGTATGATCTGGGCCTTGAAATCTTCAAAAGAAATGTCATTGCTGGTCTTGGAGGATACGTTCATTGTTGGGTATTTGCACAAAAATACCTAAATCTAAGCATTTTTACAATCTCTTCATCCCAAAATGTATTGATTATATGATAATTTCAAACTCAAATATTTAAATAAAATTAAAATTAAGACCCGTTTAACGGTGTATAATTGCGAATTTAATAATTAAAACCATTGACGGGTGAACAGTCCGGTCAAGGTGCGCGGGCTCACCGTAATGATGAAACGGATGCGTTCTTGGTAATTGGGCTGCGCAATTTCCCAACCGTTATTGGAATATACTGGGAAATAGAGTTCAAAGAAATCCGTGACCAAATTGAGGCGTACCCCAGAGTCGTAAACGAATTTTTCCTTGAAGCCATTGTTTTTCACCAGGCCAACGTCACCATACACCTCAATCCACCGCCAGAGGTTGAAACTTGCGTTCGCGGTGGCCATCCAATTGTCCGAGAAGCGGTAACGTTCGTCCAGAAAGGATTTGAAACCGCCTTCTGCAATGATGATCTGCTGGCTGTAAATGCCTGAATCCTCTGAGCGGCCCAAGTACCCATAATCAAAAAGGTAATCCGTTGGACGATCCAATGCAAAATTGAAAAAATTGGAGTTGGTGTTGTTGCTCAAAAACTTACCTGCAAAGAACCTGAGGTTGAGCTGCCTATTGCTCTCAAAGAGTTTTCGATATTCATATTCAAAGGACAGCTTACTGAAATTGCCCGCCAATTGAAAATCCACGAACCAGGAGCGGTAGTCCAAAATATGGTTATCCCTGTTGGTATACCTCGCGTTGAAAACGCTGTAGTCCGGATTCTCTGGGTCATTGGCCAAATCTACCAGGCTTTCATCAAAATCCCTGAAAATGTTCACAAACCTAAAGCTCAGGAACTCTCGTTTGTTGGATATGAGATCGTCCGGTCTAAAACCAAAGCTCAAGGAGGGCGTAATAGAAGTATACCTTGAGTTTACATTGAAGTGGGAGGTGGAAGCGCCAATGGCATAATTGGCCACGAACAACCCACTCTTGTTCAAATATTTCCGGTAGCTCAGTTTTCCGTAACCCACTAGGGCTTTCTCCCGAAAAGAGTAGGAGGGGGCAAAATCATAGACAAAGGGCCGCTCCAATAAGGTCTTATTGTAAAGACGCATCCCGGGGACCCAACCATCATAAATGTTGAAATTGAGCACGGGTACATAGAAAACCTGGTTGTAATAGGGATTTTCGGCATCTTTAAAAAAAGTGAACTTTAATTTTTTGTTACTGGAGAGGAAGCCGCCGAGCGATTTCCAATTGTCTCTTTGGTTGAATTCCGGAATGGTCTGATCATAGTTAAGTACCAGTTTGTCCTCCGCGCTGTTGGGTATAACAAAGGTTTCCTGTAGTTCTATGTCCTTGAACCAGTATTTGGAGACCACGGAATCGTTTTTTAGTCCAAAAAGGGAAATGGGCACATTGGTGCCCTGCTTGTTCTTGATGGTCACTTCAAGGCTGTCCTCGGTTTTTTCCACCTTTTTTATCTTGAAGTCTATCTTACGATCGGTGGCCACATAGTCCCTAAAGAACCAATTGATGTCCTTGGTGGTGCTTCGCTTCAAAATAGATTCAAAGTCCAGTACTTTAACCCGGTTGCGCTGGTAATATTTATAGAAGGTCTTTATGCTCTCATCCACTTTCTCTTTCCCAATATAATCGGCCAGATAGGCCAGCCCAAGACCGGCCTTGTATTTATTGGCAATTTTTTGGTTGAATTTGATCAGCGAGTCATTGGAGGTGTTCAAGGCCTGGTCCAGGTTCTTTCTTGCGGTAAGGTTGTAGAGAAAGGAATACTGGTCATTGAAATCCATCTGGGCCAGCTTAAAGCTACGCACCCCCCATATCCTCGAAAGTTTCCCCAAGAGTTTTTGATCGGGATAAAACTCATTTACATAGGCGATCATTAGGTAATTGGCTATGGCGCTGTTCAGCCACTGTTCCTTTCTGGGGTCCAAGAACATGGTTTCTTTGAGAATACTGTTCAGGGCGGTTTTCAAAAATTTCATCTCAAATTGAAACTGTTCTTCATACGGTCGTATGAAGGCGGGCAATTGATTCAGTCCGTACAGGGGGTCTTTCTGGTAATCCAATTCACTCACCAAGACCTTGTCATGGGGGTAGTCCCCTAAATGGCTATGTATGAATTCCGCGACCTTGGTCATGGATAGTCCTTTGCCAATGGGATCGTACCGTGGGGCGGAAATATTGGTGACAAAGGTCATGTACGGGGTGGTGTGCGTGCTGAAGGTATCATCTACCTGCAAGATGATCTCAGCGCTCTTGCGTTGCTCTCCCGTGAGCTTTACGAATTGCCCACCAGGAAAGGCCGCTTCGTTGCTTTTTTTGAAATTGGAGGTGAGGGCCAGTTTTTCCGGGTACTTGAAATTGATTTCCGTTTGTGCAACATGGGTATATAGATCCTCCAGGTCCATATTTGGGTAGAGGTGCCATTTGCCATCGTACACGGCCGGGGTAAGGTACCAGTCCTTCAAATAGTAATTGCCCTTGTTGCCATAGCCGTAGGATGTGTATTTATTTGGCGGGAGCTTTACCTTATAGGTGACAAAGATCTTGGTGGATGTTTGGGGCAAAAGGGGCTCGTTGAGTCGGATCTGTAAAATATCCGCACTATGGTTCCTTTCCCAGGTAAGGCCACGATAGTCATTGTCTACCGCGCTAACGATCGTGGTATACCCACGTTCTTCTTTCTTTGCCAGATGGAGACTTCGTTTGAATTCCTGTCCAAATCGTTTGGCCAGGGCCGTTTTCTTATTGGAATAGGCGTTGGCCCAATCATTGAAGTTGATGACCCCTAAGGAATAGGAGCTATTATTGTGATACACGAACTCCTGTTGTATGTCCAGCTCCTTTAAAAAAGGATTCAAGGTTGCCGTTATCTTGGTCTCATATTGTGCAAAACAGGGTGTGGCCATCACCAACAAAAGGAGGGACAACCATAACGAATCGATTATGTTACCGAATTTAGCCAAAGTTAAAAGTTTGGGCTCATGGTATGACCCCTGTAGAATTCATTGATGATCTCCACTACCTCATCTTCCGTATCCACCAAACGGATGAGGTTCATGTCCTCTGGGCTTATGGTGGCCCCAGTGACCATGGTATTCTTAATCCAGTCCAAGAGGCCCCTCCAGTAGTCAGACCCTACCAAAACAATGGGGAATTTACCAATTTTATGGGTCTGTATGAGGGTAATGGCTTCAAAGAGCTCATCCAAAGTACCAAAACCGCCCGGTAGTACTACAAAGCCCTGGCTGTATTTTACGAACATGACCTTTCGCACAAAAAAGTAGTCGAAGTCAAGGCTCTTGTCATCATCTATGTACGGATTGTCATGTTGTTCAAAAGGGAGGTCTATATTGAGCCCCACCGAGGTACCACCGGCTAAGTGGGCCCCGCGGTTGCCCGCTTCCATGATGCCGGGTCCACCCCCGGTAATGACCCCATAACCGTTTTCGGCAAGGGTCTGGGCCACCTTTACGGCCAACTCATAGTATTTTTGGTCTGGTTTGGTTCTCGCAGAACCAAAAATGGAAACACAGGGGCCTATTTGGCTCATCCGCTCAAAGCCGTTCACAAACTCGCCCATGATCTTAAAAATGGCCCAGGAATCGTTGGTTTTTATCTCATTCCAACCCTTATGGTGTTTTTCTGACCTCATAGTCTTATTTTTTTAACGAATGTATCTTATTTATAGTTCTTTGCGTAAAAATGCGGCCGTATGGCTCTTTTTGTCCTTGCAAACGGCCTCTGGCGTACCCTTTGCCACCAACTGGCCACCCGATCTTCCCCCTTCGTAGCCAATATCAATGATGTGGTCCATCATTTTAATGACATCCATATTGTGTTCAATGATCAAAATGGTGTTCCCTTTGTCCACCAGTTTGTTGAGGACGTCCATCAAGACCCTTATGTCCTCAAAATGGAGGCCCGTTGTGGGTTCATCCAAAATATAAAAGGTGTTTCCGGTGTCGCGTTTGGAAAGTTCTGTGGCCAATTTAATGCGTTGGGCCTCCCCACCGGATAGCGTGGTGGACTGCTGTCCCAAGGAAATATAGCCCAGGCCCACATCCTGTATGGTCTTTAATTTTCTGTATATTTTTGGAATGGCCTCAAAAAACTCCACTGATTCATTGATGGTCATTTCCAGTACGTCTGCAATGGACTTGCCCTTATATCGTATTTCCAAGGTTTCACGGTTGAAACGCTTGCCATTACAGGTTTCGCATTCCACGTACACATCGGGCAGAAAATTCATTTCTATGACCCGTAGTCCACCCCCTTGGCAGGTCTCGCATCGGCCTCCTTTCACATTAAAACTGAACCTACCCGGTTTATACCCCCTAATGGAGGCTTCGGGCGTCTTGGTGAACAAAGCTCTGATCTCGCTGAAGACCCCTGTATAGGTGGCGGGGTTTGATCTTGGGGTACGGCCTATGGGAGCTTGGTTGATGTCTATGACCTTGTCTATATGTTCCAGGCCCTTTATCTTTTTGTAGGGCATTGGTTTTTTTACACCATTGAAATAATGGGCGTTCATAATGGGGTAGAGGGTCTCATTGACCAAGGTGGACTTCCCACTGCCAGATACGCCCGTGACCCCGATCATCATTCCCAATGGAAAGGTTACGCTAATGTTTTTGAGATTGTTGCCCGTGCAACCGGTAAGTACGATCTTCTTACCGTTTCCGGATCTTCGCTTTTTGGGAACTGCAATGGTTTTTACACCGGTGATGTAGTCTGCGGTAAGGGTGAGCTGGTGCTTAAGCTCAGAGGGTTTGCCTTCAGAAATGATCTCCCCTCCATGCCGGCCCGCTCTAGGGCCAATATCAATAACGTGGTCCGCGCTTTCTATCATGTCCTTGTCGTGTTCTACTACGATCACGGAATTGCCTAGGTCGCGCAAGGATTCCAAGGATTTGATCAGCCTGGCATTGTCTCGTTGGTGCAGTCCTATACTGGGTTCATCCAAAATATAGAGCACGCCCACCAATTGTGACCCAATCTGGGTGGCCAACCGTATGCGCTGTGCCTCCCCGCCAGAAAGGCTCTTTGAACCGCGGTTCAGGGAAAGGTAATCCAGCCCCACATCCAGTAAGAACTGAATGCGTGTTCGTATTTCCTTGAGTATCTCCTCGGCGATCTTAAATTGATTGGTGGATAGCCTAGGCCCCACTTCCCCAAAAAAATGGGCGAGCTCTGCAATATCCATTTGGGCCAGATCGGCAATGTTCCTATCATCTAACTTAAAATAAAGCGATTCCCTTCTGAGCCGTGCCCCATTACATTCCGGGCAGATCACTTTGTCCATATATTCCTTGGCCCAACGCTTGATCGATGTGGATTGCGACTCCTTGAACTGTGTTTTTATGAAATTGGAGATGCCTTCGTAGTCTATATTGTAATTTCGTTTTACGCCCAAGGTCTTTGAATCTACCTCAAAACGTTCCTGGCCACCGTACAAAAGGATCTGCATGGCCTGTTGGGGTATTTTTTCAATGGCATCCGTCAATTCAAAGCCATAGCGCTGGCCTATGGTCTCTATCTGCTTAAAGGCCCATGATTTTTTGTATTCCCCCAATGGGGCAATGCCCCCTTTTTTAATCGATATTTTCTTATTGGGAAATATTTTGTGTTCGTTCACCTCATAAACATGGCCCAGCCCGCTGCAATGGGCGCACATGCCCTTGGGTGAATTGAAGGAAAACGTGTTCGGCTCCGGGGTGGGGTAGGAGATGCCCGTGGTGGGGCACATGAGGTCCCTACTGAAATAACGGGGCTCTTGGGCACCTTCCTCGGTCACCATCATTACGTTATCTCCACTGTACATGGCCGTGTTGATGGTCTCGGCCAAGCGTTTGTGCAGCTCTTCCGTTTCGGTCACCTTGATCCTATCAATGACGATCTCAATGTCATGGGTCTTGTACCGATCTACTTTCATGCCCTTTACAAGGTCTTTGACCTCCCCATCTACCCGCACTTTGACAAAGCCTTGTTTGGCAATCTGTTCAAAAAGTTCCCGGTAATGGCCCTTTCTAGACCGAACGATGGGGGCCAGTACATTTATTTTTTTATCCTTGTATAGGGAAATGATGAGGTCTTTGATCTGTTCATCACTGTAGCTCACCATTTTTTCACCGGTGTTGTAGCTATGGGCATCGGCGGCACGGGCAAAGAGCAACCTTAGAAAGTCGTAGATTTCCGTGATGGTGCCCACCGTGCTTCGGGGCGATTTTGAGGTGGTCTTTTGTTCTATGGCGATGACGGGAGACAGCCCATCGATTTTATCCACATCGGGCCGTTCCAGTCCGCCAAGGAACTGTCTGGCATAGGCGGAAAAGGTCTCTATGTACCTGCGCTGGCCTTCGGCATAAATCGTATCAAAGGCCAAAGACGATTTTCCACTGCCGGACAGCCCGGTAATGACCACCAACTTTTCCCGGGGTATGGTCACATCAATGTTTTTCAGGTTATGCACACGGGCACCCTTGACCTCAATATTTTCTTCGTATGTGATCATGAAATCATAGCAAAGTGGCAAAAGTACAATTTTGAGGCCGAACAAAGAACCGGCTCATGCGCCACATTTATAAATATTATCCTAAATTATGGCCAAAAATCCATCAAAACCTTTTCTATATGAAATCTTATCTTTTCCTTCTTATTTGTTTTTTCTTTGGATGGAACACGTTGACAGGGCAGCATGCAATCATAGTTGATGCGGATACCGGCAATGAGGTGGACGATCCTTTTGCCTTGGTACGGATCTTATTGGAACCGGACGTTAAAGTGTTGGCGCTGAATGCCGCCCAATGGCAGGCCAGTCAATGGGCCGTGGCGCAGAGCATGGAGAACAGCCATAGGCTCAACCAACAGCTTTTGGGGGAAATGGGGCTTTCCGTAAAGACCTTAAGGGGCGGTAGGGAACGCATGTATGATTGGGGCGATCGTGCCCAGCACTCCGCCGCCAGTTATGGTATCATTGAGGAGGCGCGGCAACTGCCCCAAGGTGAAAAGCTGAGCATATTGGTCCTTGGTGCCTTGACCAATGTGGCCTCTGCCGTGTTCATTGCCCCGGATATTGCCCCTAAATTAAAGGTCTATTGGTTGGGCACTACGATGGATTTTAACACCGGGGTGCTCAAACGTAATGATTTCAACTGCGCCATGGATCCCTTTGCGCTGGATTTTATGTTGGAGTCCAAAATTGAAATGAACATTATGCCGGTAAGCGTTGCCGCGGCCATGGAAATAGACCGGCAGACTGTCCAAGAACAGATTGGTGACCACCCTCTGGGCCAATTTCTCATGCACCGCTGGTACACACATATAGATGGGGGCAGAAAGAAGCGGGTGCTTTGGGATTTGGCCCTGGTCGCTGCGTTTCTCCATCCAGATATGGCCACGACCAAGACCGTTAAGACCTCAAGGGACAGTGGCAATAGGAACATCACCTTTTATGATAGCATACATGCAGAGGCCATATACCAAGATTTCTATACCACCTTGAGTCAATTTGAAAAAACCAAACCCTAAGGAAAGCTATGGCAAAAGCAACGGGGCCGCCCAAGTATGCCCATATTGTGGATTATATAAAAAAAGGGATTCAAACCGGTACATTCCCCGTAGACTCCCTTTTGCCCTCTGAACATGAGCTCTGTCATAAATTCAACACCACCCGGACCACAGTGAGAAGGGCTTTGGAAGAATTGTTGAAAGAGGGTTTCATTCAGAAAGAGCAGGGTAGGGGCAGCAAGGTGCTGGATCGTAGTAAATCTTTGGGTCTTTTAACGGTCAGGGGCTTCTCTGGGGCCATTGACCATGATGTAAAGACCATCATATCCGTGGCGCCGGGCTTGGCACCATGGCCGCAAGGTCCCTTTTTTGCCCGCACAGAGGAGGAGGAACGATCCCCATGCGTCTACTTTCAACGTATCCGCAAGATCAACGACTTACCCATTGTGGTGGAGAATAACTGGTATGCCGAAGATCAATTGGAAATGATCCAGGTATCGGATTTCGTAGAAGGATCTTTCTTTAAGACCTTACGGCAAAAATATCTCATTGAGGTGATGGGGGCGGAACAGGAGCTACGGTCCATTGCGGCAACCCCGGAGATGGCACAGAAGCTTGCTATTGAAGTTGGCGCGCCCATCTTGCACATTAAGGTACGGTTCAGGACCAGCAGGGAAGGTCTTCGCTTGTACGGAGATCTTTTCTGCACCACCCAGGACTACCCCATACGCAACAGTTTCTTTACCTAGAAAAGGCGTAGAGCTGTTTTGGATTGTCAAAAAACAGTTTTTGAAAGTAGCTCTCCATTCCCTTTTCTTCCAAAAAAGAGGGAATGGTCTCTAGGAGATAATTAAGTCCGGGAGTGCCACCATAACTTTTCCAATAGGCATTTTTGGCCATGTCCATACCCATGGTAATTTGATTCGGGAAGAGGGGCAATAGGGCCTCCAATAGGTTCAAGGTGTAATTGGGCTGACCCTCCTTCCAACGAAAGGCACTGTCGTACTCCACCCGTACACCCGTTTCCAAAACAGCTTTATTGTAGTCTATCTCCATAGCGCGATCCACGTGGGAGAGCACCACATGATTCAAATCGGCACCTAATTTATCAAACAAGAGGGCCTGTTCCAAGGCCTGCCTCCCGTAATTGGTATGCGTTAGAATGGGCGCCCCAGTTTCTTTGTGGGCATTGACCACCGCTTGGAACACAAGTTCTTGGTGCGGGGTGAAGGTGTCATTGCCCGTGGCCAATTTTATGAGTCCGGCTTTGTGCTTCGTCCGTTTCACAAAAGGTCCTGAATAATCAAACTGGTCAATGCCCTCCTCAATATCCGCAATGAACAGGCGTGTTAGTTCATCTTCGCTCAGCGCATACCGCCAATGGTTGGCCGGATAGTAGATTTCCAAATGAATACCGGTGGTCATAATGATCTGTACTCCGCTTTTCTCGCTTACTTCGGCCATTCTAAGAACATTGCGGCCACTATTGGCGGGCATGGTATCTACTACGGTACGTCCACCGGCCTTGTAAAAACCACGTAGTTCTGTCACTATCTTTTCAGTATCGTTCAATAGGAACTCAGGATGTTTGGCCGTGACAAAACAGTCGTCTATGACGATGTGCTCATGGCTGTAGGTGAGTTCCATTTCCGAGGTGGGCCTATCGCCCAATACGGTCCTAAAAAATGAATTGTTCATGATCAATTGTTTTTCCATCCATCCCTAGTGGTATCCGCTGGGGTGGATGGTAATTCTAAAATGGCGCCAAGTGCCAATAGGTGGTCTTGTAACCGGGGCAGGTGTATCCCTTTGTTGGATTGGTCGTAATCTAGGCTCAAAACAGCCGCGAGTCCCGCTGCTTGGCCCATGCCCATGGTCTGTGCCATGGAGCGGCAAGAAGCGTGCGCATCGTGCGTGGCCGAAAAACAACGGCCCACCACCCAGGCGGTGTTGGTCTGTTGGGGCACCAAGGTTCTATAGGGAACGCCATAGACGCCACCATTTGGTACATACTGCCAAAACGTCTCCGAGTCCCCGCTGTCCGATTTTCTGTGGTCTTCAATGGGGGCCCCGCACAGGAGAACCTGGTCATCAAAGGCCCGTGCTGCCATGCAATCCTCCTTGGTAAGTCGATATTCACCATGAACACGACGGGTCTCACGTACCCCAATTTGATGGGACAGCCCTATGATCTTCGCATACTCATATCCCGGCACTTCGCTTCTAAAAAAGGACTCAAAGGCAAAGGCCTGTTTCCGGCCCTCGATTTCCGCCGCCGTAATGCCCTTGTCCGATAGGGGGTCTTTATCCACTACCTTTACCGCTACGGTGGAAATGCATTTGGGCTGGCACATTTCATGGGCGGACCCTTCCTTTCTGGGCAGGCCATAGCGACCCGCTTCAAAGGCTTTGCTCATTTTTTCCTTTAGCATTTGTTTGCCACCTTCGGTTTCAAATTGTTCTAGTTCCACATTGGCCATGCGAAAGGTGGTCGTCATGCTCTGGGCCGGTTCTTTTTCACCCGCCTTTTCATAAGGGATTCCTGCCCAATGGCAAAAATCGGCATCACCCGTGGCATCTATGACCCTTTTGGCGGTAATGGAGAAAAAGCCAATACCCTTATGGAAGAAAATACAGGTGGTGGTGTCAGCCATACTTTGCACCCCTACCAGCGTGGTATGGTAATAGAGGTCCACCCCATGTTCCAAGAACAGCTGGTCCCAAACCCGTTTCAAGCGCTCTGGGTTGTAGTTGACCCCAGTACCGGCGCCATAGGTATTGGGGCGTAAAAAAACATCTCCGGTGGCATGAAGTGCGTTCACCACGGTATCTGGGATGCCCCCTACGATTTTCTTGGGAACTTCAGACGGTGTGAAAAAGCCATAAAAAGTATCCAGCATTTGGGTGGATGTACCTCCCGGAAATCCATAACGTTCCACCAAGGTCACGGTATGGCGTCCTTTGGAGGCGGCAATGGCGGCCGTGGCCCCTGCGCTTCCACTGCCAATGACCAGGATATCCGTCTGCACGGCCTTGACCAAGGAGGCATTAAATTTCATTCCTACCGTTTTTGGGTCCCACATTTTCATAGAGTTTGGCCATAAGATGGGCATGTTCATCATAGGCTGCTTCAAATAGTTCAACCGCTCTGGCATCGCCCACTATTTTACCACTACTGAGCACTTTGGGCGATTTACCATTTTGATGTAAGATCTGCGCCACTTCGGCCTTAATACAATTAATGAGCATGACCCCGCCCAAGGTAGACCCGGGAGCCACAGGGGTATCCAAGCCTTTCAAATAGATCATGGCATCGCCTAAAGGCGCACCTGTGTCCAGAATATGATCTGCGAAATCCGTCAATTTCTTACCGTCCGTTTTTTTGGAAGAACTGCCCTCTAGATGTTCCTTACTGATCAAGGCCACCACTTTAATGCCTTTTTTCTGAAATTCCTGGGCCATTTCTATGGGAACCACATTACAACCGCTGGAAGAGACCACGAGGGCGGTATCTTCTTTTTGGACATCAAAATTGCGTAATATCCTAGAGGCCAGCCCGGGAACGTTCTCAAGGAACATGGCCTGGCGTTGCCCATTGGCCCCAACTACGAGATTGTGAAAGGACAGGGAAAGTTCCACAATGGGATTAAAACCAGGAAAGGAGCCGTACCTTGGCCACATTTCCTCTACCAGCATTCTACTATGCCCAGAGCCGAACAGATGTACCATACGGCCCTTTAGGATGGATGCGGCAAAGAGTTTCGCCACCTTTTTTATTTCAGTTGCCTGGTTGCCTATGTGTTTTACCATTTGGCCACTTTTGGCCAAGTATTCTTCAGTTACGTTCATTTTATTTTTTTTAGTCTTGCGAACATTGCTGCGCCCAAGGCACCCGCATACGTGCCCAAGGTTGCTTTTTTTATTGTTATTCTGTGCCCCCCGGGCCGCCATTCATAGCGTTCCATGGCCTCGGCCAAGGGCTGTATCAGAGCCACACCCGCGCCATGGGCAATACCACCCCCAATGCTGATAACCTCAGGAGAGACAATATTTGCAAGGGCGGACAGGGCCACCGCCAAGCGGTCTATGGAGGCCAGCCAGTATTTTTTTGCCGAAGGGTCCCCGTTTGTATAGGCCTCCACAAGCTCCTTGGTGCTTACGAAGCTTCCGTGGGTACGTTCACCCACGGAAAAATTGCCCATGGCATGTTCTAGGCTGCCCGGCATGTTGGTCATGGTAGGTGCCCCATGGATGTCCACGGTCATATGGCCCATATGGCCCGCCCGCTGCAGATGGCCTTGGTACAGCTGGCCGTTCAAGACGAGCCCGCCGCCCACCCCGGTGCCCAAGGTGAGCATCAAAAAGTGGCGCACGCCCTTCGCCTTATAAACCGTTTCGTATTCTGCCAAGGTGGCGGAGTGCCCGTCATTGATGACCACCACCGGACGGCCAGTAGCTTGGGCCCAATGGAAATTTTCAAGACCCTTGAGGCGTTCTGGCATAAAGAGCACGCGTTGGTTTTGATCATCCACTAAGCCCGGGGCGGAAATACCACATGATAAAGAGTCTCCCTTTGTCTCTGTTGCTTTTGCCGTCGCCTTAATAAGGTCCAAAACCTGAGTGCGCCATGAGGCCATTTCATCTGGAGTGTCATTGGTAGCGAAGGTTTGACGTTCCAAAATGGTCCCCCTGTCATTTGTGAGACACCATTTTATCCGTGTTCCGCCAATATCGATACCCAAGAAGTGCTGCTCCATATGGTGCATGTTAAAGTTGTCCTTCACTAAGGCACCATGCCCCGTCCACCCCCAACACCTGGCCCGTGATAAAGCGGGAATCTGGGTGCAGGAACATCAAGGCTGCTGTGTTGATGTCTTCTGGTTGCCCCGGTCTGCCCCCATCCAAAGGCTGTTTCGTTTTTAAAAAGCGAAGGATTTCATCATCTTGGGCCGCCCGTTGCGCCATGGGCGTAATGAAAAGACTAGGGGCAATAACATTGATCCTGATATTATCTTTGGCGTAATGGGCGGCTATGGATTTTGAAAAACCAATAATGGCCGATTTGGCCGCTGCGTATGCATGGGTGGTGAAATAGGTTGGGGAGGGCGAGTAGCCCAACACGGAGCCCATATTCAATAGGGAACCCGATCGGCCTTCCTTCAAAAAATACTGGATCATGCCCTGGTTGCTCAGCATCATGGAGGTGAGGTTGAGTTCCATGGTCTTGTTCCAGCCTTTCAGGGTGAGTTCATGTAAGGGCCCATCCCCCCATTTTCTACCGCTTCCCCCTGCCACATGGAACAGGCCGTTGATGGGGCCAAATTCTGTGACCGCCCTGTGAATGGCAGTATGTATGGTTTTTGGATCGGTGGCATCCCCGGAAATAGCAATGCCAGATGCCCCTAAGGCCTCCTGCGCACTATCGCAACTCTCTGTATTGCGGCCCACGACCAATACTTTGGCACCCTTCGCCACCAAGGCCTTGGCCGAGGATAGGCCCATGCCCGTGGTGCCGCCCATTATAATGTATACGGTGTTGGTAAAGTCCATGTTTTTTATTGCGCGTTTCTCACAGGGCCCAAACTTTATCCTTTGGCGCATAGGGCATGCATGCTACGTACTTTCCAGGTACGGGGAGGTATTCCCTAGCTTGTGTCATACCAATCTCGGAGGTGAAATAACCAGTAAGCACAAGCCCCTTGAGGATTTGAAAATAGTGGGCATCGGCTGCCTCTTCCCCTTCCATTTCCAGTTGGTACGTGTGGGCTTCGGTCTGTACCGCCTCCAATAATTGCAAGCGCTGTTCTGGAGTGGCATCCAAGAAGGATTTTTCGAACATTTGGGCAGAACGCCGATCCAGTTCATTGATGCCCTTTACTAAAATGGCCTTATCCTCTTGGGACATACAATCATTGTACATCAGTACTATATATTCCCCTATTGCCGTTGCTTTTGCCCCGGGCACTGTTGGGGTGGAGGGGATGATGGTTTCCCCAAGATCATCCAAAAAAGGAACATCCACTTCTGTGAGCGCGGTACGGTCCACAGGGGTATGGGAACACCCGCCCACAAGAAGTGCGGATGGTAAGAAAAGAGTGGCCCCAGAACCGTAGCCCAGTTGTTTGATAAATGTTTTTCGCTTCATTTATAGATTCATTTTCTTTAATTCGTTTACGGCAAAATCGGCTGCTCTGGCGGTCAGGGCCATGTACGTCAAAGATGGGTTTTGGCAGGCACTGGAGGTCATGCAGGCGCCATCTGTGACAAACACATTGGGAGCGCCCCACACTTGGTTATGGCCATTGAGCACTGAGGTTTTGGAATCCCTACCCATTCTAGCAGTCCCCATTTCATGGATGTTGAGGCCGATGTTCCTAGACTCTTTTTTATCGGTGATGTTCTTGAATTTCATTTTATCCAACATCTCCATGGCCGTTTGTACCATGTCTTTGGCCATGGCCCTTTCGTTCTCTTTGTACTCCGCATCAAACTCTAATAACGGCATCCCCCATTCATCTGTTTTATCATTACTGAGGCTGATCTTATTTTCATGATAAGGGAGACATTCCCCCATGCCGCTGAATCCAAATTTCCAAGGGCCCAATTGGGTCTGGTCCTGTTTCAGTGGTAAGCCAATGGCCGTTTCACTGACATCACTAAAAGGTGCCCTGGAGCCTCCACAGGCATAGGCGTATCCCCTTTTGAAATGGGACTGGCTGTCATTGCCGAAATTCCTGAACCTGGCAAGATAGGTACCGGTAGGCCTTCGGCCGGAATAATAGGTATCCTCAAAACCCTCATATTCACCTTCCACTTTGCAATTATAATTATGGTCCATAAGGTTGTGCCCCAATTCCCCGGAATCATTGCCCATGCCATTTGGGAACCGATCGCTCTTGGAGTTCATCAGCAATAAGGTGGAGTTAAGCGTGGAGCCGTTCACGAAGATGATTTTGGCATGGTACTCCATGACCTCCTTGGTGTTCGTATCCATAATGCGCACTCCGGTGGCCTTGCCCAAGTCCTTGTCATATAAGATGGACTGCACTACGGAAAACGGTCTCAAGGTCATGTTGCCCGTAGCCTCTGCGGCCGGCAGTGTTGCGGCATTACTGCTGAAATAGCCGCTAAACGGACACCCTCTATTACACAGGCTCCTGTATTGACAGGGGCCGCGGCCGTTATGGCGCACCGTAAGATTGGCTGTTCTGGAGATGACCAAGTGGCGGTCGTCATAGAGGTTCTTAAGGGTTTTTTGTACGTGCTTTTCCAAACAGTTCATTTCCATGGGTGGCAGGAACTCACCGTCTGGCACTTGGGCCAGCCCGTCTTTGTTACCACTGATGCCTGCGAATTGCTCCACATACGAATACCATGGGGCGATGTCCTTATAACGTATGGGCCAGTCCACCGCAATGCCCTCTTTAGCGTTGGCCTCAAAGTCCAGATCGCTCCATCGTTGGGTCCAACGCGCCCAAAGCAGCGATTTGCCGCCCACTTGATAGCCCCTGATCCAATCAAAAGGCTTTTTTTGTACGTAAGGGTGTTCTTTGTCCTTTACGAAAAAGTGTTCCGTGGCCTCATTATAGGCATAGCAACGGCTTACCACCGGGTTCTCTTCCTTGATATTTTGGGGGATGGCGCCGCGGTGCTTAAACTCCCAAGGGTTCATGGTAGCGGTGGTGTAGTCCTCAATGTGCTTTACCATACGACCGCGCTCCAACACCAAGGTCTTCAGCCCTTTCTCGCACAGTTCCTTTGCCGCCCAGCCCCCACTGATGCCAGAACCAATAACAATGGCATCATAGGTGTTCTCTTTCGCGACTTTTCCGTTTATATTCATTTAGGATATGTTTTTTGCATCATGGTTTTCGTTTATCCGTTGGCCTGGGTGACCTTTTGGGTGATCTTGCCCGACTCCTTATGCTTTAAAATTAGTTTTTTATCGCCATTGGGCAATACCTCTTCCTTGATAATAAAATGGTCCGCATCATAAGAGGCCCATTGTTTTTCACTGGTCGTGGGGTCATCTCCGCGCCAATCTTCCAACACCACGGGCTCCCAAGTCTTACTTTCTGCCGACAGGAATGCCGCATCCAATATGGCATTGACCACATAACCATCGTAAAAATTTTCCAAAGGTTGCCTTTTTTCCTCTATGGCATTGAACATGTCCGTGAACATATGGGGGTAGCCCAATTCGTGGGACTCATCCCCAACGGGAAACAACCAGCCTGTGTTGGACTCCGCCTTTTCGGCTACATAGCCATCATTTCCCTTACCGGTGGTGAACATTTCAAAACCTGTTCTTAGAAAACTGTTTACCCAAATGGTGCCCTCTGTTCCCATGACCTCGTCCCGAAGATCCATGCCGCCACGGAAGGTCCAGCTGACCTCAAACTGGCCAATGGCGCCATTGGCATATTTAACGAGCCCAATGGCATGGTCTTCGGCGTCTATAGGGTGCACTTGGGTAGCTGCCCAGCACATGACCTCTATGGGTTTTATATTTTTCCCGATAAAATTGCGGCTGATTTCCACACAGTGGCAACCGAGATCTATGATAGCGCCCCCGCCTGATTTTTCCTTGTCCCAGAACCAGTCGCTATGGGGACCGGGATGGGTTTCACGGGATTTTGCCCAGAGTACATTGCCAATATCCCCCTTGGCGATGCTCTCCATGGATTTCAGGAATTTAGGGGTATAGCAGAGATCTTCTAGATAGCCCCCAAAAACACCGGCCTTCTCCACGGCATCCAACATGATTTTGGCCTCTTGCGCATTTCTCCCCAAAGGTTTTGTGCACAGCACGTGTTTGCCCGCTGCCGCGCAGGCCAGAACGGCCTCTTCGTGTAGATGGTTGGGCAGGGAAATGAGCACCACATCCACATCCGGGTCCTCTATGGCCTCTTTCATGGTAGTGGTATGTTTTTCCAGGCCATAGTCCGCTGCAAATCTCTTGGCATTCTCCTCATTTCTTGAATAGACCGTGGTAAGGCGGTCCACCCTTCTTTGTGCGTGGAGGGAATCAGCGTAAAAACGGGCTATAAATCCAGAGCCCAACATGGCAATGTTCATAGGGTGTTATTTTAAATGGCATCAGCTCCACCCAAAGGTGCGCTGAACGAATCGTTTGCTTTTTTTCCAATCTTTTCTGAGTGGGTATTTTGGCGTAAAATCATTGGGGAAAGCCAGCTCCACAGCGGCCCTCCCATTAAAATTTTGAGCCTTGAGCGCGGCGGAAATGCTTTTGAAATCGGTGACGCCTTGGCCCACATATTCGGTCCATGTGCCATCTTGGTATTGATCGCGAATATGGAGGTAGACCAATTGCGGTCCAAATTCATGAATGAAGGCAACGGGGTCTATTTTGGCCCGGATGAGCCAATTTAAATCGGGGCCCAGCTTAAAGTCCGGAATACGCTCTAAGGTCCCCCGGAGGTCATGCATTCCGTTTTCCACTTCATAGGTGTGGTTGTGCAGGTTGGCCTCTATGCCATTTTCTTGGCAAATTTGCCGTATTTTCAACAGAACTTCTGCTTGGGCATCCAGTTCGGCCTCTGTTTTGGCCCCCTCTTTTTTGTTGCCAACGGAAATGCCAAAGGTTTTGCCACCCACTTCGGCCAAACGCGGTACCACTACGGCAATATCGGTAAGAATGTCCTTATGTTGACCATTATCCCACATGCCAAAGCCCACCCCGTACGAAGAACCGGTCACTGGTACGCCATAGGTAGCAATATAGTTGTTGATGCGTGCTACGGCATCTGCATGCCGCAACTGCCCTTCCATGAGCTCCACACCATCCAGATCGGCAAACTGGAAATCTTTGAAAACCTGTTCCAAAATGGGGGTACAGTCCCAATGGGGCGGATAATTACTAGCATATACCCAAACATGTCCGGAGATGGGCACCCGAGGGCTGTTTTGGCGAGCCTCCTTTACCTTGGCGGCCATGATGCTGGGCAGTACTATGGTCCCAGCGGTGCCGAGCGCCGCTTGGTGCAGAAAGTGTCTTCTAGTGGTATTGTTCATAGTTCAAACAAACAAGTTGGGATTTTGATAGTTGTCTCGATTTAAAAGTAAGGCATTTAACTTGTACGTACAAGTTGCGTTGTAAAAAAACAATGGAAACTCAAAATCACCCATGTAAGTGCTCAGTTTTGGAACGTCTCCTTCTCCCGATGCAAAAAGGCATTCAATGAAATAGGGCTCTTGCCCGTAAGTTCCACAAAATCTGATGATATTCGAGGCTCCTTTTGCAATCTGGGCAAAAAATGGAGCAAAGTCATTACCAATGCGAACCCTTGGGGCATACCCGCCCTACGCTTTTTTATGTAAAAGCATAACGGATTTATTCTGTGATAGGTAATTTCTGCCCCTAGATGTTGTGTCATCATTTTCGCTACCTCGTTGAAATTCAAGTTTTCATTACCGGTAATTTCATAAACCCCGTTGTTATGCACATCAAATGAGCGCAATAAGACCGCGCAGGCCGCCCCTATGTCCTCAACATCCACCCAATTGAATTTTGCCCGGCCGGCCGGTAGGGTAATGGAGCTTTCCTTTTTTATCTCCGGTAACAAGGTAGTGGTAAGGTTTTGCATGAAATAGGAGGGCCGTACAAAGATAGCATGAAACCCTAAGGAGGTGATCAGCCGTTCCAATTTATTATGGGGTATGACCTTACTTTTTTCGGCCCCCTGCACGGATAAAAAGACAATCTTGGTCAACCCACTCTGTTTGGCAGCCAATAATAGGGGTTTGAAAATGGGCTCAATATCCGAAATATGGGGCGGTCTAAGTAAGAAGAGTACGTTTATTTCCTTAAAGGCCCCGTTAAAGGAGGTGCTGTCCTCAAAATCAAAATAGCCATAACTTAAGCCTTTTAGGTGATTGAAGGTGTGTTTTTCTTTTTCCACATCCCGCACCGCTGCAATGACATCTCCTCCAATTGGGTTTCGTAATAGGTGATCGATCACTGCCCTTCCCACATTGCCCGTAGCGCCCGTTACCAAAATGTTCTGCATTTGCTTGGTTTTAGTCTTTGGAAAGTTATCAAAGTTCAAGGTGATCTGCAATAGGAAGGAGCCCAAAACCTAATTTCTTATCAGGTCAATTTACAATGAATGTAACTGGGATCATGTTCAAAACCTGTTCTATCATCCAATGCTATAAAAACAACCATGGTATTTGAACTATGGTAGGAATAGAAAAAGGCATCAATGTGTATTGATGCCCTTTAAGAGATGTGTAGCGAGAGAGGGACTTGAACCCTCGGCCTCCGGGTTATGAACTTTAACCGCT
>CAKZLG010000065.1 GCA_937125035.1 uncultured Maribacter sp. | reverse complement strand
CAATCAGTTCTTCGTGCGTTCCCTGTTCAGCAATGCGGCCATTTTCAATCACTAGTATTTGGTCGGCCTTGCGGATGGTGCTCAGGCGGTGTGCTATGACGAATGTGGTTCTTCCTTTAGTAAGTTCGGCCAGACTTTTTTGGATGAGGGCCTCACTTTCGGTATCCAAGTTGGAGGTGGCCTCGTCCAAGATCAAAATACGGGGATTCGCCAATACGGCCCTCGCAATGGCAATACGTTGGCGCTGTCCGCCAGAGAGTTTAACACCCCTTTCGCCAATCAAGGTGTCCAGTCCGTCATCAAAGCGGTCCGTAAATTCATCCACATAGGCCGCTTTCACAGCAGCCACCAACTCTGTTTCGGTGGCATTTGGCCTAGGGAACAGGATGTTCTCTCGGATGGTGCCCTCAAAGAGAAAATCATCCTGAAGTACAACACCCAAATATTTTCTAAAACTGTTGAGGTCCACTTTGCTAAGGTCGTGGCCGTCTATGGTGATTTCTCCCGCATCTGGATTTAAAAAACTGGCCGCTAGGCCGGCAATGGTGGATTTTCCAGATCCGGAACTCCCCACCAAGGCAATCACCTCGCCCGGTTTGGCCTCAAAGGTTATCTTGTGCAATACCTCCTTGTCCTCTTCATAGGCAAAGGAAACGTTGCGAAATGTCACGTGGCCCTTAAATTCAGATAACTGCACGGTTCTGTGCTTTTCATCGGCTTCGGCCACTTTGTTCATCAGCTCCTCCGTACGGTCCAGTCCGGCCAAGGCCTCCGTCAGCTGACTGCCAATATTGCTCATTTGCACAATGGGCGCCACCATGAGGGCCAATAGAAAGGTGAATTCAAAATATTCTCCGGTGGTCAATTCGCCCTGCATCATTTTATAACCGCCAAAGCCCATCATGATGCCCGTGGTGGCCAAGCCCAAAAGAAAAGTGGATGAACTGGTCATTATGGCGGTTGCGGTCAGGCTTTTTTTGACATTTTGGTACAGGCGGTCCACCCCTTCCTCAAACACTTTCCCTTCTTGATGCTCGGCATTGAAGCCTTTAATGACCCTTATGCCCCCCAACGTTTCGGTAAGCCTGCCCTTTACCTCTGCATTGATCTTGCCCCGCTCCCTAAAAACGGGACGTATGACCTTAAAGGCCTTTAAGGCGATGAGCGCGAACAATATCAGCGGAATAAAGGTCAGTAATGTCATGGTTGGGCTTATTCTCAAAAGTAAGATCAATGAGACCACCGCTGTAATGGTGCCCCCCACCAGTTGCACCAAACCCGTGCCAATTAAATTACGCACGCCTTCCACATCGCTCATGATGCGGGAGACCAAGGCACCTGATTTCGTATTGTCAAAAAAGCGAATGGGCAGGGAAAGCACCTGTTTTTGTACTTGTGCCCTCAGTTCAGATATCATATACTGTGCCTGTATGCTGAGTACTTTGGTCAATAAGAATGACATTACGGCCTGTACCAAGAAGGCGAAGATGACCACCGCTACGAGAAGTTTTAGGAGGTCATAATTTTTATTGGGCACAATATCATCCAAGAAATAGCGCAAGGAAATGGGCGCCACAAAACTCGCGGCCTTGCTGATGACAATGAGTGCCAGTCCCAAAAAAACGAGGTTTCGGCGAGGCCAAATTATGGTCTTGAACGCTTTTAAAATACTTACTTTTTTGTCTGCCATAGGTGTCTGAGAAAGAATCTGCAAGTTACTTCAAATTGGATAAGTAGAAAGACAGTCGTGTTTAGAATGTAGTCTTTATCTTTAGGACCATTAATTTAGATACTGTCATGATGCGAATCGTTGTTATTGCCCTTTTCATTGTTTTTACTTCTTGTAAAGAAAGCGCCCGATCGGAGTTGGAGAGATGGGTGGCCCAGGCCCAAAATGTCGAAATCATCAGAGACGATTTTGGCGTTCCCCATATCTATGGCAAGACCGATGCCGATGCCGTTTTTGGCTTGTTGTACGCCCAATGTGAGGACGATTTTAACCGGGTAGAGCAAAATTATATCTGGGCCACGGGCCGTTTGGCAGAGGTGGAAGGGGAAGAGGCGCTGTATAGCGACTTGCGGGCGCACCTTTTTATGACCGAAGCCGAGGCAAAAGAGAACTACGAAAACAGTCCGCCGTGGTTGCAGAAATTATGCGATGCCTTTGCGGACGGCATTAATTACTACTTGCATACCCACCCAGAGGTACAACCGAAGCTATTGGACCGTTTTGAACCTTGGATGCCCATGTATTTCAGTGAGGGCAGTATAGGGGGCGATATTGAACGGATCAGGACCAGCAAGATCAAGGCTTTTTACGAGAGCGGAATGGAAGTGCCGGAATTGGAATTGCTGCAGCAACAAAAGGAAGCCGAAATGGCCGAACCACAGGGGAGTAATGGTATTGCCATTTCTGGTGACCTGACACAAACGGGCAATGCCATGCTGCTCATCAATCCGCATACCTCCTTCTACTTTAGGGGAGAAGTGCATGTAGTTTCTGAAGAGGGATTGAATGCCTACGGTGCGGTGACCTGGGGGCAGTTTTTTGTATACCAAGGGTTCAATGAAAAAACGGGTTGGATGCATACCTCTACCTATACCGATGTGATGGACGAGTTCAAGGAAACCATTGTAAAGAACAATGGTAAACTGTACTATCAATATGGAGAGGAGCTGCGGCCGGTAGATTCTACCCGTGTTGTTTTAAAATATAGGACAGCGGAGGGCCTCAAGGAAAAGACCTTCCCCACGTACCGTACGCACCACGGCCCCATAACCCATGCTGTTGACGATCAATGGACCGCCAGTGCCATGATGTGGGCACCTGTTAAAGCATTGGAGCAATCCTATATCCGTACAAAACAAGATGGGTACAGTGGTTTTCGTGAGATGATGGACATCCGGACCAACTCCAGTAATAATACGGTCTATGCCGATGCCGAGGGCAACATCGCTTATTTTCATGGGAATTTTGTGCCCAAGCGCGATACCATTTTTGATTATTCCCAGCCCGTTGATGGTAGCGATCCCCAGACCGACTGGCAGGGGCTGCATACGGTAGAAGAGAATATCCTCGTGTTCAATCCACAAAATGGCTGGATACAGAACTGTAATTCCACGCCCTATACATCGGCTTTGCAATACAGCCCTAAGAAAGCCGATTATCCTTATTACATGTCTCGTGACCAAGAAAATTTCCGGGGCATCCACGCCATTGGTTTACTTACGGACAGAAGCGGCTATACACTGGATAGTTTGATCCAACTGGCCCACGACCCATACTTGCCCGCTTTTGAGGCTTTATTGCCCGGTTTGGTCAAGGCCTATGACCAACTGGATCGCACCAAGGAACTGGGGGCGCCCATAGAACTGCTTCGCAATTGGGACTACCGCACCTCTCTGTCTTCCGTGGCCATGACCTTGGCCCATTTTTATGGTATGCGGAGTTATGAAAAGGCCCAAAGGCCAATGGGGCTCAACGGTATGGAATTGGTTGACCATTGGGGCACCACTTCCCCAGATAATGAAAAACTGACCTTGTTCAAAGAGACCATCGCCCAATTGGAAGCCGATTTCGGCACGTGGAAAATCCCTTGGGGTGAGGTGAACCGGTACCAGCGTTTAACGGGTGCCATTGTCCAAGAATTCAGTGATGACAAACCCAGTCTGCCCGTGGGCTTTGCCTCGGGCACATGGGGCGCCCTTGCGGCCTATGGCGCCAGATACACCACCCCTGGGGCAAAAAAAATATACGGCACCCGAGGCAATAGCTTTGTGGCCGCCGTGGAGTTTGGGGATAAGGTCCGCGCAAAAACCATTTTGGCAGGGGGCCAAAGTGGGGATCCCGCGTCGCCCCATTTTGATGATCAAATACAAAAATACCTAGATGTGGAGTGGAAGGATGCCGCCTACTACCGGGAAGATGTACTGGAACGCGCCGCGGAAACCTATCGCCCTGGAAAAAGGAAGGAGAGTAGGGGTTAATAAGGCCAACAAGCCCTTTCTGTCATTCTGAACGAAACACAGTGCAGTGAAGAATCCCTTTTAGTGCAGAGCACATTGGGACGTGGGTTGCTTCGCTGTTCTCAGCAGCACAAGCTACTGGGTAACTTTTGAACCTTCCCGCGGCAGGCAGGCTTTAGTCTGATATATGTTTAATTTACTGGGGAATCTGTTGGCTGAGGCAATGCAGCGTGCCAAAGCCCCAAATCAAATCGATACAATTGATGCCGATCACTTCGCGGTCCGGGAAGCAATTCGCTAGGATATTCAGGGCAATGCGGTCGTTCACGTCATTGAAGGTGGGCACCAGGACGGCGCCATTGATGATGAGGAAATTGGCATAGCTGGCCGGTAGTTCCAAATCTTCGAATGCAATCGGTCTGGGCATGGGCAGCACCACAATGGTCAAGGGTTTACCGTTTTCTAAGCGGGCCGCCGTGAGTCGCTTAAGATTGTCTTGGAGCGGTGCATGGTTTTTATGGTTCTTGTCGTGCTCCACCACGGTGACCACGGTAGCTGGGTCCACAAAGCGGCAGAGGTCATCAATATGGCCGTGGGTATCATCTCCAAGGATGCCATTGCCCAACCAAATGGTGTTGGTAATGCCGAGGAATTCCTTAAAAACCGACTCATAATCGGCCTTGGTAAATCCTTGGTTCCTTATTTGTATGGTAGGGTGAAGCAGACATTCCTCTGAAGTGATAAGGGTGCCTTTACCGTTCACTTCTAGGGCGCCCCCTTCCAAAACTACCTTTTTACCGTTATAAGTTACTTGGGTTATCGGGGTGTTTAGATGTTGAGCCACCTTTTGGGGCACTTTTTTGTCCAATTGCCAATTGTTGTATTTGGCCCATCCGTTGAAATTGAAGTTGAGGGCCTCGGGCTTGCCATTACTATGGACCATGATCGGCCCGGAATCGCGCATCCAACTGCGGTTGGTCTTTTGAAGAATAAAGGATATCTTGGAAAGGTCCACGTGGGCCCTATCCAAGCGATCGGCCACAGTCTGTTGCTGCTGCGCATCGGCCACTATGAGGTATACAGTCTCAAAAAGGGACACTTTTTTAATGAATTCTACAAAGGCCCATTGTATGGCCCCATATTTACCAGGCCAATCCTTGCCATTGTGCGGATAACAAAGTAAAAGGCCCTTTTGGGGCTCCCATTCCGCAGGAAATCGTCGCTGTGCCATAACCATCAGTCCAATGCCCTTTTGGTCAGATCTCCAAAAGCATCAATGCGCCTATCCCGAAAAAATGGCCAGTTCTGCCGCACATTCTCTTGGTGCCCTAGGTCTACCTCCGCCATAAGAATCTCTTCTTGGTCATGGGAGGCCATGGCCAGGATTTCCCCTTGCGGGCCGCAAATAAAGGAGCGTCCCCAAAATTCAATGCCATCCGTGCCGGGGAGGTATTGCTCCAGACCGATCCTGTTGGCGGCGGCCACATAGATGCCATTGGCCACGGCATGCCCCTTCATCACGTTCATCCAAGCACCATATTGATTTTCACCATACTGGGCTTTTTCCGCTGGATGCCAGCCTATGGCCGTGGGGTAAAAAAGAATGTCTGCCCCTTTCATGGCGGTTAGGCGCGCGGCCTCGGGATACCATTGGTCCCAACAGATCAAGGTGCCAATGTTTCCTTTTTTGGTGGCTATGGACTGGAAACCAAGGTCACCCGGGGTAAAGTAAAATTTTTCATAAAAATGGGGGTCGTCCGGGATGTGCATTTTACGGTACAATCCGGCTTTTGACCCATCCGTATCCAAGATATAGGCACTATTGTGATAGATACCGGCCATTCTTTTTTCAAAGAAGGGCACAATGATGACCACACCTAATTCTTTGGCCAGTTGGCTGAAAGTGGTAAAGGAAACAGCGCCCAGAGGTTCGGCCAAGGCAAAATTGTCCACATCCTCACTTTGGCAAAAATAGTGGCTACTGTATAGTTCTGGAAGGGAAATTACCTCGGCACCTTGATGTGCCGCTTTGCGTATCCACTCCAAGCATTTTTTTCTGTTTTCTGTTGGGGTATCGTTCAGTTGCAACTGAACTACTGCCACCCTATATTTTTTCGGCATCACATTTTTTTATTGATACAATCAAAGATAGGGATATAGTTGGATGAACTTGGGCATAAAGACAACAACAAAACGCTCCCAAACACCTTTTTTGGTTATTCCTTGGTTACAATAATAGTGGCTTTGGAACCGGCGGAAAGGAGCCATTTATTGGAGTAGATGACCTGCCCTTTGTCGTCATAGATGTCCACTTGTGCCGTATTGGGTGGCGAAGAACCGTGGTTCAAGGCCTCAAAGTCCAGTTTGTTAAAGCCAGATTGCAGGTCCACATTGATGCCTTTAAAACCTCCGGTAAGGAGCATATTGTATTCCACCACCTTATCATTAAGAAATATCTTAACGCGATCCCCATCCACAAACTCATGATCTCTGCAAACAATGCCAATGAACTTACCAGCGCTCTTCACATCGCCCAAATACTGATCGGGGAAAAATTGGTTGGAGCCTTCCTTTTTCTCACGCGGCCCAATTCTAGGGTCTATTTTTAGCCCCGCACCCGCCTGTACCAATTCCTCGTCTGGTAACATTTTAACGGGATTGCGATCTTTTAGGTTAAGATTGGGCGGTTCCCTTATAATTGGCGGAATATTGAGCACCGGTCCGGTCTTCGTGTTCCCCTTCATGTCCGGGGTGGCTTGGGGCTCTATCTTCAAGGGCCTTACCACAGGAAGGTCACCACCTTGCGCATTGACTGCCAATGGGCCTAGGCAACAGAAAAAAAGAAGGAAGGACACTAATTTTTTCATGAATCTGGCAAAGAAAAAATAAATATAGCAAATACCCTGCCATGGGGGCTTAAAGCCCTGTTAAAATGACAATTGGGCCATGATGGTTTCTGCGATCAAACGGTGCCCTTGGCCATTGGGATGTATGGGGTCTTGGGTATAGACCTTCTTTTGATGTTCTTTTAAAATGGAATGTATATCAATAACACCCAAAAGGTGGGAGTGGTCAATACCGTGAAGGATGTTCCGAAATTCCTGCAGCACTTCCGTTTCATATTCTGGATAAGGATTAAGGTAGGAATACGATGTTTTTTCGCTCAAGGGGCCTAGTGCAAAAGCGGCCAGTGCCAAAGGGGGAGGAGTAAGCAAGACGGCCTTGACACCTTTGGCCTTGATTTTCTCCAGAAAGGTGTAGACGCCAATTCTGTAGCTGTTGAAAAGGGTTGGTGAGGGTTTTCCGTAAATGCCACAGTTCATGCCATAACAAAAGAAAAGCACATCCACATCCGTTTGTTTCAGCAGGGTATCCAATCGTTCAAAAAGATAAGGTCTGGGACCGGGATGGTCCTCTTCCGTTAGGCCCGTGATGGTCTCACTGCTCTTTCCCCAATTGAGAAAGGTAAGCTCTTGTTCCGGATGGTTCTGGTCTGCCAGTTCTTGAAGGAAGTTGACATAACCATTGGGATGTGTGGCGGTGATGCTATCCCCTAGGCAGGCGATCAAAGAGCCTTTGCCCATTTGGATTTTCGTGGACGTTGAACAGGAATACAATAATGTGCCAAGACCTGCCAAGGAAGATCGTACTACAAAGGTTCTTCTGTTCATTGCCATGTTCTCTCCAGAAAAGAAATGAAATTTTGATGCATAATATTACATATATCTTCTGAATTGTAGCCCCTCTGCTTTAATTTTGATGGTAATTTTTGCAGATCGGCAATGGTGTCCACGTCCGCAGGGCATTGTTCCTTGCCAAAGCCCCCGTCCAAATCCGTTCCAATGCCCACGTGTCTGCTGTTGCCCGCCAATTGGCAGATGTGGTCTATATTTTGGACCATTTTATCTAAGGTGAGCCCCATACCTTTGGGGGTTGAGCGTCCCCGTTGCCAATGGGGCACCATCATCCAGGCATCCAAGGCCACCCCAATGACCCCCTGGCGGGCTATGAGTTCTTGAAGCTGTTCATCGGAAAACTGCCGGTTGTGGTCCACGAATTTCCTGCAATTGTTGTGGCTGGCCCAAACAGGGCCGCCATAGACGGCCATCGTCTCCCAAAAGCTTTGATCACAGAGATGGGTGGCATCCAAGATGAGGTGCAACCCTTCCATTTCCCTGAGCAGTGCCTTGCCCTTAACGCCAATGCCGCCTTTGGAGTTTGTCCCATGGGCGTAGGTGCCTGGACCATAGTGGGCGGGTCCCAGAGCCCGGAGTCCCTGTTCATGGGCTTTGTGCAAGTGGTCCATGCCCACTATGGAATCTGCCCCCTCCAAACTCAAAATATAGCCAATGGGCGTATGGTCTTGGTCCGCTTCCCACGTCTTCAGATGTTCTTTAAGTTGCTTGGCGTTGGTGATCTGGCGTAAATGGCCATCGGCCTCCATGGCTTTGTACCAAGCCAATTGTCCCTGGGTCTGGGCCCATGCTTGTTCTGGGGACTTCCAGCCAGGTAGGGGATTGTCCTTATGAACATATCGTGCGATCTGGGTGGCCACGCAAAGGCCCACATTGCCTTGGCGCATGGCAGGGAAGGAAACGGTGTTTTTTCCGCGGTCAGGGGTATCGGTCATGCCTTCTTCGCTTGCGCGGATATCGGCTACGGATTCCCTTAGGTCCCGGTTCCATTCCATGGCGTTCATGGAGAGATCCAAATGGGCATCAAAAATGAACATGGGCTACACTGAGATTTTTTGGTTTCTGGCGGCTACCTTCCATTGCGCGACGATGTTTCCATTTTCCACAACCTGAAGTTCATCGTATTTGGCCACCGTAGGACAGATGTGCTGCGGAATGGCATAGTGTTCCTCCCCAATTTCGGGTAGTTTTAAATCATCGTATTGCACGACCAAATGTTCTTCGGACTGCCCAATTTGCCTGCTGTGTTCCAAGGTCAGGAACTGAACGCGTGGAAAGGGCATTTCAGGGGCAATGGATTTGTGCCCCAGATCAAAGCAAAGAACCCCTGTTTTTGGTTTGCTCAAAATACGGGTCATCAAAACTGCCGCCGGCAAAAAGTCCATTTCAGGAAAAAGTCCCCCGTATCCGGCATCCCAGAGCAAGGTGGTGCCCGGGCTGGCGATAATCCCTTTTCGTTGGCCATGAAACGGAAAAGTAGGTGATCCCCCGGCCACGATGACGGGCTGGGGAAGGCCCTTGTCCACGATTTGTTCCGCCAAACGCTCCACGGTTGCAAAAGTGGTATCACAATCGGCTTTTCGTTGTTCCACATCTGGGTTGCGCAGATGGCCATCGTACATGTGGAGGCCCATGGCGCGGAGGTGGGGATGCTTATAAACGGCTAGATACAGCGCCAGCGCTTGGGTGGAGGGGACAATACCGGTACGGTCCATGCCCACGTTCAAGTCCAGGTACAGTGCAATTTGGCACTGTTTGGCCCGGGCCGCTTCCCCCAAAAGCCCCATGGTTTTTTCATTGTCCACCAAAGCGGAGAAGGCTGTTTTTGGATACTGCTCCATGAGGGCCATGAACCGGGATATATTCGCGCCAACGGGCTGCATGGCCAGAAGTACATCAGGGGCTCCGCATTGGGCCAGGAGTTCGGCTTCGGCAATGGTGGCGCACTTGAACTTGGTAATGCCCTTTTGCAGCTGCATGTGAATGATCTCCCCGTTCTTGTGGGTCTTCACATGGGGCCGCAGGTTTTCTGGACCACCCGCCATTTGCAGCATGGTAGTTATATTATGGGCAATGCGTTCTGGGTAGATGAGCAAGGCCGGGGTAATGACATTTTTTGGGTCATGGATATGGTACCAAGGATTCATACAAGTGGTTTAGGTATGTAGTTCAAACATCGCTTCTATCTCAACGGCCACTTGTCCTGGCAACATCATGCCCACGGCGCTGCGTACCCCCACGCCATGGTCTTCCCCAAAAACGGAGGCCATGAGCTCGCTATAACCATTGATCACCAAGGGGTGTTCGTTAAAGTCTGGCGTACAGTTCACCATGCCCAAGGTCTTTACCAAGCGTTTGATGCGGTCAACATCCCCAAAATGGGCTGTGATGGTGGCCAACATGGTCAGGGCCACTTGTTTGGCGGCATCCTTGCCCTGGGAGAGGTCCAGATCGTCCCCTACCCGTCCGGTGTACAGGCTGCCATTGGGCAGCATGGGCCCTTGTCCGGAGACGTACAGGAAGTGGTCCACGACCAATACCGGTTTATAGAGTCCGGCCGGTGGCGGTGCGGGCGGTAGGACAAGTCCTAGTGCTTTGATTCTTTCGGAAGGTTTCATAGGTTTCATTTATATAAATTGTTGCAATATCAGGACCCCAATGAGGCCCATAACGCCCACGGTGGTCTCCATGACCGTCCATGTTTTGAGCGTATCTTTTACAGAAAGGTTAAAATACTCCTTGAAGAGCCAAAAGCCGCTATCGTTCACATGAGATAGCATAAGGCTTCCAGAGCCTATGGATAGTACCATCAGTTCAGGGCTAACACCCGCGCCTTGGGTCAAGGGCAGCACAATGCCCGCAGCCGTAAGCCCAGCCACCGTGGCAGAACCCACGCATACCCTGATGACCGTGGCAATGAGCCAAGCCAGTAACAAAGGGGAGAGCGCGGAACCTTTGAGGAGCGCCCCAATATAGTCACTTACGCCGCTATCGATCAATACCTGTTTCAAGGCACCAGCACCCGCTATGATCAGTAATACCATAGTGATGCCCGTAACGGCACCGCCCACGGTATCCATGACCTGTTTCATACTATGGCCACGGGCCAGGCCAAGGGTATATATGGCTACTAAGACCGAGATGAGCATGGCCATTACGGGATCGCCCATGAATGCCAAGATGGCCTTAAGTGTATTTTCTGGAGGTAACAGTAGCTCTGCGGCCGCGGCAGTGGCAATAAGAAATACTGGTAGAAGGGCAGTACCAATACTCACGCCCGTCCCCGGCATTTCCTCCTCTTTCAATAGGGTGGGATTTATAAATTCCTTCAAGGGAGTGGCCCGTATATGTTTCATGGTTCTTGACAATAAAGGCCCAGCCACAATGATCGCCGGGATGGCGATGACAATACCATAGAGCAAAGTTTTGCCGATATCAGCGTTGAAAGTGGCCGCAATGGCCGTAGGGGCAGGGTGTGGAGGTAGGTATCCATGGGTCACGGACAAGGAGGCCAGCATGGGCAGGCCCACGTAAAGCAAGGGCAGCCCTGTGGCAGCGGCAATGGTAAAGACTAAGGGTACCAGAATCACAAAACCAACGGAATAGAACATGGGAATGCCCACAATGAAACCGGTTAGCACCACGGCCCATTGTATGTTCTTTTTCCCAAATTGCCGCACCAATTGCATGGTGATGCGTTGCGCCGCACCACTGTCCGCCACCAACTTGCCCAACATGGCCCCGAAGCCCAAGATCAACACCAAAAAGCCAAGGATACTGCCAATGCCCTTTTGTATGGAACCAATGACCGATACGGGATCCATGCCCTCTGCAATGCCCACAAAAAGGGATACGAGGATAAAGGCAATGAATCCGTTGAGCTTAAAGTGGGCTATGAGCAGGAACAGTAATACAATTCCAAAGAGGACAATGAGTAAGGGCATGTTGTGTTTTCGGCTTTTTGGATCTTATGAAAACTAAGATACCACAAAAAATCAGCACCTCTTCATTAATGGCCGTTCCAGCAACTAGTTAGGCAGCCAGGATTTTCTCATTTTCGGGGTTGATGGCCCTATACACAACGCCCGCCAGAATTGCTCCGATAATGGGCGCTGCCCAGAAGAGCCATAGTTGCTCTAAGGCCCAGTCGCCGACAAAGATGGCTTGGCTGGTGCTTCTGGCAGGGTTCACGGAGGTATTGGTTATAGGGATACTTATTAAATGGATCAACGTTAAGCAAAGACCAATGGCCAAACCAGCAAAGCCCTTAGGGGCATTGGAATGAAGGGCCCCCAAAATAACGAAAAGGAATACGAAGGTCATGGTCACCTCTGTGAGTAGGGCGGAAGCCAATTCGTAACCGCCTGGGGAATGCTCACCGTAACCATTAGCGGCAAATCCGCCAAGTTCAAAACCGGGTTTCCCAGAAGCTATTAGATATAAAATAGCAGCTCCCAAGGTGGCTCCGAGTATTTGGGCAATTATATAAGAGGGGAGCTCACGTGCCTGCATTTTGCCTCCAGCCCACAATCCCAAGGACACGGCCGGATTGAGATGGCAACCGGAAATATGGCCAATGGCATACGCCATGGTCAATACGGATAGGCCAAAGGCAAGGGAAACACCTACAAACCCAATTCCTAATTCTGGGAAAGCGGCCGCTAGGACGGCACTGCCACATCCGGCCAAAACGAGCCACATGGTTCCAACAAATTCTGCAATGTATTTTTTCATAATTATAACGTATTTAGAGGTTTATTTAAAAGTTTGAAACATTTTTAACAATGAGGCCACACAGAATTTAAAATTTCCTTGCCCTGTTTTCAGTTCTAATAATGACGTGCACACATGAAGCTAAGAGCAGAAAAGCTGGGCAATGCAAGGCGCCATGACAGATTTATGGTATATTTAAACCACTAGCACCGTATTGAAGATGGAAAAAAGACAGTTTTTAAAACAGTTGGGAGGCGCTGCCCTGTTCTCTCCGCTCTTGGCAATGCCCCATGCGAAAGCTCCCCATGACCTTGAAAAACCCTATCCCTTGGATGATGATGCCTTTTGGGAACGAGTACGGGAGGACTATGCACTAAAACCGGATTACATCAATCTGGAGAACGGGTATTACAATTTCGTTCCCAAGCCCACCCTGCAAAAGTACATGGGGCACATACAAATGGTAAATTATGAGGCGTCCCATTATATGCGTACCGTGCAGTGGGAGAACAAGGATAGGGTGCGTGATCGTCTGGCCGGGCTCGTTGGGGCCTCACCAGAGGAATTGATCATTACCCGTAACACGACGGAATCCTTGGATATGATCATTGGGGGCTATCCTTGGCAAAAAGGGGACGAGGCCATCTTTGCCCAACAGGATTACGGTGCCATGAAAGATCAGTTCAAAATGGTAGCCAAGAAATATGGCGTGATTAATAAAATTGTTTCCGTACCCAACCATCCGGCTTCTGATGAGGAGATTGTTTCGCTATATGAAGCCCAGATAACGACCAACACCAAATTGCTCATGGTGTGCCACATGGTGAACATTACGGGACAGATTCTGCCCATCAAAAAAATATGCGACATGGCCCATGGTCACGGGGTAGAGGTCATGGTGGACGGGGCCCATTGCATAGGGCATATTGATGTGGACATAGCGGCGCTGGGGTGCGATTATTATGGCAGTAGCCTGCACAAGTGGTTGAGTGTGCCCTTGGGCAGCGGTATGCTGTTCGTGGCCAAACCCCATATTGCCAAAATTTGGCCGCTCTTTGCGGACCATACGGATGGGATACCAGAAATTAAGCGTCTTAACCATACCGGTACGTTGCCCGTACATAC
>CAKZLG010000064.1 GCA_937125035.1 uncultured Maribacter sp. | reverse complement strand
GTGGTTGCGCTTGCCTTATGGAATGCGGAGCCGCAGGCCCTGCTGTTGAACGCCAAAGGTTTTGGTTATCCGGAAAGTTTCCAATATCTCAAGTATTTGGGTATTATGGTCCTGTTGGGCCATGTGGTGCTTAGGGAGAAACAGTGGGCCTACTTACCGTTGTTACCCCTGTTTGGCATTTTGTGGGCAGATGACGTTTTACAGTTGCACCATTGGGCAAGTGCCGCTTTGGTTCGCTATCTGGGGGTTGGGGGCCTTGCCGGCCCGTGGGCGCATGCTGTGGGGCAAGTACTGTACACGGGCTTGATGTCCTTGTTTTTTATTTTGATAACATTGCACAGCTATCTCAAGGCGCCCTTGACCATTAAGAGAACATTTTTGGAAATTATTGCACTGCTCGGCGCCTTTCTTTTTTTTGGGGTGGTTTTGGATGTGGCCCAAGGATTTTTTGGCGCATACCCTTACATTTTGGCCTTTTTGACGGTACTGGAGGAAGGTGGTGAGATGCTTGTTCTAAGTCTTATGGTGTGGTATTTCCTTAGATTGGCACAGCAAGGCAATTCTAAGACCACTATTTTTTTAGGCTAATTTTAAATGCACTGAATAAAGGATAGTAGCGACTTTGGGGGTGTGCCTTTTTTTTGGATTAAAATTATTGCTCTACTCAGGTCATTTAGAAAACCATCCTACCCAAACGCATTAACTCAATCTTTCAATTGCGTAAAATGGAAAGCATATTTAAAGTGATTTCATGTCCTGCTGGCCAACAAAATTTTAAAATCCTGATTTAGTGACGCGTATAAGTTGTATAGTGCTTTTGCAAAACCATGATTTAAAAAAGGTCATTCACCATTTTAAAAAATTGATTTAGACAACTCCAGCTCTAGAAAAATCACCGTTAAACTGAAAAAAAAAGTTTTTAAACCTAAATAACTGGCGCTTTGTCGATAAAAAAAATAAACGGCGCAATCTTATTCTATTTTTCCACGTGAAATTAGTCTGACAGGTTTGGTCGTAGTATTCCAAAGTCCAAAAACTGTCCCTTCCCCGGTACTATTTTAAAAAAAATTGCAGAAAACAAAGTCCTATGGCTTAAAACTACCCTATTTATGATAAAAGCATTATCTCTTCAACAAAGAAAAGTATGGCCTATATTATTTTTTTCCATTCTGTTCTTAAGCTTTAAGGTTGCCGTTTTGTTCCAGCCAGGATTGGATTCCGTGGAGGCAATTGACCCTTTTTTAAACGGTAATCTGCCAAATATAAAACCGAATAGTGAAATTGATTTGGTAGAAATCCACACAGAAATACCATGGGAGTCTCCCCAAGCCATATTACCATTTCCGGGAACGAACAATCTTTTGGTGGTAGAGATGGACGGACGTTTTTTCACCATACCGGATACGGATGACGCTTCAGAAGCTGAGCGTACTTTGGTAATGGATATCCAGGACCGTTGCTGGTATTATGCTTGGAGTGGGGAAGTGGGTCAAAAACACGGTGGTTTTCAAAATGTGGCTTTTCACCCCAACTTTGGCCAAGGATTGGGTAAGGATTACATTTATGTCTATTACGTACACAAAACAGACAATGAGGCATCGGATTGGAATCCACCCTATTACGATAGATTGAGCCGCTTTACTTGGAACGGAACTGGTTTTGACCCCAATAGTGAATTGATCATGATCAATCAATATGACACCCATAAAGGACACGATGGCAGTGGCCTTGTTTTTGGGGGAGACGGCTTTTTGTATGTTACCGTTGGGGATGAAGGTTCCTTTGGCGATGCCATCCTCCATACTCAAATGCTCAATGACCGTTTTAGAAGTGGGGTCTGGCGCATTGATGTGGATATGCAGGGGGGCACTATCAGTCATCCCATTCAGAGGCAACCCAACAATGATAATACCCCGGCCAACGTAGAACAATCCTACACCCAGGGCTATTATATACCCAATGATAATCCTTGGGTTACAGGAACTGGCGAATTCTTGGAAGAGTTTTACGCCATTGGCCTACGCCAGCCCTTTCGTATGACGTATGATGCCCCTACGGGAAATTTTTGGATCGGTGATGTTGGGGAATCAAAATTCGAGGAAATCAATATCATGGATAAACCGGCACTGAACTTTCAATGGAACTATAAGGAAGGTTTTGCTGAGGGCGGGCGTGATTTTATTGACTATCCCAATCCCATTTACGGAGAAGAACGTGTGCCATTGTATGCTTATGATGGATCCGTGGGTAGCGCCGTGATTGGAGGTTATGTGTACCGTGGTACTGAGATACCAGAACTTTATGGCAAATACATTTACGGTGATAATGCCAATGGATTGGTTTT
>CAKZLG010000063.1 GCA_937125035.1 uncultured Maribacter sp. | reverse complement strand
CCACCCTGATCAACAACATCGGCCATTGGGCCCAAGTGGACCCCTATGCACTCTTACGGGAAACCTTTGGGGGAAGTGGCTATGATATTGCCTGTGCCCAAAGCAGCGGCCCTTTAGTCTATAGTACCCAAGGGAACACCACCAGTGTGGATGCCGTTGATTTCAACCCCTCTTTCAAAGAACGGATTTTCTTTGTGCACTTGAACAAAAAACAGAACAGCCGGGACGCCATTGCAGCCTACAACCAACGAACCGTAGATAAGACCGCCCTGATCGCCGCGGTCAACGAACTAACGGCACGCATGGTACATTGCAAGGAGCTGACCGAGTTTGAGGACATCATGGATGCCCATGAAGCTTTACTAAGCCACCCCTTGGGCATGCCTACGATAAAACAAAATCAGTTCAGTGACTATCCTAGAAGTATAAAGAGCCTAGGCGCATGGGGCGGGGACTTCATCATGGCAACGGGGGGCGAAGAACACAGGAATTACTTCACCCGAAAAGGATTCACCACCCTGCTCCCCTATTCTAAAATGGTGCTTTAAAAAAGAGGTGTACACACAACTCCTTTTAAATGTCAAATGGTAGCGGATTATGCGACGATATGCTATCTGTTTGTAAACAAGCTATTCAATGCGCCCCTCTTTTCCAACAATGTGGATGGAGCCAGCCTTTTTTAGACCGACTCCCCAATTCCATTTTTAGCGCTATTTAATAGAAAGTGGCCCTATTGTCCTCAATCTCCGCAGCCTCTTTCAACGCGTTGTACACTTTGGTATTGACTTGGTTGGCAGCACTGCTCTTTAGATTTCCAGCATAGGTGCTGTAGTTCTCCAAGGCCATGGCCGGGGTTTTCTTTATCACTTCAAATTTGAAGACTCCCGTGCTGCCCTTTACCAAATCACTGGTCTCGCCTTCCTCCATACCATAGGCCGTTCCTACGACCACAGGTTCCGCGCCGGCTCCCGGCACAGTTGGGGACTTTACGGTCAAGGCAGACGCCGTGGCGACGGTAACATTGTTGCTCTGGGCTATCTCCTCCATACTCTTGCCTTGGTTGGCGGCCATGATCTGTGCTGCTTTCCTTTCCTTACGGATTATGGGCAAGACCTGGGCGGAAGCATCTTCCGGGCTCATGAGCCCCTCTTCATAACTTCCTGTAAGTTGTACCACCGCATACCCGTTGTTAATGTTAAAGCGCTTAATGCCCCCTACTTCCGTATCTTCGTTAAAGGCCCATTGCACAATGGCGCGCTGCGTGGAAAGCCCGGGCAGGTTCTCATCCAAGGCCTTGATCTTGTTCACGGGCCGCACTACATATTCACTCTCTTGCGCCAAAGTTGAAAAATTGGCCTCATCATCCAATACCTCCATTTCAAATTTGGTGGCATTGGTGAACAGGGTATTGATGGTCTCTTCAGAAGGTACTATTTCCCTGGATAGCGTGGCCAATTGCACCACATCTTCCTTATCATCTATTTTAATGACATGAAATCCAAAATCCGTCTCCACCATCCCAATGCTTCCTTCCGCATTTTCAAAGGCGAAATCATTGAACGCCGGTACCATGACCCCTTGTTGAAAATAACCAAGGTCTCCCCCGTTGGGGGCGGAGGGCCCATCTGAATTGTCCCTTGCCAAAGTGGCGAACACCACATCGTTCTGTTTGGCCTCTGCCAAAAGTTCTTTAGCTCTCTTCTCTGCCTCCTCTTTGGTCCTTTTCACTTCTGGATTGGCCCTAGTGGCACCTTCATAGGCCACTAGGATATGGCTGGCCTTAACCGACCCATTGGCCTTACGGTCCATCATTTTGGTGACCTTATAAGCGCCGCCATCCTTGTACGGACCATAGATTTCACCTACGTTCAAAGCCATCAAAGAATCTGCCACGGAAGAGGGTAGGTTTTTCTTGGGCTGATAGATGGTATCAAATTTAGTATCTGAATGACGATCTAAAAAAGCCTCCATATTTTGGGTGTCCCTAAAACCCAAAATGGTGTCGTTTTGGTCTGTCTGCGCATTGTATTCTACCGTATTTCCCATTAGTTCTACCACTTCGGCCTTAACGGCAGCCTCGTCTGCGTCTGAAGGTTTTTCCTCAAAAAGCACATATTGGATGTCCCTGGCGGCTTCTTGCCTAAACTGTTCCTTATGGTCATTTACATAATCGGCAATTTCGCTTTTGGTAATGGTAATGGTGCTGTCTGGAATGGAGGTGAACGGCACCCTGACATATTTGATGTCCATTTTCTCATTGGCCAACTTATAATCCAGTTCGCCCTCTTTCAACGTGGCCCCTACACCGGCCTTGACCAAGTTAAAGTAGGTCTGTTCCTTGGCCATTTGTACAATTTCGGCCTCTGTCTGCAACCAAGCATCATATTGAAGGGGGTTGTTCACCTTCCAATCTGCTACGGTCTGCCTAAAGATATTGGGGTCAAATACCCCATTGGCATCTTGGAATTCCGGGTTTTGCGCATAGCCCGAGGTGGTTATGAAATCAATGATCTGATCCTGTTCAATACCAATGCCCAAATCCTCAAATTGTTCCTCTAAGATGGAGCTTCTCACTTCTCGCTCCCAAACTTGATTCATAAGCTGCATGGAAGAGGTGGTAGGACCCACCCTTCTTGAAGCGGTCTCCAACTTTCTTCTGAATTCATCTATGGAGAGTTCCGTGCCGTTGATCTCACCCACGGCGGAACCTACTTTTTCACCACCAAAATTATCGCTGGTAAAAACCCCCGAAATTACAAATGCAAATAGGGCCAGGCCAATGATGAGTATCAAGACCGTGGTGCGCTTTCTAATATTTTCTAAAATAGCCATCCTCTGGAATAATTAAAATCAGTTGGCGAAATTACCATTTTTAATTGAAATAATAAAAACTAAAAAGCAGCTAAAACCAAGGCATGGCGAGGGCTAATCCTCATCCAACAATTCCAGGGCCACCAAATCTATCTTGGTGTTGGAGACCTCAAGGACCGTGAACTTGAAATGGTCTATTTGAATCTCCATGTCCTTCTCCGGAATATTGCCCACTTGGTGTACCAACATGCCGCCCAAAGTCTCATATTCATCACTAACGGGGAGGTCCAACCTATAGTTTTCGTTGAGGTAATCCACCTCCAAACGGGCGGAGAACAGGTAGTGTTCCGCATCTATTTTTTCTTCCCTTAGGTCTGTGCTATCATGCTCGTCCTCTATTTCGCCAAAAAGTTCCTCCACGATATCCTCTACGGTCATGAGGCCAGATGTGCCACCGTATTCATCCAAGACGACCGCCATACTTTTCCGTTTTTTGATCAGTACGTTCAATATTTCTTGGACCAGCATGGTTTCCGGCACAAATTCCACGGGCAGCAAAATGCTCTTTATGGTCTTTGGTTTTTTAAAAAGTTCATAGGAGTGTATGTACCCAATAATATCATCCACGGTCTCTTTATAGACCAGTATTTTTGAAAGCCCGGTTTCCGTGAACAGTTTGGTGAGGTTTTTAGGGGACTCGTGCACTTCAACGGCAATGATCTCCGTGCGCGGCACCATGACCTCCCTTGCCTTTACGGTAGAGAACTCCAGCGCATTTTGAAATATCTGAATTTCAGAATCCACCTCATCTTCAGAGGCAACCGTTTCCATTTGTTCCGTTATATAGTCTCCCAGTTCCATTTTGGTGAAGGCAAGTTGCACCTCATCTCCGGTGGTGCCAAAGATGTTTTTGAGAATAAGATCGGTTATCCATATGACAAAATCAGAAATCAAGGAAAACAAGAGATAGAAAAGGTAGGCGGGCACAGCCAAAAGCTTTAAGAGGCTGTTGGCATAGATTTGAAAGAGCACCTTGGGCAGGAACTCCGCGGAGATGAGAATGATCAAGGTAGATATGATGGTCTGGGACAGAAGGCTGAAATCTGTCAACATAAGGGTAAGAAATGCATTCTCCACATGCAGGCCCAAAAACCACTGCATCAATACCTCGCCCATATAGAGCCCGTAAATGACCAAGGCAATATTATTGCCAATGAGCATAGTGGCTATGAACTTTGAAGGTTTTTTGGTAAGCTTGGTAAGCACTTTGGCCAGAAGGCCCTCTTGCTTTTTTTCTATTTCTATATGGATCTTGTTCGCGGAAACAAAGGCAATTTCCATACCTGAGAAAAAGGCGGAGAACAATAAGGACATTACAATGGTGATGCTATGCGCTTCCACGTTTATTCTTGGTTATCCCTTTGTCTGCGTTCAAACTTTTTTCTATAATTCCTTCTGAAAAAATACATACCTATGGAAACCACCGCAAAGAACATGAAGAGGTAGACAGAATTCTGGTCCACATTCCAGTCCGTGTAGATTCTGTAGATTGAAAATAGGGCCACAAATAGGTAAAGGTATTCCGTATATCTTAAGATCTTAATCATTGTCTTCTTCTTTAATTAGCATAAGGCCGTAGGTTTTATGGGCATTCAGAAAACTGAGGTCCTTTTTTATATCCATCCCCTCGCCGTCCATAACCGTACCGTCCTCTGGATTGGTAAAGGTAAACTTGTTTTCGGTAAAGGCCCATTCATTGGACCTATCATAATAAAGTTGCGGGGTTTCCAGCTTTTTGCCGTCGTGGCCCTTTATGACCACATGGCCCTGCAGATCCACAATGCCGGTAGCCGTATAATAGATGCCGCTATCCGCCTCTATGGTGGTCTTTTGATCTTGCTCATTGAATACCTCAATGAGCAAACCTTCCGGATAGGTTTGATGGGGGAACATGAGATTATCAAAATCATTTCTGAGGGGCCCGGACATGACCGCCAAGACTTTGGAGCTTCCCGTATCTTCAGAGGTCAATTTCTGCTGTGCCTCCGTATAGGTGGCCGTAAAGTTTTTGGCCACACCCTGCGGAAAGACTTGCTTCTTGGCTTCATCACCTACCCTTTTATAATTGTCCGTACAGCACAAAAAAAGCATTGCCATGGAAACGACCACGGCAATGCTCTTAAATGTATCTACTGTTTTTTGTATCATTTTACAAATTGGGTACGGTAACACTGCCCCCTACCCAACAGGAGAAGGAAACAGACTTGCCCGCCATGCCCTCTGTAAAGATCATTTCCTTCGTAGGGGCCTTGGCCTCATAGCTAACGGCGGACTGACTTGCCCTACCGCTCAAGGAAGGATCCACACGACCGGCCTTTCTGGCCATATCAGCGGCTTTCCAATAGATGGCCCTTTTTTCAAAAGTGGTGTTGCCACACTGGTTGGCACTATTGGCATAAAGGCTGGCGATCAACAAATAGGCCCTACCGTTGGCAGGATTGGCATCTATGGCTTTTTGCGCATAGCTCCTGGCCGTTGATTTGCTGCCGTTTCTGTATATAGTGGCCACTTTATAGGCTATGTTGGACTTCTTTCTGGCATCTGTCTCCAGCTCCAGGGCCTTATTGAAATCCGATACGGCGCCATTGGTATCCCCACTCTTGGACTTTAAGGTTCCTAGATAAACATATACATCTGCCGAAGGATCCAATTCTGCCTGTACCTCTACCATTTCCTTGAACAATGGGTCGTCCGTACATTCTTTGCTGAACATTCTGCCCACTGCGCTCTTTACCCATTTCAAATCACTTTTTTTGCTTTCAAAGTTTTTCTGATAAAGTGGTATTAGATTATCACAATCCGCCAGGGCGCCCAACTTGGAATCAATACTACCCTCTATCTTACCATAAGCCTCTGAGTAGGAGTTGTAGGATTTGAGCCTTCTCTTTTCCTTGGAAGTCAACGTACCCGCATCCTCCTTGGGCAATAATGTGGCAATCTGGTCCGTAAGCTTCGTATTCTCCTCATCTATCTTGGCCAATACTTCATCATACACTTCAAATACTTCCTGTAAGTCCTTACTGCCCGCATTATGAAGGTCTACCAAACTGGAAAAATAGATGTAGAGCGCCTTGGGATTCTTGAAATTGCCCCTATCCTTGGTAAAGGCCTCGCTCAACATGGAGTACATGGCGGCATCATCTGCCATTTTATTGTCATACTTGACCATAGCTTTGTCCACCATAGTCTCACCCGGACTGGTCTTGGAGGCGAAATGCTCCAATTTATTATCATAGAGGCCCATCAGTTCCTTGACAAAACCTTCTTTTTCAGCACCAGAGGCTTTATCGATCTTATCCTTAAGGATTCGTTCACCATATACATAAATGGCATTGTTCAATTGAGGGCAGGCCTCGTACACCATTTTCCAAGGTTCATAGGCCGCATCATAGTTTTTGACTTTGGCATGTTCCGAAAAAATGGAAAGATTGGTCATACATTCCGGGTTTTGCGCCTGCGCATTACTTACCCCCATCATTCCTAAGAGCATAATTGCCGTGAAGTAAAGTTTCAGTTTCATCTTTCTAATTTTAAAGTGGTTAATGTACTAAATTTTTTTAATTTATCTTTCTTTTCTGGAACCAGAGGTCGTTCAATGATAGCCCAAGATTTATTTTAAAATAGCTTTCCTCTACCAAATTGGCCCTTGTGGTACCGCGTCTTCCCAATTCAAATCCTAGGTTGATGTTGGAAAAATTCCGCCCCATGGGTAACCCTAAACCAAAAGTTATGCCAAAATTATTTATGTCCACATCGTTCACCAGCATTCCAGTCTTTTCCCACCGCAGTCCCGCACGGTACGTTACCCGTTTAAAATAGCTTGTAAACGAACCACTTTCTGGGATGATAAAGCCGCCAAGTGCATAGGTAGAGGCATCATTGTACACAATATTGTCCACGCCCAAAAAGGGATTTTCAAACGCGCTAAGGCCCTGAAAGCTGTATTCCGCCCCTAAAAACCATTTACGTTCCTTGCCGTAACCAAGACCAATGGTAGTGATAGTGGGTATCTTGAATTCTGTGTTTCTTAAATTCTGCGCGTCCAGATCAACGTTGATCTCCTCAATATTGCCCCCTGTGGCCACGGAGAAGGACCCTATGGTCCGATCATTCTGAGAAACCAAGTTCCCCTGGGTATTCACCCGCAATGAGGCCGTTAGTACATGGTTGTTCTTAAATGTTGGCGTATAGTTCAGGGCGTAATTGAAGTCAAAACCGTTGACCCTGGAACTGCGCCGATCAAACGTTCCAAACTGCACATCCTCGATCTGTTGCAGACGTTGGCTCTCTAAAGTACCAAAATTGTAGTTCACTGTGGCTCCCACGCTCACATTCTTGATGATTTCATATCCTAAGGTATAATACACCCTGTTCAACCCCCCCTCTCCGGTAAAGATATTGGTCAAGGGCTGTGTGCCGGTATCGCGCGCATCAATCAAATTATAGCCTACGGAGGTATAGGGCATAATGCCAAACCCCATGCCAAACCCCTTGCCCACGCTAAAGGCCAAGGCCAGATAGTCCAAATTGGTAATGGCCGTGCGCTGTTCTTCCTCAGCGCTGGTCAATAAAAACTCTTTCCTGGAAATACCGGCAGTATAGACCGTTACCCCAAAATCATCACCCACCTGTACGCCCAGCTTGGCGTAGGCCGCCGGGTTCTGTAAGTTTACGTGAATGCTGTCCGCAAACACGCCAATACCGCCCATCATCTGGTTTTCCACCGTTCCAGTGGCCCTGAGATCACCAATACCAAAATACGAATAGGGAGAGGCAGTGCCATTTTGGGCATACATACTTAAGGTCATTAAGTATGTAATTGCAATTAGAAATTTTTTGACCATTTACTGCTTGTTGTATTCCAACAGATAATTTAGCCCCTTTAGGAGAAAATTGGAATCCGCAAATATGGTATTTTTTAGTCGTTTAGACAAAAAATGCCCATCACCCCCTGTTAAAATAACTGTTAAATCTTTGAAACGTTGTTGGTACTGGTCTATCGTGCCATCCAATTCATTATAGAGCCCATTGAGCACGCCGCTGTGCATGCATTTTTCAGTGGTGTTGCCAATAAAATCCAGTAGTTCCGTTTTTTCCAATAGCGGCAAATTGGCGGTTTGCCCGTGCATGGCGTTATAGCGCATCTGTAGGCCCGGTGCTATGGCCCCTCCTAAATATTCATTAAAATCGTTGATCATATCGTAGGTAATACAGGTGCCCGCATCAATGACCAGTGTATTTCTGTGCGGATTTTCAAAAAAGGCGGCACTGATAAGAGCCATACGGTCCACCCCTAGGGTCTGGGGAGAGGCATAAGAATTCTTAAACGGCATTTTGGAGGCTTGGGACAGTACGTGAACCCTACAATACAGGGAAACCACCGCCACATGTTGCTGGGTCAACGCCCCTACGTTGGAAACGATCGCCCTGCCCACGGCACTGTGTTTTTTGAATAGGTCGCTCACTTCCTCTTGAAACCGGGCCACAGTGGTCTCCTTTAAGTACACCAAACTGTTCTTTTGGAAGACCGCTAGTTTCACCCTCGTATTGCCCGCATCTACAACTAGATTCATTTTGCAAAGATCACAAATTGATAAAAACAATTGGCTTTTTTAGGCAATTAGTTTGTATATCATAAATTTGAAATTATATTTGCACCCGCTTTAAGAAGCTTGGTGCCTTAGCTCAGTTGGTAGAGCAATGGACTGAAAATCCATGTGTCCCTGGT
>CAKZLG010000062.1 GCA_937125035.1 uncultured Maribacter sp. | reverse complement strand
GACCCAAAGAAAATTCTCCTCCTCGGCCCTGATATGTTTTAGCCAGCCCTCCCTGATCTGTTCCCCGGTAAGCCTACTGGTCTTGTTTTCGTAGAGCAGGTGCTGGTAGATGTACTCAATGTCCGTATCGTCATCCGCGCCCCAGACACTGTCTTCCCTGGCATACAGGAAATCTATGGTCTTGGAATAGTTGTTAGAGCCCCAGAGGTTGGGTTGGTCCTCCCCGCCCCAATCATCGCTTGTATAAAAACCGCCCCCCTTACCGTCTTTGGTGGGGATGCCGATCTTGTCCATCTCAGTGATCAGGCCCGTCCAATTGGCAATGCACTGGCCCAGCCAAAAGCCATACAGTTTATTCTTATAACGAGACCGATCGATCACCCGGTCTCCTTCCCCTGGTTGGTAGGGCAGATAGACCAAGGCCGTATCCCGCAGTTGGGGCGGTGTGCCCTTTTGTATTTTTTGGGCGCCCTGTTTACAGGACAGGGCCAGCGCAAGGCACAGGCCTACCCCCAAATAGATTATGCTACGTTGTTTCATAAGTTTGTATGGTTGATTCTTCTTTAAAGCTATGAAAAAAAGGATAAAACATTTTCACTTAAAATACGTTATATCCTTGCATATACCCATGGTGGAATCCTTTGGTTTCCACAGATAAGTAAAGGCGCCCCTATGTTTAGTACGATTCCCATGAAACCGTCCCGGATTTTTACAGCGATCTTTATGTGCCTGTACGCACTATGTGGACAAGGGCAAAAGAGTGCCATCACCATCACCTCCCCTACCGAAGGTACGGTATGGACGGTAGAGGATATGGCCGAACTCCGCTGGACGGTGGAGCATATTGGTGCGGAGAAATCCATTCGGTTTTTCCTGGTGCGTGAGGAGACCGTAGTACAAGAGCTGGGGTCCTTTGCCAATACCGGCTTTAAGGATGGTATTGCCCTAGCGAAGAACATTGGTTCCGGAGACCAGTACCAAGTGGTGGGCATAGAACTGTTCCCGGACGACAAATTCAACATTGCCAAATACATTACCCCCGTGTTCTCTATTGTCAACAAAGCCTCAGATGAGCGCAAACGGCAACAGGAACTCAAAAATGCGGAAAAGCAGAAATCTCGGAAATCTACACAAAAGGATAAGAAAAAAGCCAGTTCAAGGAAGAAACAAGAGGTTGCAAAGGTTGCCGAAACCCAAAAAACCGTGCGGGCACAGCGAATGGAATTTGACGGAAGAAAAATATCCTATACCAAGGAGCTATACTTTGACAGTGAGGACATTACCGTAAAGATTTGGGACCATGGCAGGCAGGACGGGGACATTGTATCCATCTACATCAACGGGGCCGCCGTAGTTTCCAAATACTATCTTACCTATTACAAACGGGAATTTAAGATCAAATTGGACCCCAACACCACCAACGACCTATTTCTCTACGCCCATAATCTGGGGGATGCCCCGCCCAATACGGTATCCGTGGAAATCAGTGATGGCAAAAAATCCGAGAACATGATCTTGAATTCCGATCTGCAGAGCTGCGAGGCCGTGATGATCACGGTAAAATAGTTTGCCATTGGGTGGTAGTGTGCCCAATAAAATTGGATCATCGTTCCCCATCCACATGCACCACGGAATAGGTCTTTTCCACGATTTCTTTGATGACCACATCTATTTCCTCTGCCGACGCCAAAATGAACTCCATCAATTTCCGGTGTTCCTCAGGATCATTTTCTTCCTGCACCAAAGGAATGAGCCCTTTGAGCCTAGCTACTGGCGCACGGACCACATGGGATTGCGTCCAAGCGATCTCCCTTAGTTTTCTGTTCTGTTCCTCTATGGCCCTTAAATGTTCCACCTTTTCCGTTACATCCCTGGAGTTGGTCACAATGCCCTTTACGGCCGAATGCTCCAAGAGATTCGTGGCCTTGGTCTCTATCCAGCGCCAAGAACCATCTTTGTGCCTGAACCGAAAGGGGTGTATGGTGATCTGCCTGTTTTTGGCCAAGGTCTTGAAGGCCTCAAAAACACGATCATTATCTTCTGGATGAATGAAATCAAAAGCGTTCTTGTTCTGAAATTCCTCCGGTGTAATTTGAAGGACTTTGGTGGACGTGGGACTAACATAGGTATAATTGGCCTGATCATCAATAATTCCGATCAGCTCACTGCCCTCTTGCACCAAAGAACGGAAACGCTGCTCACTGAACAGCAATTGTTCCTCCGCTTTTTTCTTTTCGGTGATATCCCGGGCAATACAATAGATAAGGGCATCCTTATCATGCCAATTTACGGACCATAGCATGGGTACCTGCTTCCCTTCCTTATGTGTGATACGGTTCTCAAATCCGTCTATGTTGTGGCCCCATACCAAATCCGTGACCGCCCTCTGGGTCCTGTCCTTATCTGCGGCATTGACGAAATCCGTTAGGCTTCTGCCCATCATTTCATGTGGCTCATAGCCCCAAATGTCCTTACTGGCCCTATTCACTAGGACAAAGTGACCTTCTTCATTCAGCGTACAGATAATATCACGCGAGGCATCCATTATTTTTTCCAATTCTTGTTGGGATTTCAAAAGGACTTGTTGGGAAAGCACCTCAGCGGTAATGTCCTTGGAATAACAGGCTACCCCTATGAGTTCATTGCCATTATTGAAAATGGGGTTGAGGGAGATCAAGCCGTACGTGACCCAAGGCTTTTGGGGATTTTCCATTTTTTCCTTGACGGAAAACCGTTCTCCCTGTAATGCCCTCTTGTAATACGCTCTCCATTTTTCATTGGTCTCCGGTTCTATTTCCTTAAAAAAAACAGAATCCCCTGGCTTTGTCTTACGACCGGTAATGCTCAAAACAAGGTCTTTGTAGGCCTTGTTGGCCACTATAAGGTTAAAATGGGTGTCCAATGACCACAATAGGTCTTCCGTACCGTTGATCAATGTATTGAGGTTGTTCTTGGTTTTTTGCAGTTCCATCTCACGATCGTACGTCTTGGTAATATCCATCTGGGTACCGTACATGACCACGGGCGCGCCCGTTTGGTTTTGCCGCATTACCTTGCCCTTGGTGTTCACCCATATCCAATGGCCATGAACGTGCTTCATCCTATAGTTGACATCAAAGAACCGTTGTGGCTGCGAGCGCGCCTTGTCCAAAGCATGGGTCAGCACCTTCACATCCGCTGGATGTACCCACGCCATCCAATCCTCCATTTTTCTGCACTTCATCCCATTCAACGTGGTGCCCAACATTTCAGCAAAACGTTGGTTGAGTTCCAAAGCGCCCGTTTCCACATGCCACTCCCAAATACCGGTATCCGTGGCCTTTATGACATTCTGTAGACGCTCTGTCTTAATGGCCAGCCTCTCCTTCTGCAGTTCCGTAACCTTTTTCGATTTTCTGAGTTCAAAGAGCTGAACCACTTGTTTGGCCAGGGTCCTGAGGGCATTGACTTGATGTGGCCGCAAATGATTTTTTTTGATGTCTATCACGCAAAGGGCCCCTAAGCGCATTCCTCCCGAAACCTCTAAGGGTATGCCGGCATAAAATTTCACAAAGGGATCCGAGGTGACAAAAGGATTTTGCCTGAAGCGGGCATCTTTTGAGGCATCTTCAACGATGAAGACATCATCCACATCCTCTATGGCGTACTTGCAGAAAGAATGTTCCACAGGTGTTTGATTGATTTCCAACCCCTGGTACGACTTAAAATATTGCCGCTTATCATCCAACAGGGAAATAAGACTTACGGGCATATTGCAGATGGCCGCCGCCAATTGTGTTATTTCGTCATATAAGGGCTCTGGCAACGTATCCATTATCTCATATGAGCGCAACGTCTGCAAGCGCTCACGATCCTTTAGCATGGTCTCCTTCATGTTCTTACCGGTCTATTTTGTAGGTCTTTTCCTCCAAAATGGTGGCAAAACTAGGTCTTTACACACAGCTCATGCCATGGACCGTGAAATTTAACGTAATTTTTTGATGCCAGGGAGTCCTCTTCGGCGTCTTTTGACCTTAAAATCCTATGGTCCACAATCATCTGCAGGTGTTCCCGCAGAAAAATATACGTACGGGGCCGGGGTATGTAAAGAGCTGTATCTACGGGCGTGGGGTCCACGTTCACCCTCAAGTGAGGCGTACCGAACCGCTGGTAGGTACCTGAAACAACATCCATCAAAAGGCACTTCTCAGTTTCTCTTAGTGGGCCCTGCCCTTATTCACGGGGCCAATGGACATTACGTCTACAGACATAAATAGAGCCCCTTTTTCGTCAACTGTTTGCCAACAGGGCCTCATCAAAATCAACACCTTCAATGGGCACTAACGTTTCTGCCTCGGGGTCCCAATCGATCCTTCTTCCCAATTTATAGGAAAGGCCCGCCATGTGAGAGGAGATGGCCTCTTCAAAGCCCTCCTTGATTCCGCAGCTCACCTTACCACCATTCCGTGTACTGCTGAGCCATTCGCGCAAGTGCAAAAAGGTGGAATCCACACGTTCTCCATTAATGTAGGTCCACATGAGGCCCTTATCGGCAAAATACTGTGACGTGGCCGAAGCAATGGCATCGGGTACATTGGCGCTGGGATTGTAGTGATAGATGGGTATCTCTGGCTTCATTTTTTCCTCTTGGATCATAGCGGCATACCTAGTGGATCGGGCATCTGGCCAAACGGTCAATTGATTGCCCAGCTCCAAGGTGCCGTCGTGGCCCATCAAAATGGTGGGGCGACTAAAACCGTTGCCCAAGGTGGCACTGTACACGAAGGTCATCCCATTTTCCTTGTCTTTTTGTTGACTGCTCCCGGTGCTGAAATTGGGGAATTCCATATTCACTTGAAGCACATCGGGCACATTTCTACCATCATTGTGGGTGTAGATACCGCCCGATGCCGTTACGGAACTGGGAATGCCCATATTAAGGACACAGTTCAACCGATCATAATCATGAGATAACAGATCACCGGAAAGCCCGGATCCATAGGACCACCATTTACGCCATCTGAAAAAGTGGTTTTTGTTGAAAGGGACTTTTGGGGCACTGCCCAAGAACATCTCCCAATCTATGGTCTGCGGACTAGCATCTGGGTGAATATCGTACATCCAGGCACCGTTGTCATCATTCCTATTGGTATTGGTCTGTATGAGCGATACATGCCCAATGGTCCCTTTTTGTATAATGTCCTTGGCCGTTTGAAAGCTCAGGGTCTGTCTATGTTGATGCCCTACCTGCAGCACTGCTTTGGAATTTTGTGCCGCTTCCCGAAGACGGTACGTCTCCTCAACGGTATGTGTCATGGGTTTTTCCAGATACACGTGTACATTGTTTTCCAAGGCATCTATGGCCATTGGGCCATGCCAATGGTCTGGCGTTGCAATGATCACGGCATCCACATTACCGCTACGGATCATGTCCTGATGGGTACGGTAGCGCACTATGACATTCTCTGGGGTGGAAAAGGAATCCAAGGCCTTTTGGGCACGGTGATCAAAAATATCACAAACTCCGGTCAATCTCACGTTCAATCTTTCTTGGGCCATGAAGTCTTTAAGGGCGGTATGCTGTGGGTCTTCTTCAGCGGCCAATTGCATCTCCGCTTGCCATTCTTTTGTGGCAAAACCGAGCGATCGGCACAACTGTTCTCCGCGAATACCAAAACCAATAATACCCACTTTAATGGGCTCACCACCTATGCCTTGTATGGCAGCAGGGTAAATGGGTTTAATGTTCAATTGTTCCAGCAGGGCGGTACGTTCTTTTTTCTTGGCCACCGTCGTAGCGGCACCGGCCCACCATACGGCCCCCAAAATGGGGATGCCCCCTAAGCCCTTAAGGGCGTCTCTTCTCGTAAAACTCATGATATCTCCGTTTTGGTTAGTACTTTCTTTTTTCCAAAAACTCGGGGCAAGCCAAAGTAATGGCCCGTGGGGAATTGAAAGAGCACCATACAGGCCACAAGCTCAATCAGGTTTTTATTTATGAACCAATAACTACCTTCCACGTTCAGCTGGGTCACCCAAGGAAACGAAGGGTGTGCCAAATAGTAGAGTGCAAGTAGACCCATGCCGGCGAAGGCGCCCCATTTTTCCCAAATACCCAGCAAAAGCGTAACACCTACAAAAATCAAGGTCGCCCAATTCAAGGCATCTACCCAGGGCAGTATGGCTTCTGCCGTGAGTGCGGCAAATACCGATTTTAATGGACCCTGCGAGGAAGCAAGGTATCCAAAGGAGGTCCACTCCGGGTTGTAGAGCTTGATCACCCCCTCATACAAAAAATGCCATCCGATGAACAATCGTAGCACGACTATGGTGTCCTTGAGGTCCCACCTTTTTCTTATTCGTTCCATGGGCTTTGGTTTTGGTATTGTTTTCAAATTCCATCAAAATCAATAGGGGTCCGAGCAAAAAACGCTGCACACCGCCCCACTTTTTTTATGGAGTAATTAAGGATAAATGTAGCACCCATCACCAACACTTTCTATGATAATTGTCATGCTGTGCAAGCTGGTTGTTTCGTCCGTTGTCTTGTGCTACGACCTATAATGGAAAAAGGTTGAGGGGGAATTTGGTTTTATTAGGGCATGGAAAAGGGACTGGGGGAATGTTTGGGGCGGTCTTGGCCAACGGTTTTCCCTGAAAATAAAAAACCCCTGAAATCGGCTGATTTCAGGGGTCTTAAGTACTCGAGGTGGGAATCGAACCCACACTCCAAAGGAACTGGATTTTGAATCCAGCGCGTCTACCAATTCCGCCACTCGAGCTTAATTGCAACTATTAGAGCCACATGCTATTTGAAAGCGTGCTTGCCTGTCGGCAGATAAATCTACACATTCTGCCCTACCTACCGCACGCAGGCCCTAGTGTTCCTTGTAAATTTGGACTGCAAAACTAAAAAATATTTTCATTTTACCACCAAAAAAAGGAACAATTATCCTTTAGCAACACAAATTAATTTCTAAATTTGCACCTCCTTAGAAA
>CAKZLG010000061.1 GCA_937125035.1 uncultured Maribacter sp. | reverse complement strand
ATATTCATCCACCACGGCATTGAATTCCGGGGTGATGCGCAAAAGGGCCGTGTGTTCAAGGTCATAGAGTGCTTTTTTATCCGTGTAGCCATTTTTCAACAATTCCTCCAAATAAAACAAAGCGGTGCCGTAGTCCTCTCTTTGGGCACTATTGGAGATGATTTTAAGGTAGTACTCGTAATTGGAGGGGGCTGTAATCGTCTTCAACATATGCAAAAAGGAAAGGGCTTGGGTATCCACGGATTTTTCCCCTAGAATAATATTGATATTGTCATAAATCAAGGCGTTGATAAAACCCCGCAGTCTGCTGGCCATTTGCTGCTCAAAAACATCCTTACTTTTATCCAGTTTGTCCAGTTCATCCATTTGAAATTTCCACCAGCCCAGATTATTGAAATTATAGGTAAGGATATCCTCTTCCAAGTAGTAACCGTAATCATCACGCACAAAGCTTTCCTTGAGCATTACATTTTTATGGCTTCTTTTTTGAGTGCGGTAGTTTTTACTTCTTTTTAAGGTCTTGTAGGTAGATTTCAAGGGATCCATTGGCAGGAGCGGCCGGTAGACTTCCATCATGTTTTCAATGATGTTCTCCGCAAGCAATGGTTTGTTTGCGGTAAAGCGCTCATTGGCCTTGGCCAGCAGGCTATCATGCGTTTGTTGTATGTACTGTTCATTGGTTGCAGCATGCCCCTTGGGAATGGCACTCAAGGTAAAAAATTGGAGGGCCGTGGCCAAATCCTCCGTACGGGGCATTGTAGTGTCCCCTTCAAAAACAATGATTTGATTGGGTATTTTCAGAGTATTCAATAGCTTTTCATCCACTAAAAGATCTACGTAACTGTAGTCCATAGTACTGACCACGCCTATAAAATGAAACGGGTTTTTGGCACTTACCACCTCTGCATTCCCCAAGGCCGCCCCACAGGAAAGGACCCCTTCAAATTTTGAAAATATGGAGGGAAGCACAGAGGCAAAGCGGGCACCGTCTCCAATACCGCCCGTGTAGGCCCTATTCTTATGAATTGGGAGCAGGGTGGTTGCACTTCGGAACAAACGAGCCACCCTTTTCACATTTTCCGCCAGGGAAACACTGTCATTTACATCATTGGAGCCAATTACAAGATAGCCCTCCTTTTCTGCAGCCTCCCGAAAAATGGAAATGGCTTGCCGGCCCCGCCCCTTCATATCCATAACAAACAAAGCCGGCCAAGGCTTGGACACTTCAAAGTTTGAGGGAAGGTAAACGGCAAACGTCTCGGTGAGCGTATCGTTCACTTGAATGCCATCCGTTATGGCACCTTTGGCCAACCGTACATTTTGGGACCAGCCCACAATCGGCACAATCAAAAGAAATAGGTATAGTGTTTTTTTCATAATTTAAACGTATCAAAAATCTGGCCATAATTCTCGAATTACCAGTACTTGGTCTGTATTCAATACTCTAATCTAGCCAATAAATGCCGAATTAAAAATACATTTATCCGCGCACTTCATGAATTGGGGCGTTGTTAATGATCTGGGAGAGGACAATATGGGTACGGGTCTCTCCATATTGTATGAGCTTATCTATAAAGCGCTCTAGATGGAACTGATCTTTGAGCACCACTTCCATAACAATGTTCTCATTGCCCGTAATACGGTAACAGTTCACCACCTCATCCAGTTCTTTGACCAAGGCCAGAAAGGGTTTTAACTTGCCCATGAACGCCCTAAGGGTGATGATCGCTTTTAGCTGGTGTCCGGTAACGGCGTGGGATACCAAGGCCCGGTACCCCATGATGATGCCCATGTCCTCCATTTTTTTTACCCGTTCTGCCACCGCAGGTGCCGTTAGCCCCACGGTGCGCCCAATATTAGCAAAGGATTCTCGAGCGTTTTCCTGTAATAATCTTAAAATTTTCCAATTGAGGGAATCAATTTTAGTATGCAATGCTTTTTGGTTTTAAATACTTTGATTTAAAGGTATAATATTATTTTCACTTTTAAATACAAAATACAGAGTGCCTTAACTGTAGTAATTTTATATTGCTAATTGAAAAAGGATGTCCCGCAAAAACTTAAGGAACCTACCCATTTATAAAAAATCTTTGGAACTGTGCAGTATGAGCAGGGCCATAGCATCCTATGTATCTTTAAACAAAGATCTGCGCAAGCTATGCCACTCCAATAGCTTACGGGATAGTGTGGCAGATGCCCTATTGACGGATGCCATACTCATACCCCAAAAAATAGCGGCTGTTGAGTTTTCCAACAACCCCATGGAGCGGGTTGCCCATATGTCTTTCATCAACATTATGATCAAGAACATAAATAGCTATTGCATGGGCCTTGAGAAAGATGGCATAAAGGAAATTGAGTACATTGACCTGCTAAGGAAAGAAATCAAGAGCTTTCGGAAATATTACAAGAAGTGGCGGGGCTCCCTAAATTGAAAAGAGCCTGTGCCCCTTCTCGCCTATTCTTATCACCTCCATTAAAAATATAGCTTATTTTTGAAGGTAAAATTCAACCTTTGAAAATAACCATTCTTATTCACTGCCCGGATCAATTGGGCATCATCAGCACTACCACCACATTCATACAGCACCATGGTGGCAATATCATTTATCTGGACCAGCACGTGGACAAGGCTGCGAACGTCTTTTTTATGCGTTTGGAAAGTGACTTTGAACCCTCTGTGTTTGATCTGGAAAATTTCAAGGAAAATTTTGACGAGAAAGTGGCCCAAAAACATCAGATGGAATGGAGCCTGCATACCGATGAGGCAAAACCGAAAATGGCCCTCTTTGTCTCTAAATACAATCACTGCATCTATGATCTTTTGAGCCGGTTCCATGCCGGGGAGCTACATGTTCACATACCATTCATATTAAGCAACCACAACGATCTTGCTTACATTGGTGCGCAGTTCAATGTGCCCTTTTACCATGTGCCCTTCACAAAAGACCAGAAGGCACAAGCCGAAAAAACACAGCTAGGGCTTTTGGAAGAACATGAGATAGATTTCATTGTACTTGCACGGTACATGCAAATCATTGGTAATGAGCTCATTGATCGCTACACAAACAAAATAATCAATATACACCACTCCTTTCTCCCGGCTTTTGTTGGGGCAAAACCCTACCATGCCGCTTTTGAACGGGGTGTGAAGATCATAGGTGCCACCAGTCATTATGTGACCAAAGAACTGGATGCGGGTCCTATTATTGAACAGGATGTTACCGCCGTATCACACATACATAGCGTGGCTGATTTTATAAGCAAAGGTCAGGATTTGGAGAAAATAGTGCTGTCCCGTGCCGTAAAACTCCACCTAAAACGAAAGACCATGGTGTACGGCAACAAAACCGTTATTTTCTCTTAACCCTAAAAAATTAATGATATGAATATCAAAAAAAAAGTAAGTTTTCTCTCTTTGTGCCTGTTTTTTGCCTCCTGCACAGAACTGCAACAAGTGGTGAACCAATTGCCCAGCGGCACCGCTATAGGAAATGATGAAATAGCTAGGGGTTTACGGGAAGCCTTGGACACCGGTATTGAAAAACAAGTACAAAAACTCACCCAACCCGATGGATTTTTCAAAAACGACATGGTGAAGATCTTTCTGCCCGAAGAATTGCAAAAAGTGGACAAGACCCTGCGGGACATAGGGTTGGGCAATCTGGCCGATGAGGGCTTAAAAGTGCTCAACAGGGCTGCGGAAGATGCGGTATCCGAAGCCACGCCCATTTTCGTGGCCGCGGTGAAGGACATCACCTTTGCTGATGCCAAAGGCATTCTACTTGGCGCGGACAATGCCGCTACCGACTATTTGACAGAAAGAACCCAAACGGCCCTCTATGAAAAGTTCAACCCTGTGATAAAGAAGTCTTTTGAAAAAGTGGGCGCAGACCAAATTTGGTCCAACTTAATCAACAGGTACAACAGTATCCCCTTGACGAATAATGTAAACCCAGACCTTACGGATTATGTAACCCAAGAGGCCCTGGAAGGTGTATACACTATGATTGCGGTTGAAGAGAAGGAAATCAGAACCAAAGTGGGCGCCCGATCATCCGATCTGCTACGCAAAGTTTTTGCCCTCCAAGATTAATTTGCTGGGCGCTGTCACAATATTAACCAAATTACCTCGTTAAAAATATAAACATCAAGGGTTTAGAACCTGTTTAAAATTTTGAGTTAGTAATTTTTGAGTTAGTTAGTGTAGTTATCAAAAAACCGGTGGGAGCATCGGTTTTTTTGTTTTCAGTGGTGCGGAAAGGGCGTTTTTGGACCTCACCCGCCCTTACTTTCCATACCGGCTAGGTAGCCGATGACCATTTTATTGAAAAGTGCCGGCTGTTCCACATTCACCACATGGCCACAATCCTCAATAATGAACAAATGGGTATTGGAGTGTGCCGATGCCATTTTTCTCACAGTGGGCAAAAAGAGATAGTCTTCTTCACCCATAATGTACAGAGTGGGAATCTTAATATCCACACTTCTAAAAAAACGCAATAAGGGATTGATTTCAGAAGTGAGCTTAAACCATCTAATGAATTCTTTCTGGTACAGCTTCTTGGCCTCCCGGACGAAAAGCGATCGGGATTCCCGGTGGTTTCTATTGGGCATGATCACAAAAGCAAAAAACCGATACAGCCATAAATAGGGCACTACGGATTTTAAGATAACGCCCAAACGCATTAATATCTGAGATCGTAGGTTCAATTTCATAATGGCCCCTCCCATGACCATGGAACCTACCCGATGCGGATGCTTTTCAGCCAAATTCCTTATAAGAATAGTACCCAAGGAAATACCAATGAAGTGCGATTTTTCTATACCTTCGTGGTCTATGACCTCTAAAATGTCATTGGTAATGGAATCAAAAGTATACTCATCACTGAAGGCCGCTTTTAGGTTGGGCTTGGATTTTCCGTGACCCCTTAGGTCTAAGAGAAGCACATTGAAATGTTTCTTGAACTCTTTGATCTGTTTATACCATATGGAGGAACTGCCCCCCGCTCCGTGAACAAAAGTGACCCAAGATCGGGCTTCGGCATGCATGTATTTGGTATAGTTCAGCAAGGTATGACTCAGGCCTGTTTTAAGACCGGGACACAATGTATTGAAAGTTTCCCAATATCAATTCCACTTCATACAACTTTTGCATTTTCGGCCTCTTTTTTAACGTATTTGAGGCATCTGTGTTAAAAAAAAGACAAATTACCTGATTATTAGTTGTATAGCCTGTAGAGAAACATCCAAAAAGACGATGTGACCGTATATTTGTAAGAACAAATCAAGACTATGGAAAAGCAATATTGTAAAGTAGGTTCTGTTACCCCAATAACAGCCACGGCCAACCCTACCGATCTCTTGGAATACCAGTATCAGGTTTTCTTGGAAAAGGCCTCTCAAATGAAGAATACCCAATTGGGCGAATTTTTTGAAACAAAGGCACAACGGATTAAAAAAGCCTTGGAATCCTTGGTATAAAAAGTATTAGCGTTGCTGCAATAGTTGCTTCATTTGGTACTGAAGTTCCTGTGCCCTGCTCCGTGCGGCTTCAGCAAAATCCTGTCCGTTAGAGGCATAAATGATTCCACGGGAAGAATTGATGAGCAGGCCTACCCTATCATTGAGGCCATACTGGCAGACCTCTTCCAAACTTCCGCCCTGGGCGCCCACTCCGGGGACCAAAAGAAAATGATCCGGAACCATTCTTCGTATTTCACCCAAATATTCGGCCTTAGTGGCCCCCACCACGAACATCAGATTTTCCGCTCCTTTATACTCCAATGCCTTTTTAAGCACCCTTTTGTACAGTTCCTTTTCACCCATTTTCTCCGTTTGAAAATCAAAGGCGCCTGCATTGCTGGTCAATGCCAACAAGATGGCGAACTTGTCCTCAAATGCCAAAAACGGCTCCACCGAGTCCCGCCCCATATACGGCGCAATGGTTACAGCGTCAAAGGCCATTTCCTCAAAAAAGGCCTTGGCATAACGGGTGGACGTATTTCCGATATCACCACGTTTGGCATCGGCTATGGTGAACTGTTCCGGATAATGGTCATTCAGATATCCGATCGTTCGTTCCAGCGAGCGCCATCCCTTTAGGCCGTACGCCTCATAAAATGCCATATTGGGCTTGTAGGCCACACAGAGATCATGGGTGGCCTCAATGATCGCCTTATTGAATTCAAAAATGGGGTCCTCCCCATGGAGAAAATGGGCGGGTATCTTTTCCAAATCCGTATCCAACCCAATACAGAGAAAGGAATTCTTCTTTCTGATCTGGGCAACTAAATCGTCGGTCTTCATCATCTAAAATATCTCAGAGGCCTCCTTGAGCTTTTCCGTATTTTCCACGAGGCTCAATTCATCTATGATACGCTGTATGTCCCCATCAATGATATTCTGTAGATCGTACAGCGTTAGGCCGATCCTATGGTCCGTTACCCTACCCTGTGGATAGTTATAGGTCCTGATCTTGGCAGAGCGGTCCCCACTGCTCACCTGTGAGTTTCTCTTGGCGGCATCCTCCTCCTGCTTTTTGGCCAGTTCCATATCATACAACCTTGAGCGTAGCACCCTAAAGGCCTTTTCCTTGTTCTTGTGCTGGGACTTTTGGTCTTGGCATTGGGCCACCAACCCGGTGGGTACGTGTGTAAGACGCACTGCGGAATAGGTGGTGTTCACGGATTGCCCCCCCGGACCTGAGGAGCAGAAAAAATCTATGCGAACGTCCTTAGGGTCTATCTGAACATCAAAATCCTCTGCTTCGGGCAATACCATGACGGTGGCCGCACTGGTATGCACCCTACCCTGGGTCTCTGTCTGCGGTACACGCTGTACCCTGTGTACCCCAGCTTCGAACTTTAAGGTGCCATAGACATCCGTTCCCGTAACTTCAAACTGTATTTCCTTGTACCCTCCGCTAGTGCCCTCGCTCAAATCAATGACATTGGTTTTCCAGCCCTTGCCCTCACAATATTTGGCGTACATCCTGTAAAGATCGCCCGCAAAAATACTGGCCTCGTCACCTCCGGTACCCGCCCGTATCTCCATAACCACGTCCTTGGCATCCTCTGGGTCCTTGGGTATGAGCATAAACTTGATCTCCTCTTCCAATTTGGGCAGGGCGGTCTTGGCCTCTTCCAGCTGCATTTTGGCCATGTCCAACATCTCGGTATCGCTGCCGTCTGAAATGATCTCCTCGGCCTCGGCCATGTTATTGGTCACAATTAAATATTGCTCCCGTTTCTCCATTAGGTCCTTAAGGTCCTTATACTCCTTGGTCAGCTTTACATATCGGGTCTGATCCGCAATGACATCGGGTTGTATGATGAGATCGGCAACCTCATCAAACCGTTGCTTTACAATGTTCAATTTGTCTATCATGGGCTTACTTCACTTGTGCCGCGAAGTTACAATAAATTTGGTGATGCCCTTACCAATGAACATTGCAGCAACAACAATTTCAACCAGTTTTTAGGGGGAATGGATCAGCGGTTTTCGTTGAATAGGATGCCCGTGCTTTTGTAGAGGTTATCCTTGTCATCCACCAAAATGACCTCCGTACCTCCCAATTGGTTGATCAAGGCCAGGCCCGCATCCCTGCCCATGACCACAAGGGCCGTGGCCAATGCATCACTTAACTCTGCCGTTTTTGAAAAAACGGAAACACTGTGAATGCCCTCGGCAGGATACCCTGTTCTGGGATCTATGATGTGGGCGTACCGTTTACCATTGATATCCAAATATTTGTCCGAATATTCAGCAGTGGCCACGGAAGACTCCAAAAGCGGCAACCACGCATATACCTTTCCCTTGCTTTTTGGATGAGTGACCCCAATGAGCCATTTTTCACCAGTGGCCTTGGTGCCCCACGTGGTTATATCCCCCCCGGCATTGATCACCCCGGCAAGCACTTGTTTGGAGACCAAGAGCTCCTTGGCCCTGTCCACAGCATAGCCTTTACCAATAGCCGCAAAGGATAGTTTCATTCCCTTTTCCTGCAAATAGACAGAATGCGCTGCACTGTTCAAGATGATCTTTTCATAACCCACTTTCTTTAGAGCTCGTTGAATTTGATCACTGCTCGGCAACTGCGTCATGGCCCCTTTAAAATCCCAAAGATGGTCCATGCCGGAATAGGAGATGTCAAACGCCCCATAGGTGATTTCCGAAATCTGCTTGCAGCGTTCAATGAGCTTAAAGAGTTCATTGCTAACCACCACGGGCCCAACGCCTGCATTTCTATTGATTTTGGATGTTTCTGAGTCGGGGTCCCATGAGGAAATGAGGCGTTCTATGCGCTTTATCTCCGCGGCGGCCTCCTGTATGTTGATATGACCCAACTCTTCATTGGTGGAGACCACGGTCAATTGAAATTTGGACCCCATTAGGATGAGGTCCTTTTTTACCGTGATAAAGTGTGCTTGCTGCCCAAGGAGCACCCAGGGTAGAAAGAAGATCATTGTTCTTACAAAGAGCTTCTTGGTCGCTTGGAGGAATACATCATTGGCCATGCCGTTCATCAACACCTATTTTGACCCATGGGCCGTTTTCGTTAGTGGCTTTTAAATTCAGTACCGGTGATTACTATGCAGTATTAAATGGATGCTGTATCTGCGGTACGTGATACATTGGGTCAAAGGCTGGCTAAGGGAGAACGAATGAAAAGGCTTCACTCAAAAACGCGGAGTATGTTCCCCGTGAGTTCCGTATTGTACATTTTAATGGGCTTGGCCGTACTATTGGGTATGGTGTTCAAAGGCGAGCCATCTTGATCAAACCGCGATCCGTGCACATCACAATAAAAAATACCGCCTTCTTGGGGCACAAAGCGCACTTGATCATAGTTCTCATGACTGCACACTTGTGTGGCCGCCACAAACGCACCGTCTAGGTTACGGGCCACAACGACCAGATTCTTTAGAATATAGCCGCCATTTTGGCTCAGTGGGGCGGCCTCTTCACTGTCCAGATCTATTGTGAAGTCAACACCGGTGGGCTGTTCCACCTTGTTGCCATCCACATCATCTTTAGAGCAGGCCCCCAAGCAGGGAAAAGTAAGGGCGAAAGCCGCTCCCGCACCAAGGCTTTGTAGGAATTTCTTTCTTTCCATAGCAAGATTTATTTACTATAGAGAACGTAACAAACGGGGTATTCGTATGCCCTAATAGACAAAGCTGCCCTGTGTACTGGTAATGGATAGTTTTTTATGGCTGGCCGCGGCCACCCTACCTATGAGACGGGCCTCTACCCCAAAGCTTTCGGAGATTGCCATGATCTCCTGGGCAACATGGGGAGAGACATACAACTCCAAACGATGGCCACAATTAAAGACTTGGTACATTTCCTTCCAATCCGTTCCGGATTGTTCTTGTATCAATTTAAAAAGAGGTGGCACGGGGAAGAGGTTATCCTTGATAATATGGAGATTTTCCACAAAATGCAGAATCTTGGTCTGGGCGCCCCCACTACAGTGTACCATGCCATGTACTTCCGCATTGTCCACGGTATCCAAAATACGTTTTACAATGGGCGCATAGGTCCTTGTGGGCGACAAGACCAGTTTACCGGCATCAAGGGGCATACCGGCCACAGGTTGGGTGAGGGCTACATTACCTGAATAGACCAGATCTTCCGGCACCTCTGCATCATAGCTTTCCGGATATTTCTCGGCCAAATATTTACCAAAAACATCGTGCCGAGCAGAGGTGAGTCCGTTGCTACCCATGCCCCCGTTGTATTCTTTTTCATAGGTGGCCTGCCCATAGGAGGCCAAGCCCACAATGACATCGCCAGGTTTTATATTGGCATTGTTGATCACCTTGTCCCTCCGCATTCTCGCCGTAACCGTTGAATCTACGATGATGGTCCGCACAAGGTCCCCCACATCTGCGGTTTCGCCCCCTGTACTATGAATGGTGATGCCGTGGTTGGCCAGATCGGCAATGAGTTCTTCCGTACCGTTGATAATGGCCGAAATGACCTCACCAGGAATCTTGTTCTTGTTTCTGCCTATGGTAGAGGAAAGCATGATGTGGTCCGTGGCCCCCACACAGATAAGATCATCCACGTTCATGATCAGGGCATCTTGCGCTATGCCTTTCCATACCGAGATATCCCCGGTTTCCTTCCAATACATATAGGCCAAGGAAGATTTTGTACCGGCACCGTCCGCATGCATCACCAAGCAGTGGTCCTTGCTACCGGTTAAGTGGTCTGGCACGATCTTACAGAACGCATTGGGAAATAAGCCCTTATCTATTTTTTTGATGGCGTTGTGCACATCTTCCTTAGCGGCGGACACTCCGCGCTGACTGTATCGTTGACTGTGGGTTGAGGACATGTTCCTTGTTTATGCACACAAATTTAGGGCAATCCTACAAATACGAAAGCTATTGGCCCAAAAACCTAGGCGGTCCATGGTCCCTTACCTAAACGAAGAGCAGTTCCCTATATTTTGTCAATGGCCATAGCTGGTCATCCACGATTTTCTCAAGGGCATCACAATGATGTCTGATGTCTTCAAAATAAGGTTTCACATTGGTCTCATAGGCAATGGCCTTCTTATTCGTGTCTAAAAGGGCGTTCGCTTTTTTACGGGCATTGTCCATGGCATCCGTTTTCTTTTTCAGGTCCAGAATATGCTGCGCCAAATCCTCGATAAGGGCCAACTGCCCGTCTGAAAAGCGCTTGTGGGCAGCCCCATAGATTTCCTTTAGACCGGCCACGTTCTTTAAAAGCGTATTTTGATAGGCCACCGCTGCGGGTATGACCTGCGTATAGACCAGTTCACTGTATACGCGCCCCTCTATCTGAAGGTGCATGATGAACGCTTCCAGTTCCACTTCCAACCTTGCGCGCAGCTCTACCTCGCTGAGCACGTTCATGCTTGAAAAGAGGGCCAAGGTTTCCTTGCTCGTCATAACGGCCAAGGCTTCGGGCGTGTTCCTGTTGTGACTGAGTTTACGCTTTTTGGCTTCTATTTCCCAATCCTTACTGTAGCCATCCCCATCAAAACGAATCCTTTTCGATGCCTTTATGTATTCGCGCAGCACGTTGAAAATGGCCTCATCCTTTTTCAGGTTCTTTTTGTCGATCAAGGCATCCACCTCTTTTTTGAAGTCCTTGAGCTGCTTGGCCACTATGGTATTGAGGACGGTCATGGGCTTTGCGCAGTTGGTCTTTGCCCCTACCCCGCGCATTTCAAACTTATTGCCCGTAAATGCGAAGGGTGAAGTGCGGTTGCGGTCTGTATTATCCAATAAGATCTCGGGGATTTTGCCCACCACGTTCAATTTTAGCTCCGTCTTTTCCTCTGGGGACAGTTTTCCCTTGGACACCCCTTCCAGCTCATCCAAAACACGGGTGAGCTGCGACCCTATAAAAATGGAAAAGATGGCCGGGGGCGCCTCATTGGCCCCTAGCCTATGGTCATTACTTGCCGAAGCTATGGAAGCGCGCAAGAGCTCCTCATGGGTGTCCACGGCCTTGATGGTATTGATGAAAAAAGTGAGGAACTGTAGGTTTTTCATGGGTGTACTACCAGGGCTCAAAAGATTGACCCCAGTATCTGTGGAGAGGGACCAATTATTGTGCTTTCCGGAACCGTTGATGCCCGCAAAGGGCTTTTCATGGAAGAGTACTTTGAGGTGGTGCTTATCGGCCATTTTGTCCATGACATCCATGAGGAGGAGGTTATGGTCTACCGCTAAGTTGGCCTCTTCAAAGACGGGGGCCAGCTCAAACTGGTTGGGGGCCACCTCATTATGGCGGGTTTTTACGGGTATGCCCAACTTGGTGCACTCCTTTTCCAGATCACTCATAAAACTCAGGACCCTGCTGGGAATGACCCCAAAATAATGATCGTCCAACTGCTGGCCTTTGGCGGCATGCCGGCCCACAAGGGTGCGGCCTGTCAACAAAATATCCGGACGGCTATGGGCCAAGGCCTTGTCTATCAAAAAATATTCCTGTTCCCACCCCAAGGTGGCATTTACCTTGCCCACGTTCTTATCAAAGTAGCGGGCCACCTCCGTGGCCGCATCATCCATGGCATGCAGGGCGCGCAGCAGGGGCGCCTTATTGTCCAAGGCCTCTCCTGTGTAAGAAACGAATATGGTGGGAATGCATAGGGTAGTGCCATAGATGAAGGCTGGGGAAGTTGGATCCCAGGCGGTGTAGCCTCTGGCCTCAAACGTATTTCGTATGCCGCCACTGGGAAAACTGGAGGCATCCGGTTCTTGTTGCACCAATTGACCGCCCCCAAATTTCTCAAGGGCAGTGCCGTCTTGTAAAAGATCAAAAAAGGCGTCATGTTTTTCGGCCGTTGCCCCGGTCAATGGTTGAAACCAATGGGTGTAATGTGTAGCTCCCATGGTAATGGCCCAGCCCTTCATGGCCTCGGCCACTTGATCGGCGATCTTCCTATCAATTTTCCTGCCTGATTGTACAGCGGCCCGGACACTTTCCAAGGCATCTGCGGTAAGATGTTGGAGCATTTTCTGGGCGTCAAATACATTACGGCCCAAGAGTTCCGATCGTCTTCCCTTTTCTTCTATGGGGATGGGATTTCTGGACAAACTGTTCCGTATGGCTGAAAAACGAGTGCTGGACATGGTATTGTGCTTTTTATTGATTTGACAAAATTACGATCTATAAATATATTTTTATCAAAATACCCCTATTAAAAAAGGGGTATATGAAATTAAAATGGATTTTACTGTATTTGCCCCCTTAAAAATTCACTCTGAAGCATAAAAAACATATTTTTGTTTGTCTTATTAATTAGTAATCTAACGACCATAATTATGAGTAAAACGAAATTAGAATACATTTGGTTAGATGGGTACCACCCAACGCAGAACATGCGCAGCAAGACCAAAGTTGTGAACGACTTTAGTGGCAAACTGGAAGATTGCCCCATGTGGTCCTTTGATGGAAGCTCCACGAGACAAGCTACGGGAGACTCCTCTGACTGCCTTTTGAAACCAGTGGCCATTTTTCCGGATCCGGCAAGAAAGGACGGGTTTTTGGTCATGACCGAGGTTCTTTTGGCAGATGGAACACCACACCCATCCAACGGTAGGGCCACCATTGACGATGATGACAATGATTTCTGGTTTGGATTTGAACAGGAATATTTTATCATGGATTCGCACACACAACTTCCTTTGGGCTTCCCCATAGGTGGCTATCCTGCGCCCCAAGGCATGTACTATTGCTCCGTTGGCGGTAAAAATACCCACGGCCGTGATATTGTGGAAGAACATGCTGACCTCTGTATTGCCGCAGGCCTTAATTTTGAAGGCATCAACCAAGAGGTTGCCTGTGGACAATGGGAGTTTCAATTGTTCGCCAAAGGAGCCAAATTGGCCGGTGATGAACTATGGGTAGCCCGTTATTTATTGGATAGGCTAACGGAATCCTATGGTTACTACATTGAATACCACCCAAAACCCCTTGGAAAAGACATGGACTGGAACGGATCGGGCATGCATGCCAACTTCTCCAACACTACCCTTAGAACGGCCGGTTCAAAAGACGTTTATGAAAAAATATGTGAAGCTTTTAGACCTGTGGTCAAGGAGCACATTGCTGTGTATGGTGAGTTCAACGACCAACGTTTGACAGGTCTTCACGAAACGGCTTCCATCAATGATTTCTCTTATGGCATCTCTGATCGTGGCGCTTCTATCCGCATACCCATTGCTACCGTGGAGAGTGGTTGGAAAGGATGGTTGGAAGATAGACGACCTGCTTCCAATGGTGATCCCTACAAGATAGCAGGAAGAATCGTGAAAACGGTAAAATCTGCCAAAGTTTAAGGAAGTGAAATTAATTGTTGCTATAAAAGGCCTTGAATTTATCATTCAAGGCCTTTTTTTTATTGCTTCAGGTTGGGCAGAGGGCTGTTCATCCAGTAGGTTTGGCCTTCTTTGTTCTTGCTTATGGGCTGATCTTCACTATCCAAGGGAAGGTTTTTTGTCATTTGGTCATTTTCAGTAATCAGGACAGGCCCTAAAGTGGCCTCTTGTACGAAGAACTCCCTGTACTGGTGAATGTACTCCTCTTTTCTTTCGTCTAGCTTATTTCCGAAGTCATCCTCTATATTTCTATACGTATAGGTGAGGCCAGAGACGAGCAGATCATTGCGTTCCTCAAAAAGTTCCTTTAAAATTTTCGAAGTTCTTTGATACCCAAAATGAGGACAAAGAACAAAAATACGTTCGTCATCCCTGTACCAAAATTCCTCTAAGGGTATTGAAATATTATTATACTTTATCCGAAAATCCCTCAATTTTATCTTATCCATATGAGCAGGTGGATTGTTCAAAACTATTTTGAAAGATCCATCTGATAAATCCACAGCAAACTTAGATGCAAAAGCTGCTGGCCTTTGGACCAACATCTTGTTATAAAACGATATGAAATTCAAGAACATCTTATTTTTGATACCTCTTTTATACTCTGTTTGAATGCGGTATAAAAGCATCCCATCTGTCCTTTTAAACCCGTTGGAATATCGTTCCAGCGGATTGATAATGGCCTTATCCACGGATATATCATTTTTTCGGTAGAGTAAATAATCCAATTTCACAATGGCAAAGTCTTCCGTGGCGATATAGATGTCTCCTGTTGCAGTATAGCTACTATTGTTGAAAACAAAGCTTATTTGGTAAACGCTTTCCTTATTATAATTTATCTGGCCAAGTAGTTTAAACCCATGATTCTCCACAAAATCAATGGGCATATAATCAATATAGGAAAAAGATTCCTTGCCAAAATTTCTAACGGCGTCATGAGCAAAAAGCGTGAGAAGCTCATTACCACTATTATTCTCCAACCTTGCGTGGGGCACAATCTTTTGTTTGTTTTTATAATCATAGGGCATTTTTGCCCACTTGTCCATGTCAAAATCCCTATTACTGTTGTACTGGAAGATTTGATAGGTGTTACCGTCATTATCCTGCAGTCCAAATCCACCATCCCGAACTCTGATAAGGGCCTCATTGAGATTGTTGTACTGCTTGTTCTTTATTTGATAATCTCGATAATAACCCACCAGGCCAAAAGGGTCTTGAGGATAATTTTGGGGAATACCGTTTACTGCAAACTTTACGATCTGCTGTGCACTGAGCCTCTTCAATTTTGCAGTTACCACGGCCTCAGCAAGCTCGAGGGCATTGGCTTTCAATGTAATGATATTGGGTTGGTCTTCTTTTAGGGTTTCAACTTCCAAAAGCAAGGTTTCATAGCCCAGACAGGAAATCTCAAGCACATTACCAGACTCCTTGAAGGACAAGGGTATCTTGAAAGTGCCATCTACATTAGAGATAACGCCCAAAGTTTGACCCTTAAGGCGAATAGTGGCAAAAGGTATGGCCTCATATTGGGTGGCATCTACCAATTGCCCAAAAAGATAATCCCTTTGTTGTGCTGTAACAGCGCCCATGACCCATAGAAATAGAAGCAATGCCACTTGCCATCCTTTTTTTTCATACCTTTTAATTTATGGATTCACTCAGGGGTGTGTTCATCCAATACTCCCTGTAATCATCAGGCTTGATCATGGGCTGATCATTAAAAATGGGTTTTTCCCTGTCCATGAACTGCCCGTCAAAAGGGGCTCTATTATCTGGTTTTATACGTTGCGTAAAGAACTCTCTAAATTGTTGGTATTCATAAATATCAGGTTCATTAACAAGATTGCCATAGACGTCCATGACATTGTCAACACCTAATTCAAACATCTGTTGTGCTTCAGCATTTTTCCCCTTATTGGTCAAAGTAGCTATTTCCCCTCGGGTATTGTACAGAATCTGTTTAAATGCTGGATCACCGTACAACCTGATTGAATCTGTAAACACTTCTATTTTATCAATTTTAAACTTTCTTTTTTGGTAAATGATATCATAATTTTTAGGATTTATGGCAGAGGCGGAATCCACGGGATTGTTAAAATAGAGCGTGTAGTAACCCCCTGGCATATTGACCAAAGTAGAATCCACTGCAAATTTTGGTGGTTTCCTTACTTCAAAGCTGTTGTGGAAAGAGATATAATTCAAATACATTTTATTGTTGGTCCTACGGTATTCCGTCATAATATCAAAGATTACTTTCTGTTTGTGCCCATGTTTGTTTTTTTCCTTCTCTTTGTTCGTCCTTTTGGCATCATACATTGTATACTCCAATCTATGAATAGAGAAATCTTTCTTGGATATGAAAATTTCTCCATGAGCTCTATAATTTAGGTGTATTTGCCAAAATTTAATCCCATAGAGTGCTTCATTATCACTATAAGAATCGGCACTTCTGATAAAGTTGTGATTTTTTATTAAATCATTTTTTAAAATTTTAATATAGTCATAGGAGAAAACATTATAATTTCGAATAGCATCATGAATTCTCAAAATCCGAAACTCATTGCCACCATAGGCCCTTAAATAGGCTTTCTTAATGATTTTCTTATAGTTATCATAATCGTAAGCGGATCGTGCCATTGAATCCTGCTTGAAATCCGTGTTCAATCCAAAATTTAACACTTGAATTTCAGAAGTTGCATCGTCCAATTGATCAAAGCCTTGATCGTAAACCTCCATTATTCCTTCGTTCAAATTAATGTAGTCACCTTCATTGAACTGGTAATCCCTGTAATATCCAATGGTGGAAAAAGAGGTTGTTGGATAATTACCAGGAATCGATTCAATGGCTTTTTGCACTATCCGCCGAGCGCTTAAGCGCCTCCTTTTATCCTTTGCCCTTACCACGGCCTCTGATAGATCAAAGACCCCTTGGGCCAAATAAATGATATTGATTTCCTTGGGTGACAAGCGCTGAAGCTCATACTCCTTTTTCTCGTAACCCATGGAAGAAATGGCAATGGACTCGCCGGCTTCCCGGTACTCAAGGGGCAATCTAAAACTGCCGTCCATATTGGTGATGACCCCTTTGGCCTGTCCCAAAATACGAACTGTGGCAAAGACCACGGGTTCCCCTGTTTTTTGATCCAACACCTTTCCTCGGAAAAATTCCTGGTCTTGGGCAAACATACCTATGCAATTAAAAAATAAACAGAGGCAGCCAATATGTAATTTAGATATCATGCCGTTATTCTTTTAAAGTTTTAAGAGGGGTGTTCATCCAATAGTCCTTGAAATTATCAGGTTTTATAATTGGCTGATTATCAAAAATTGGTCGCCGTTTATCCATTAGTATCTCCATTGGAGGATGGTCATAGGCGTGTTCTACCTCTTGCACAAAAAATTCGCGGAACTGATCATAATCCTTATAGGTCCAAATATTTAAAAAATTTCCATCAATATCCTGTAATCCGGTTACTTTATAATTTAATACTGTTCCTATTTCTAGCCTTTTATTACTCATTGTAACCAATTCTCTAAACATATTGTTCAAAGATTTTTCGCTCATTGAAGGATAAAGTTTTACTACACTATCCGTTTTTGTGTCAATACGCTTAAACTTAATCTTTTCGTTCTTAAATTTAAATTCATACCAATAATTACTAGCTGCACTAGTACCAATTCCCAACCTATTATTAAAATGAAGGGAAAAAGCTCTTTCTTCTGCTAAAACCATTAAATATTCAACTTTGAATTTAGGAGGCTTTGCTAAACGAAACGTGTTATGAAAAGAAATATAATTAAGATACATCTTATCCGTAACACCTCTATTATACTCAATAGAAACCTCAAAGATCAATTTTCCTTTTATACCCAGAGCTTCCAGTATTCCATTATTATTGGGGCTACGGTCATCATATACACTATAAACTAATTTATGAATAGCAAAGTCCCTTTTTGCGATATACATAATACCCAATGCAGAGTAATTTGGATGCGCTTTTTTTACTTGTATTGTATATAACCGTTCTCCGTCTAAATAAGTATCCTTCATTTTTTTAAATGAATGATTCTTCAGAATATCTTTTTCACTAATATTATTTATGAAATCAAAACTATTTAGTTTATAATTTCTGATGGGATCATGAACGCGAAGAATTTGAAACTCGTTACCGTTATAAGGAGCTAGATAAGCATTATTTATAGTCTTATGCCAATTGCTATAATTGTAAGCATCATCTGCCAAAGTATCCCTCCTAAAAGTTTGATTTTGCACATAATCATAAATTCGTGTTTTTGTAGTCGCCGTATCTATTGCATCAAATCCAGAATCAAAGACCTGTAATAAAGCTTCATTGAGGTTTACATAGCCCAAACTATCTTTTTGATAGTCGCGGTAATATCCTTTAGTGGTAAAATTAGTGGTTGGGTAATTCTTTGGTATATTTTCGATGGCCCTACGTAC
>CAKZLG010000060.1 GCA_937125035.1 uncultured Maribacter sp. | reverse complement strand
TGTTCTGGAGTTGTGGGGAGCATCTCATAGACCCCCCGGAAAATCTTATTCCAAAAGATACCATGGTGCTGGTCATTAAGGATATGGCCGTGATGAACGCCGCAAAGACCACCAATCTGGGTAAGCTCAGGGAGCACGGCATTGAGCCCACCCAGTACGTTTTTGAAAAATACAGAATAGATAGCGCGCAATTCGTGACCAGTGATAGGTACTACGCCTCCCAGCCTGCGGAATATGAGGCGCTGTACTCGCGGGTGGAGGAGCTGATCACGGAGGAGTCTGAGTTCATGAACCAACAAAAAAAAATCAAGGATAGCATAAAGGCGCAAAGCGCCTTGGATAAAAGATCCAATACCCTGGAAAAGTAATGATAGGGAGTTAAATCTCAACCCAACTCTTTCATATAGCAATGGCAACTGAACTGCAACGTTTCATCCAAGGGAACGAAGGCAATGTCCAAGCTATTTCTAAGTTTGGTGTTGTCGTAATCAGACCGGTTCTTTAGCCCATAAATGGTATCTGCCGTAACCCTGCGTTCCTTCCCTAGAACAGGGGACAAGCACCAATCAAAGAACTGCACCAAGCGCAATTGCCAATATTTCAATTGATGGGTGGGAGGCCTTTTTCCCAGAGTGCGGGCCAATTGCCCCAGTAAAGCGCCGTAGGTAAGGTTTTCATCCACAGAGATGAAACGTTCATTGTCTATATCGGCGGCCATTAAGGCCATCATACTGGCCACCACATTGTCCACGGACACGAAACCTGTTCCCCCGGGAGGGTAAAATCCTTTTTCCTTGAAGGCCACTTCATAGAATTTACCACTTCCCGAGGTCCAGAAACCGGGGCCTAGAATAACACCTGGGTTGATGATGACCGCCTTCAATCCTTCTTGGCACCCTCGCCATACCTCCATCTCGGCCTTATATTTTGAGACGGCGTATACGTTGGCGTGTTGTGGGGCCCACTCCGTTTCCTCATTGGCCAATTCACCGTTCAAGGCATTGCCAATGGTGCCTATGGTGCTTACATGGCACAGTTTTTTGATGCCGTGGGCCAAACAAAGGTTCACCACGTTGGCGGTGCCCTCCCCGTTGATTTTTTGCAGTTTGGAAAAGTTTCGGGGGTCAAAGGAAATGAGCGCCGCGGCATGGTAGACGTGCTCCACGCCCTCAAAGGCACTTTCCATGGCGGGGATGTCCAAAATATCCGCCTGCACCCAAGTGATTTGGTCAAATAATGTTTTGGCGTCGTCCGCGTAATACCCAAAGACCTTGAGCACCTTAGGCAAGGTGCGCTCTGTTCTATAGAGTGCCCTGACCAAAGTGCCCGTCCGTACCAAGTGCAAAAGCAAATGGGAACCTACAAGACCCGTTCCCCCCGTGACTAAAACCATACTTCAAATGTAGGCATTACTGCAATATAAAATCCTTTTGCCCTGGCATGGCACACACCCGGAATTACGTTTATATTTGCAGACAATATAAAGAAAACAACAAAAATGGGGTTGAACTTTGTAAAGGAATTGAAATGGAGGGGCATGCTTCACGATGCCATGCCGGGCACGGAAGAGCACTTAATGGAGCAGATGAGGTCCGCGTATGTGGGCATTGACCCCACGGCGGACTCACTTCATATAGGCCACTTGGTGGGTGTTATGATGTTGCGCCATTTTCAATTGGCCGGCCATAGGCCCGTTGCACTTATTGGGGGTGCCACAGGTATGATCGGGGATCCCTCTGGAAAATCCGCAGAGCGAAATTTGTTGGATGAGGAGACCCTTAGGCATAATGAAAGGGCCTTGAAGGAACAGCTATCCCGATTTTTGGACTTTGATGGCACCTCGGAGAACGCTGCGGTCTTGGTGAACAATTACGACTGGATGAAGGATTTCTCGTTTCTGGACTTCATCCGCGATGTGGGCAAGCATATTACCGTGAACTACATGATGGCCAAGGATTCCGTAAAAAAGAGGCTGTCTGCCGAAGCCAAAGAGGGCATGTCCTTTACGGAGTTCACGTACCAGCTGGTGCAGGGCTATGATTTTCTGCATTTGTTCAAAGAGCACCAATGTACCCTACAGATGGGCGGAAGCGATCAATGGGGCAATATCACCACGGGTACGGAGCTCATACGCCGCATAGGCAATGGTAAGGGTTTTGCATTGACCTGTCCGCTCATTACTAAAGCGGACGGCACTAAATTCGGAAAAACGGAAAGTGGCAATATTTGGTTGGATGCCAATCGCACATCCCCCTATGCCTTTTACCAATACTGGTTGAATACCTCGGACACCGATGCCGAGAAATATATTAAGATCTTCACATTTATTGCAAAGGAAGAAATAGAACAACTTATCCTACAGCATAGTGAGGCCCCGCACGAGCGCCGCTTGCAAAAGAGACTGGCAGAGGAAATTACTGTGATGGTGCACTCCAAGGACGAATTTGAAAATGCCCTCAAGGCCAGTACCATTCTCTTTGGAAAGTCCACCTCCAAAGATTTGAAGGGATTGAACGAGAAAACCTTTCTGGATGTTTTTGAGGGAGTGCCACAGGCGGAGGTGCCCCGGTCAGCTTTGGAAAATGGTATGGATATGATTGCCGCCCTATCCGCACAAACACAGTTTTTAGGCAGCAATGGGGAGGCCCGTAGGGAACTGAAGCAAAATGCCATTTCCGTCAATAAGGAAAAAGTAAGGGAAGATCATCTAATCACGGTAGCTGACCTTATCAATGAAAAGTATGTGCTCCTGCAACGGGGCAAAAAGAACTATTTTGTGTTGGTGGTGACCCAATAACGCCACCTGTTCACTGAAAACAACTCAAATAATGATGGTTATGGACAAAAGATCACTACTATTGGCATATACCCTGTTGATCCTTTCTTGTTCTAAGGACAAGGAAGATAGGGCCACTTTTGACGGAGACACAATGCTCAACGGGGCATGGCAGCTCACCAATGTCTCTTGTTTTTGTTTTTTTGATGAGGATACTGATTTTGGCGCAACAACGCTGTTATTTGATATTGATCGGGACGCTGTGACCGTAGAACATACCGGCAATGACGTCTTCTTTAAAGAGCAGGGCATCCATGCCTATGAAGGTATGGAAGATAAACTCCTATTTGGGCCGGACGAAGCGTATACCTTTCTTGTAAAGGGTGATGTACTAAAGCTTATTTATGTGGATGAGCCCAACATTGCGGATGATGAGGTGGTTTTTACACTGCAAAGGCGTTGAAGGGGAGCGTACGTTATTAAAAAAAGGGCTCATTTCACGCAACCATTGCCGTTTTTTCGTAACTTAAAGAAAAAAGTACCTATGAGGGTCTTTTTCATGTTTTTAGTGCTTGCCGCCACCGTGTTCGTTTCCTGTTCCGGGAATGACGTGGATACCCCCAACCCGGAGCCCCAGATGATGGATCAAACATGGACGCTGGTACGGATGGCAGGTAGTTTTGAAGGATCGACCCAAGAGGGCAGTGCCATGGAATGGCAAGAAGAGTATCGTTTCTTTGTTGACGGGCATTTCAATAAGGTCAGAATGCGCCGAGGGG